>NZ_JBSYXP010000029.1:0-15159 GCF_054172105.1 Methylolobus aquaticus
CCTCTCGACCCGCCACCAAGCCCCCAGACCAAAAGCCCAAATCACTCAGCACCAGACGAGCCGCGCATTATCCAGAAAACAGAAATAGGTGTCAACAGGCTGTAACAGTGTCCAGCGGAACTTCGCAATCTGGTGGTTCAAGCGGCTTGCCGATACGGAGCAAGCGACGCGGTGCGCGAACTGAAAGGACGCCAGATAGGAACGCGTCCCGCGCGCTGGGGACTGTAAGGCAACCATTGCGATCCACGGTGAGGCCGGGCCAGCCGCCCTACCCTCGCCCTGACTGACCTCACGGCTCGAAGGAGCGGATCAACCGGTCGAATGGGAGGCTGGAAACAAGGCCGCGTCTGCCCAAGACCAAGAGCCGGGCTGGAAGCCCTACGTCATTTCTTTGACCAGGAAACTGCCCGGGAAGTCAACACCGCGAGCTGTCTAGTGTCCTCTTCGAACACGGAATGCAGTTGCGCGCGGGTTTCGGGGAGCATGCTCGGAATCACGGCATCGCTATCGATACGGTTGGATGCTTCATACAAGCCCCTCAGCGGTGTGCGCCCGAGAGCCTGCCACAACGATCTGAGCCCCAGGGCTTTCGCCCCGGTGCGGCACTTCTTGACGAATCCATCAAGCATGCGGTTCCGGACGACATAACTGGGGTTGGCCTTCACGTGTAGTGCCGCCGGCCGGTGATCCTCGGCGATATCGAGAAAGCGATATACCTCGCGAACGACCGCATCCGCATCGGTCCGGATGTCGTCCATATACACGATCAATAGCTGTTCGGGAGGAAATTCGGACAGCCACCGCGAAAGATGTTTCGCATAGAGACCCTGTTCGACATAGGACGGGTTTTGAGCCAATCCCGCCTCGAAGCTGAAATCGGGTCCAGTGTAAAACCCCAGGCGGACGAGATGTTTATGGTGCGAGAGAGCCCGCTCGATCGGGTCACGCAGGGACACGATGACTTTCAGTTGAGAGTCGTATGCCTTGGCACGCGCCGGGGCATCGTAATCGTGGAAGTAGGAGGGCGAGATCTCGCCGACTGCCTTCGCGACACTGCCGCAAGCGAAATGCCGCTCGTACCACTGATACCCGTTGTCGTAGTGATATGAGAAGAAATCCAGTTCTTTGCGCTCGGAGAGACAGACCTCCGGATGGTCTTCCAGAATGCGGTAGATCCAACTGGAAGCACATTTTTGTGCACCGATACCAATGAATGTCGGTTTCATACTATCCAGACTCAACAATCGTCCCCAAGGAAAATGCAAGGCCACGTTGACCAACAAGACCGCAAGCGCCTGCGAACGCGCGCGCCTGCGCATCTCCGCGCCTGCGCCCAGATCTGAGGCCGAAAATCACAAGGCACTGCAGCCCAGGCGCCTTCTCGCGCTTGCCTGGCCCCCGCCCTTAGGCACCAGTCCGTCACCGCCCCGCACCAATGTCGCGCAGATGACGTGCTTATAGTGGTGACGTCAAAAGTCCCTTGTCCTGCAGCGTCTTCTGCAACAGCTCGTAGTTCGATATATAGCGCGACGCATCGCCTGTCGACTGCCGAGCAATCCTCGCCTGCGACAAATCGGCGTCAGCCGGGTCCAACTGCAGGAAGCGCAATGCCCTCGAAACCGTCTCGGTGCGATCTCGAAGCAGATCTTCGTAACGAATCAGCAAGTAGGGATTGGTTTCCACCAAAGTCGAGAGCATCGTGTCGACCCAGGCCTTGGACTGCAACCGCTTTACTGATGCCCTCAATGGAATGTCGACCCTCAGGTCGTCGGGATATTCAGTACCTACGTAGGCATTCGTCGCTACAGCAACGAACTTGGATTTGAGCCACTCCAGGTTATCGTGCCGAACGATGTGAATTATGTGCAAGCCACGTTGCCGGCGGAACCACGACAGATGCTCGCCGAACCGATCGAAGAACAGGGCCGCGTTGAACCGCGGCGCAATCAGCCATTTGTCCGACGAACTGAAGAGGCTCCGATAGCCAAGCCACTCGATGCGGTCCGAGAACAGCCCCTCCATGTGTTGCCGCTCATGATTCATCAAGCCCGAAAAGTCACCGGAAAGTGCCTTCTCAGCAGCACGTATCTTTCTAAGCCAGGGTACTCGAAGCGACCATTCCCAGCCGCAGGCCACAGCCGGATGCATCCCGATGGATTCGGCAAGCGCGCTGCTGCCGGTACGCTGGGTACCGACGATCACAAATTTATTCATCAGCTACGGCTTGATGCAGGTAATAAACTTTCAAACGGGGAGGGCATTCGACGAGAAACGCGCCACGAAGACGGGCGCTCAATCATACTCATGATTGCGACCCGCAGGACCGTCAGGCTATATCGTGCCGTCGCATATGGATGACTGGTATCCAGTGTCCATTCCATACGGCGACTTGTCTTGCGTCAAACCTGGCGACCTAGGATATCACAGGAGTGATGACCGGCATTTTCGGCATCAAACTGTCCCGAACGACCCAAAAAATGTAGATCAGATCAACTTCAGTTGAACCGGCGGAAGACCGGTTTAACCGAACGACCGACTGCGAATTTTTCGAGGCCTTCATCCAGAGCCCTCCGGTAAACCTGCAGCGCGCCGGCAATAGCCTGGATAGCCTCGTCGATATCGGCGTCGGAATGGCTGAAGCTGACAACAAGGTTGGGAGCCAAGACCCCGCGCTTCATCAATTCCGCCAGGAACAACGTGCGAAACGGCTGAGACGGCTTACGATCCTGATCGAATGTCCAGAAAACAAGGCAGCAAGGGCGTCCCGCCAATCCGAAAAAGTCCTGAAGGTGCAGTTCCTCCACCGACTTACGAACCCCGGCCGCCAACCGCTCGCCCTGCCGCGTCAACACATCCGCCACGTGCTCCCGCTCACACACCTTCATCGTTTCCAGACAAGCTGCCAAGCCCATACTCTCGGCACCATGCGTGGTCGACATCAGAAACACCTTTTCTCGGTCGTGCGCAAGCCCACCCAACTGCATGAACTCCCGCTTGCCCGCCAACGCGGCGACCGCAAAGCCGTTCCCCATGGCCTTGCCAAACGTGGACAAGTCGGGATCCAGATCGAAGATCTGCTGGGCCCCGCGAAGGTGATAGCGAAAACCGGTGATCATCTCATCCAGTATGAACACGACCCCATGTTGGCGGCAGAGACTCTGGACCTGATGCAGGAAACCTTCCAGTGGCGGATCGGTCTTTTCGGCTTCCAGAATCAGGCACGCGATCTGCCCGGGATGCGCATCCAACATGGCCTGTACGCTGCCGATGTCATTGTAGGCGTACCTGACCGTCAGGTCCTTGATGACCTTAGGGATTCCGGCGTCCATGGGGGTGGCCCCAATAAACCAGTCATCGACCGAGAAGAATGGCTGGTCGCCGCAGATCGCGACGAGATCCCGGCCAGTGTAGGCACGAGCCAGCTTGACGGCCGCAGTCGTCGCATCAGAACCGTTCTTGGCGAACTTCACCATCTCGGCGCCGCGAATGAGGCCGAGAAAATGTTCTGCCACCTCGCATTCGATGGCCGCCGGCCTGACGAAGTTAAGGCCCCGCATGGCCTCGCGGCATGCGGCCTGTACCACCGATGGATAGCCATGCCCGAGTATGACCGAGCGCAGCCCGCTCCCGAATTCAATGTATTCGTTGCCGTCGACATCCCAGACGCGACAACCATCCCCGCGCGCGATGATAGCGGGATACGCTTCTGGAAACTGGTCCTCACCCTTGGCGTAGGTATGAGAACCGCCAGGGACCAACTCCTCGAGCCGCCTCTGCAGCGCGATGGATTTTTCGAAGTTCACGTCAAGACTCCGACCAACTGAAAGAAGACACATCCCCGGCCGTCTGACTGCGCAAGTGTTCCCATCCGGAAGGCAGCTGCTACGACACCGCACCGCTCCCCGGCTTCAACACCCAGGCCCCGTCCAATCTGAGCGCTCAGTGATCACCGACGATGCGAACGGCTGACGCTTCAAGAGAAAGCAAACGACGCTGGAACGCAGGCCTACGGATGCCCCGCTGAAAGTACGCACGCAACGGGTGAACAAGAGGTGATGCCAGCAACGGCACGACCGCCGCTCCGCCTACCAAACATACGCACCATCGCGAAACGGAAGGGGGCTGCCGCTACAGCAGCCCCAATCACTTTGGAGACTCACTCGGGGGCGATAACGCCCGCACCAACCGTGTTGTTGGTCGCGTCATCGATCACGATGAAGCTTCCGGTAATGCGATTCTCGGAGTACGAATCGACGAAGATAGGCTGCTGTAGCCGCAGCTTGACCCTAGCGATGTCGTTCATCCGCAACGTGTCCACCCCCGAAATTTTCTCCAGCGTGTTCACATCAACGCGGTACAGCAGTTCCTTGAACGATGCACGCACAGTGCGGCTGGTGTGCTTCACCCAGTACTTGCGCTGCGGCGTCAACTCCTCCTCGGACAACCAGCACATCGTGGCTTCGAGATCCTGCGTCACGATCGGTTCAGCGCTGGCTGCCACCAGCATGTCCCCGCGGGAAATATCAATTTCGTCAGCCAGTTCCAGCACAACAGCCGAATCAGCCTGCGCCTCGGTCAACGGACCATCGGCAGTCAGAATGCTCTTGACGGTGCTGGTCTTCCCTATGGGAAGGACGCGCACGGCGTCACCTATCCGCACGGTTCCAGCCGCAACGCCGCCCTGATAGCCGCGAAATTCGCCTTCGGTCGGCAGTCCGATCACCGCCTCCGCCTGATTACCCAGCATCACACGCGTCACGCGCTGCACCGGGAAACGGAACGGATGATCCGAACCGTCGTGCAGAGCCGGCACCGTGTCCAGGTAATCCACCAGCGTGGGACCGGTGTACCAAGGCATGTGGTCTCCAGTTTCCACAACGTTGTCGCCCTCCAGGGCGGACATCGGTATTGGCAGAATCTCGGTGAATCCGAGGTTTTCGGCAAACGCCAGGTAATCGGTCCGGATCGTCTCGAAGACCTCTTTCGAGTAGTCCACGAGGTCCATCTTGTTGATGGCCAGAACGACACGCGGAATTCCGACCAGACGCGCCAGGTACGAGTGGCGACGGGTTTGCGGCAGAACGCCCCGACGCGCGTCGATCAGAATGATGCCAACGTCAGCCGTCGATGCCGCCGTGACCATGTTCCGCGTGTACTGCTCATGGCCAGGCGCATCACCGATGATGAACTTGCGCTTGGGTGTCGCGAAGTACCGATAAGCGACGTCGATCGTGATACCTTGCTCGCGCTCGGCTTCCAGGCCATCCGTCAGCAGCGACAGGTCGACCTGCGTCAGACCGCGCCGCTCCGAGGTTTTCTCAATGGCTGACAACTGGTCGGCCAGAATGCTCTTCGAATCGTAAAGGAGCCGCCCGATCAGGGTGCTCTTGCCGTCGTCGACGCTGCCGGCGGTAATAAATCGTAATAAACCGGTATGGGTACTCATGCTTGTTGAACCGACTCCGCGGGAAGTTGAAACGGGATGATGATCGATGTACCGAGGGGCCCTAGAAGTACCCTTCCTTTTTCCGGCGCTCCATAGCCGCATCGGAGGTCTGATCATCCAGCCGCGTCGCGCCCCGCTCGGTGATCCGGGTCACTGCCGTTTCGCGCACGATGTCCTCGATTGTCGCCGCCGTCGACTCGACCGGAGCCGTACAGGGAATGTCACCCACGGTCCGGAAGCGGCACGTGATTTTCTCGATCGTCTCGCCGGGTTTCGGCGGCGTCAGGTGCGTGACGGGCACCAGCACCCCGCTGCGGCGCACGATATCGCGTTCGTGAGCGAAGTAAATCTCGGGCAACTCGATCTTTTCCCGCAGGATGTACTGCCAAACGTCGAGTTCGGTCCAGTTGGAGATCGGGAACACCCGCATGTTCTCGCCCTTATGCACCCGCGTGTTGTACAGCTCCCACAACTCCGGCCGCTGATTCTTCGGATCCCACTGCCCGAATTCGTCGCGGAAGCTGAAGATCCGTTCCTTCGCTCGCGCTTTCTCCTCGTCGCGTCGACCACCGCCAATACACGCGTCGAACTCGAATTCCGCGATGGCTTCCAGCAAGGTCACCGATTGGTACGGGTTACGCGCCTCGTCCGGCGATTTCATCCGGATCGTACCGCGCTTGATCGAATCCTCAAGCGACCGAACAACGAGCTTGCAGCCAAACTTCTCCGCGATTCGATCCCGAAATTCGATGACTTCCGGGTAGTTGTGCTCGGTGTCGACGTGCAGCAGCGTGAAACCGACCTTCTCGGGGAAGTAGGCCTTACGGGCTAGATGGAGGGCGACGGCCGAATCCTTGCCGCCGGAGAAGAGTAGCGCGGCGTTGCGACACTCGGCCGCCACTTCGCGCAGAATGAAGATCGACTCCGCCTCAAGAGCGTCCAAATGGCTGAAGTAGCCACCGGCGTCGCTGTGATGCTCGTCGAGTAAACCCGGGATGTTTTTGGCTGGTACGCTCATAGGCTCACTGGATTTTGGGTTGCTGGCAACCGTTTATGCGAATTTACGCGAGTGTTTAGCATACCTAATCAGAGGGGTATCTGTCCAAGCGGGCAATTCGAACGCAGCCGTTCACACCAGAGCCGTCGATCCGCCAACGGTCCAATCCGGCCACACCAACCAGCCCTCTCCTCAAGCGGGAGCGCACGCTACGCGCCGAGAAGGAGCTGTCAGGAAACGCTCCGTTTTACCGTCTGGGCGGGAGACGCACAGCTGGACCGCAAATTGATTCGCCAAGGACCATGCTACCGTGTCACCCGTTCGTATCGGCACGGCCATTTCCGCATGGAAGCCGGATTCCAGGGATCGCCTTCCAGATTGCTCCGTCTTCGAGCGACCCCGCCGCGGGTGACCGGCGTCACCAGCAGATGAACATCATCGGTCAACACGAAGCGGCAATGGGATGCGAACCGAGTCGGCTCGATCGGAGCCAGCGCCACGACGACCGCCAACACAGCACGCGGCAGACCACCGGGAAATAGGACGCAAGCGGGCCGCTACCGCGCAAGGGAATGTATCGGACAGTCGGCCGAGGCAGCTAACTCCCATCGGCGCATCCGGATGGCGGATCTTATGCGAGAGACGGGGCGCGTCAATCAGTAAACAGCAACCTGTCCTTGCTTTCGCACCAGGCAGCAACAAGAAGGCGATGTGGTGGTTCGAGGACTGACCCCAAAATCCCGGAGCTTCTCCTGAGCCCCCCCATCAAACACGACGGATCAGCGGCAGCCGCGCCAGAGCAAATCCTCGTGCACCCAGCCCTTGCGCTCGGTCCTCACCCTGTAGATTTCGCCGCGCCTCACCTTTTCGACCAAGGGTGCGGCTTGTCGATCAAAGTGGGGCACGGAGCAAGCGTCGCGCGGGTAAGGCTCAAAGATGTCGATGCCGTGCGCGGGTGGCTGCGCCGGATGCTGATGGAGCACGGCCATGACTGAGCGTTTGCAGAACCTGGAACTTGGCCTGATCGGCAACAGCACGGTCGCCGCACTGGTGGATGAGCATGGCGAGATCGTCTGGGGCTGTTTTCCCCGCTTCGACAGCGACGCGGTGTTCTGCTCCTTGTTGCGTGGTGAACGCCGGCCCGACGATGCGGGTTTTTGCGCCATCGAGCTGATCGATCTCGCTGAGAGCAGCCAGACCTATCAGGAGAACACCGCGATACTCGTGACCCGGCTGCAGGACCGGCACGGCAACGCCATCGAAATCACCGATTTCGCACCCCGCTTTCGGCAGTTCGGCCGCATGTTCTGCCCGATGATGCTGGTCCGTCAGGTACGGCGTCTCGCCGGCACACCCCGCGTGCGTTTTCGGGTGCGGCCGGCGCAGAACTACGGCGAAGGGCGAGCGCACGTGACCTGGGGCAGCCATCATGTTCGCTACCAGACCTCCGAACTGGCGCTGCGCCTGACTACTGATGCGCCCATCACCGCAATCCTGGAAGAGTATCCGCTGTTCCTGGAGGCCGAGTACACGCTGCTGTTGGGCCCTGATGAGACCGTCGGGGAAGGCGTGGGACCGCTGGGGCGGCGCTTCCACGAGGAGACGGCAGGATACTGGCACGAATGGGTACGCTACCTTTCGATCCCGTACGAATGGCAGGAGGCTGTGATCCGGGCAGCGATCACGCTTAAGCTGAATGCGTTCGACGACACCGGGGCCATCATCGCGGCAGTGACGACCTCGATCCCGGAGGCGGCGGGTTCCGGCCGGAACTGGGATTATCGCTACTGCTGGCTCCGCGACGGCTATTTCACCGTCAACGCCCTAAACCGCCTGGGGACGACGCGCACGATGGAGCGTTACATCGCATTCATCGTCAACATCGCGGCAGGCACTGCCGACGGCTCGTTGCAACCGTGCTACGGCATCACGGGTGCGACAAATCTGGAAGAACGTGTCGTGCCCTCGCTTACGGGGTATCGCGCGATGGGCCCGGTCCGGGTCGGGAACCAGGCCTACCGTCAGGTTCAGCACGATGTGTACGGCTCGGCGATCCTGACCGCGACGCACATGTTTTTCGACCGGCGTCTGACCCGTCGCGGCGACCGCGTCCTGTTCGCACGCCTGGAACGTCTCGGCGACCGCGCGTTCGCGCTTTTCGACAAACCCGATGCCGGGCTGTGGGAACTGCGCGGCATGGCCCGCATCCACACTTTCTCGAGTCTGATGTGCTGGGCGGGTTGCGACCGGCTGGCCCGGATCGCCCGACAACTCGGCCTGGTCGATCGCGCGGACGAATGGGAGCGTCGCGCCGGGATCATTCGCGAAACGATACTCGCGCCGGGCTGGAGTGAATCTCGGCAGAGTTTCGTCGCCAGTTTCGAAGGCGACACCCTGGACGCCAGCCTGCTATTGATCAACGAACTCGGCTTCCTGCCGGCCGATGACCCCCGCTTCGCGGCGACGGTTACCGCTATCGAAGGGGAGCTCAAGCGGGGCGATTTCGTGTTTCGCTACGTCGAGAGCGACGACTTCGGGGAGCCGGAGAATGCGTTCGTGATCTGCACCTTTTGGTATCTGTATGCGATCGCGGCGCTCGGCCGCAAGGACGAGGCCCGGGCCTTGTTTGAACGCCTGATCGCGTGCCGCAATCGGCTTGGCCTGATGGCTGAGCATATCGATCCCGCCACCGGCGAACCCTGGGGCAACTTCGTGCAGACCTACAGCATGGTCGGCCTGATCAGCACCGCAATACGGCTTTCGATACGCTGGGACGAAGCATTCTGACGCCCCTCCCACGCGTCGAGTGATCGACACGCACTTCACGGGAACGACTGCGCCGTCCGCTACGTAGTCCTACGGATTGACGGCTTTGGTCCGGAGCGCGACCCTCACAGTTGAAGGGAAGCAATAAAGGCGCAACAGGGAAGGCCAAGAAGCGCCAGCGCCGGCACCCGGTTCTTCCGCAAATTTCGAGATCCACCCGGGTACCGACTCACGCCCATCGGAATGAGGGGGATCGGGTCATGAAGCCATTCGCTTGGTTCGCGGCGAAGCGTAAACAAGCGCGCGATCGGCATCACGAGGCAACACCCAGTCGCGAAACGCCAACGGCAAGCACGCCGGGTCCGCTGCACGCCGACACAGGCGCCCCCGACACGGCAGTTCGACCCGCTGAATCGCTCCCGGCAAAGGTAACTCCTTCACCACGCGGCCTGCTGCCCGGCTCCGACGGTGAACACCGGCTGCAGTGCCAATACGGCTCGCAGGAACGAGCCCATGGCTTCTACACCCGCCAGGTCCTGGACTACCTGTCACCGACGATGCAGGCGTTCATCGCACGACAGGAAATTCTTTTCGTGGCAACGGCCGACCGCCATGGCGAATGCGACTGCACCTCGAAATTCGGCCGGCCGGGCTTCATCCGGGTGCTGGACGAAAAGTACCTGATCTATCCCGAGTATCGCGGCAACGGGGTGTTCGCGAACCTCGGTAACATTACCGAGAACCCGCATATCGCGATGCTGATCCTGGATTTGTACCGCGACACCATCGGCTTGCACGTCAACGGCCGGGCGCGAATCGTGACGAACGAAGAACTGCTGGCCTGCAGAGACGATCTGCCGAACGACGTCATGGACGAAATCGGCCTGGAAGGCAAGAAGCGGCCCGAGCGCTGGGTCATGGTCGAGGTGGAAGAAGCCTACATCCAATGCTCGAAGCATATCCCGCTAATGAAAAGGTTGGATAAGCGGGTCGACTGGGGCACGGATAACGTAGTTGCCAAAGGAGGCGATTACTTCCGCCTGCAGGAAATTCCGCTTTACGACCGTATCGGCGGCGACAAGGCGATGGAAGTGCTGGTCGACGACTTCTACCGTCGCGTACTTAAGGACGACTTCGTCGGCCGCTTTTTCGAGGACGTCGACATGGAAGCGCAACATCTGAAGCAGAAGTCCTTCCTGGCCATGGCCTTCGGTGGCCCGTACCCCTATTCAGGCAAGGACTTACGCTCGGTGCACAAACGCCTGATCGATGAACTGGGACTCACCGACGCCCACTTCGACCGGGTGTTGCAGCACTTTCGGGACACCGTGATCGCAGCACAGCTACCGGAACCGGAGGTCAACGGGCTCTGCGAGATCCTGGAAGGTTTTCGCGACGATGTAATGAACCGCTGAATCCGAAAAGCCGCCGTGGGGCTCCTGCCATGAATGAGGTCTACGAATTCGCTGCCAAGTGGCCGAAGCGCCTGTTCGGCGACGTCTGCCATCATGACCTGGAGCCACCCGATCCCGGAGAGCACGCTCATGGCGGAGATCCGCGCTCCGCGCTGTGGGCTCGCAGTTTCTTTTCGGGCACCCGGCGTTGCGATTCGACCCAGTCCGACCGTCTGGTCGTCGTGCGACGCGGCATCCCGGTCCACGAGTTCGATCTGCGGCAACTGCCGCCAGAGGCAGTCATCGGGCGTCACCCGGCCGCCGCGATCCGGCTGGAGGCCTTCGGTCTCGGCATGTTTCACGCGTGCTTGTGGCGCTTCGACGACGAGTTCTACATCGAGGCGCTGGAACCGGCTTGCGAGACGCTGGTAGACCGCAAGCGGCTCGCGCCCAAGGATCCGGCAAGGCTTTTCGACGGTACCGTCGTCGAGATTCCCGGCTATCAGCTGTTGTTTACGCTGGCCTCGATGGCGGGATCAAGCGGAGACGGGGATACCGATCGATCAGTCGCAACGCGCGCCCTCGTCCGGACCGAGGTGTCGTTACCAGCACCTCTTTCTCCGCAGCGGTCGGAACTGCTCGAAGAGCGCCAACGACTGCCGCTGTGGCGTGAAGGCACCGCGCGGCTGCGCGTCGTCGATATCCTCGACGAGACCGCCGACACCCGGACCTTTCGGTTCGCCGGCGAGCCGCCAATGCTCTTCTGCTATCAGCCGGGCCAGTACGTGACCTTGCTGCTGGAGATCGACGGCCGCGAGGTGCACCGCTGTTACAGCATGTCCTCCACTCCCTCACGCCCGCACCTGTTGGAACTCACCGTAAAGCGCATGCCTGGTGGACTGGTGTCGAACTGGCTGTGCGACCGCGTCGGAATCGGCGACGTGCTGCGCGCCCAGGCGCCTGCGGGTCGCTTCAGCTGTGTCGCGAATCCGGTGCGGAAGCTGCTTTTCGTGGGCGCCGGGAGCGGCATCACGCCCATCATGTCGATGTGTCGCTGGATCGTCGACACCGCCGCGGACGTCGACCTCACGCTCCTCGCGTCATTCCGGAGGCCGGAAGACATCCTCTTTCGCCGGGAACTCGAATGGCTGTCGACCCGCCACCCGGCCTTCCGTGTCGCGCTGACACTTACCGGGGAAGGGGTCGGGGCCCGGGGCTGGACCGGCATCACCGGCCGGGTCAATGCCGGGATGCTGTCGCTCGTCGCACCGGATTTGCATGACCGGCAGGTCTTCCTTTGCGGTCCCGAGCCCTTCATGGACGATGTCCGCACATTGTTGCGGCAACTCGATTTCGACTTCTCGGCCTTGCACGCGGAGAGTTTCGGGCCCTCCTACGTCGCCGCCCGCGCCGCTTCGGGGACCACCCCGTTGAATCTCACGGGGACACGGCATCGCGTGATCTTTCGCAACTCCGGCCTGTCCGTGGAAACCGACGAGTACACCTCATTGCTGGAACTCGCCGAAGCCCATGGCATCGGCATCGAATGCAATTGCCGCGCCGGAAATTGCGGGGAGTGCGAGGTCAAGTGCCGGGGCGAGGTCGCTTTTGCGCCGACCTGCGAGATCGACGCGGCCTCGCGCGCGGCCGGCTTCGTCTGGGCCTGCTCGTGCACGGCTCGATCCGATCTAGAAGTGGACGCCTGACGGCTCGCCAGCGCGGAGGCGGGTCGAGCGCGAGGGCACCAGCAAACTTCTCAGACATTCCCCGGGGTTCGGGCAAGGCTTGCCGACACCGTCGAGCCGTCAGTGTATGATCGCCGGGCCGAGTGATGTTTGTGAGTCGAAACCTTGTAGGCTTGCAAAGCACCGGAGCCTTTCGCCAATAGCGCAGGTACAGGCGCAGGCATTGCCCTAGTGCCCGCGGTCCCTCCCTGGCGATCGCCGCGGCCGCTGCCCTTTTGCGGCAGACGGCACTGGTTCACGACAACAACAACGACACGGTATCCGAGGATGTCCGACTACAAAAAGTACCGATGCATGGAATGTGAGCATATCTATGACGAAGCCAAGGGCGATCCCGACAGCGGCATCGCCCCGGGGACACGATGGGAGGATATTCCCGAGAGTTGGGCCTGCCCGATCTGCGGCGCACCCAAGAGCTTTTTCGAGCGAATGGATTGACCGCCCCGACGCCAGCCTTCAACCAGGAGGAACTCGCCATGAAATTCAGACCCTGTGTACCCGACCACTGCACCAAGGAGGGAACGCACTGCGAAGGGTGTGGTCGCTCTCACGAAGAGATTGCCGAGACGAAACAGATGATCATGGCGCTGGTCGGTTTCGCCCAGCGTCAAGGCTATGACAACGTGGATGAATTCTCGGAATTCGTCGCCAGAAGCGTGTCGGCCAAATTCAAGGCGGCGACGTAACGCCATGCTTGCCCTCATCGAAATGGATCGGCGGTGGCAGCGTCATGGCTTGTGGCTGGGCGTCTTCTTCCTGATGTTCGAAGCGGCCGTCTGGGGTAGCGGGTCCACCGGCTTCCTCACTTCCCTGTTGTCCGGAATCAGCGCCTCGCTTTTTGCCGGTCTCATGACACTGTTGGTCGGCTTCGTGCACTCGGCCGACTGACTGAGACTTCCGCGGGCGACGGTGATCACGAAAAACCGGCGCCCCGGCCTATCGGTTGGGACGATCGCGGAAATCCGAGTCGGGGTCGGAGGAGTGCTCGACGACGGACAGCGCATGCGTGGCTGGACGAGGTCGAGTGTCGACGTACCGTGCGCTTCGCAGGGTCAAAGGGAGAACGAGGAGGGGAATCCGAAAGACAAGCGGCCGGACGCTTCGGTAGGTCGAAAGTAAAGAACTGACCCCATGCTGTTGCCTGACTGCGACATCCGCGGGCGACGGTGATCACGAAAAACCGCCGCCCCGGGGCTTTCGGTCATACAGATCGCGGAAATCCGAGTCGCGGTCACAGCGCTCGACGGACCGCTCCTATGTGGCTGGACGAGGTCGAGTGTCGCCGTACCGTGCACTTCGCAGGGTCACAGGGAGAACGAGGAGGGAATGTGGAAGACAATAGGTTCGCCGCATCGGTAGGTCGAAAATCAAGAACTGACCCCTGGCTACAAACTGGTCCACCGTACTCTTGCCGCTTTGGCTTCTTGCGGCTCATACTCTGGCCCCGTCTTTGTGCAAACCCTGCAGCGTCTGTAGCTCGAAATCTTCCCCCACCTTACTAAGCAGGTGAAGAACGTCTCGACCGTCGGCAACTGTGGAGACCGTAGGGTGACTCTCAGCAAAGCGGAGACGCATAATGTGCTGGGCAAAAACTATGGCAGGACCAATGTGGCCTTTCGCGTCACGAAGCTCACTATTCGCTGCTATTTCCTTGGTCATGCGGCCCATTAGTTCTGCGGGACTCGCATTGCTCTTGGCTGCAACTGCCATAAGAACGACCATCCATAAGGGCGCTTCCGTGGCAATCATTCCGACACCCAATGTGGTAGCTAGATGAGAGCCGAAGAGCTGCGCCACCAGCAGAGCTGTGTCAGCCTGTTTTAGTACGCGCTCTTGGTCAGTGGGCAGGGGGCGGTTCGCGTTGTGAATGATTTGATGGCGCGCATCGACAAGCTCATAAAGCTGCGCTCTCCATGGTTGCTCCCTAAGATCTATGTTTATCCTCTTAGGTGGATCCCCCGGCACAAGAGGATGGAATGTAGTTTCATTCAGTGCATCAAACGTTGGGCGGCCGAATAATGGTTCGAACGCCAAGTTGACGACATCTAGGTTCTGGAAGTTTCTCTGTGCAGCCAAGTGGTCCTCAATCGAGGCTCTTCCACTTATAAAGGCAGACAGAGTAGCATAGTCAATCTTCCCCTTCGTTGCCTCAGTCGCCTTCTCTAGAAATGAGGGATCGCGTTTGCAAAGCAGAACAAAGCAGTCGCGAAAAAAAGTCTCAAGCGCGCGTACTATGAACACTTGAAGATGTGCAAGCGAACAGCGTATAAGCTCGGATGATGGCTTAGTGGTCGCCAAGCTTTGGTGCGGCAGTGCAGCCTGCTGCCAGGCTTTCAAGAAACCTACTATGTACGATGCGACGCCCTCTCTGTCTGACCGCAGCCCCAGTTGGTTTTCCATGTCGTTTGCCACGTACCTCCCTTAAATCTATCGCAGGGCTAAGGGGCGGGCGCCAAAGAACGACTGTCCCGCTTGAGAGCCATGTTAGCGATGCTTAAGAATGACACATGGTTGACCATTGAAGGTTTCCGGCCATCGGTGCTCACATGACTCTGTTTCTGGCTTTTCTAAAGAAGTAAGAAGATAAGGACACTGAACCTTATGCCCCAGTGGAAAATCAACACCCATCCAATAACCGGCATAATAACTTCCATGCTCCATTAAATAATATACCCCCGTTCCTGTTGGTAAGTTGCTTTTTGCTATATACGCCAGCGAAATGCTATTCCCGTGCCTAACAGGCTGGTGAAAAACTCCGAAGGCGTTGTGTGGCGGGGGCTCCGGCGTTCTGGACGGGGTAAAATACGGTAT
>NZ_JBSYXP010000002.1:0-392447 GCF_054172105.1 Methylolobus aquaticus
TCGCGCCAAGCCCAAGGCCCCCCGATCCTTCGGGTGGAGCGCAGTCTAGTCAGCACCCCCGTGGGTGTCAAGAAAAACTGCGACAAAAAGTCGCACTCCCCTTTTGAACTCACAGAAACCGTTGACTGCACACAGGTTTCCAGACCTAGAAAGGCCTGCGGAAGTTCCCGGCAACGCGGCGCGGCCGGCGGCCGGTGAATCCGCGACACGGTCGCTACCCAGGCGCGCGTTGGCACAACGTCCGGTCGTGAGCACTACAGGCTTGTGCACAGGGCGCCAATAACTAGCCTTCCGCGGCTTCCCGCAGCGCCCCGCCAACGCTATCCTTGCGCCCCGTGTGGTTCGCTCTCGCCCACCGGGCCTTGTCCCAAAACGTGCATTTTCCTGGCGCCCGCCGCAGGTTCCGACGGGAACGGGTCATGAAGCGGGCGAACGGCCCGCTATACGTCGACTCACGACCATGGAACGCTCGCTGCGCCAAGTCATCCCATTGCTGGTAACCACCACGCTGAGCGCCGCCGCCGAAAAGGAACTGCCACGGGCCGAGATCTCGGTGCGTGCTTGCCTGGCCTGCCATCTGCTCGCCGGGGAATCCGGCGACGGCCCGGCGGCGCTGACCATGCCCGAATCCCGCTTCCTGGCTACGATGGAAGCGTTCCGAAGCGGGCAGCGACGGGGCTCGGTCATGAACCGGATCGCGGCCGGCTTTACGGAAGAAGAGATCCGGGACATGGCCCGCGTCGTGGCGAACTCCGGCACGCGCGCGAAATGAGCGGGATGGACCGCCGAGGATTCCTGCTTCACGCCGCGGCACTCGGCGCGACCGCACTCAGCCCGGGGTCGTCAGCAGCGGCAAAGCCCGGCGGCGCGACCTTCAGGGTGGTCGTAATCGGGGGCGGATACGGAGGAGCCACCGCCGCCCGCTACTTGAAACTGATCAAACCCGACCTGGATGTCACGCTGGTCGAAAGGACACAGCGGTACGTTTCGTGTCCGGGGTCGAATGAAGTGATCGTCGGGCTCCGCCCGGCCGACTGGCTCGAACGCCGCTACGAAAACCTCAGACGAAACTCCGGCGTCCGCATCGTTCGCGATGAGGTGAAGGATTTGGATCGATCACGGCGTCAGGTCATCCTCGCCGCCGGCAGCCGTCTGCCCTATGACCGTGTGGTTCTGTCGCCGGGCGTCGCCTTCCGCTGGGACACCTGGGCTGGCTACGACGAGGCCGCCTCCAAAAGGATCCCTCATGCCTGGCAAGCAGGCCCCCAGACGCTGCAGTTGCGGGCGCAGTTGGCCGCCATGCGGCGCGGCGGCGTGCTGGTCATCGTCGCCCCGCCCAATCCCTATCGCTGCCCGCCGGGGCCCTATGAACGCGCCAGCCTCGCCGCCTACTATCTGAAACAACGCAACCCGCGCGCCAAGATTCTGATTATCGATCCGAAAACCCAATTCTCGAAGCAGGCTTTATTTCTCAAGGGATGGGAAGACCTTTACCCGGGCATGATCGAGTGGGTGCCGATGTCGGCAGAAGGGGCAATTGACCGCATCGACGTGGACCGGCGCACCGTTCATCTCGACTTCGGACGGCACGTTGCCGACGTGCTTAACGTGATTCCTCCGCAAAAGGCGGGCGCGCTCGCGGAGCGGTGCGGACTTACGGATGAGTCCGGCTGGTGCCCCATCGACGCGCGACGCTTCCTGTCGAGCCGGGATCCGTGCATTCACGTCATCGGAGATGCGTGCTCGGCCCCCCCCATGCCGAAGTCGGCCTTTGCCGCGAACACGCAAGCCAAGGTTGCAGCCGCAGCGATCGCCGACGCAGCAAACGGGCGCGACGCCGGGATCCCGACACTGATCAATCATTGCTACAGCTTCCTGGCACCCGATTACGCGATCTCCGTCACGGGCGTCTATCGCTACTCGGAAAGCGAACGTGGCCTGACCGCGACTGCCACCGGCGAAACGCCGATGGACGCCGACCGCCGGCTGGAAGCCAGCAGCGCGCGAGCCTGGCAACGCCACTTTGCGCGCGACGCGTTCGGCTAGTTCAGCGGAAGATTGACGCGAAGGTCCTCTTCCTCGATTGATCCCGGGAACTCATGCGTCACCCGCGCGATGCAGCCGGATCAGCACGATGACGAAGCCGATCAGCGCCACGAGCATACCGACCTCCGCCACGACCCCGGGCAGCAGAAAGCTCGCAACCGTGCCCGCGAGCAGCAACAGCCAGGGCAACAGTGTCGCAAGCCATTCCTTACGACCGGCTGAAAATGGCCCGTCAGTCATGTGCGCCAAAACGGTTTGTCATCATTAAGGAGGATCCCCGCACCTGAGCCGCCTGCCTAGCCACTGACGCCGTCGGCGTCGACGGGCGCGAGCGCCGCCGCTACCAACCCGGCCAAGCGTTCCGGCAGCTCGAGAGCCAGCGCCGCGGTGTGAGCGCGCTCCGACATCTTGCCCCAGGTCTTGCGCACGATGGCCACGAGCTTCTCCGCGTCGTGGCTATCGGCGAAGTCAGCGAACTCGTAATTGAGGAACACGAGGCAGGCGGCGTCCTCCAGGGCCTGCGTCTCGGGATCCCGCTTCAGGCGCCGCTTGGCGACGATGCCGGTGGCACGTTCAATCGTCTCGGGGTCGTAATCCACGCGGCGCAGGATCCCAGCCAGTTGTTCGGCATGAAACCCATAGAGGTAGGTTCGCCAGGCAAGGTAACCCGCCCGATCGGCCGCATAGCGGTCGCGCGGCACCTGCCAACGCCGGATGTGCTGACCGCGCGCGGCCAGTGCGAGGGCTTCGGAGGGCTGATCGCAAATCCGGGCCAGCCATTCGCTCATGCGCCACCCGTAAACGAGTGCTTTCGGCAAATCGGGGCTGACCGGATCCCGATTAGGATCTTCGCGGTTCGCTTCATCGATCAGGGCCAAAGCCTTTTCCAGGCGTTCACTCACGGTGCTCGGTTCCCTTGGCTTATGCGACGCCGTTCTGACGCGGCGGGCTTGCGGTTGTACTCGCAGCGGATTATGTCAGGACTCACCCAGACCCTCCAGAGGTGGGCGCCAGGACCGCGTCAGGTAAAGATCGCGCCAGAACCAATGTGACGCTTGAGAGCATCACGGCTCATCATCGAAAATGCCCCATGATGAATGAGCCCCCTCCAGGAGAGCAGACCCCATGCCGCACGTGACCCGCACCATCGACTATCGCCATGGCCCGCAGCCACTCGAAGGCTTTCTCGCCTACGACGAGAGCCTGCCCGGCCCGCTGCCGGCCGTGCTGATTGCCCACGCCTGGGGTGGCCGGGACGACTTCGTCTGCGGCAAAGCGCGCCGGCTCGCGGAACTCGGCTATGCCGCGTTCGCATTGGACATGTACGGCAAAGGCGTACTAGGTACCGGCCCGGAGCAGAACGCGCAACTGATGCAACCCTTCATGGCCGACCGGGCGCTACTGCAGGGACGCATGCAGCAGGCGCTCGAGGTCGTAAAGGCCCTGCCGCAGGTCGATCCGGATCGCGTGGCGGCGATGGGGTTCTGTTTCGGCGGCCTGTGCGTGCTTGATCTCGCGCGGAGCGGCGCCGAACTCCGCGGCGTCATCAGTTTTCATGGGTTGTTCGTGCCACCGGCCGGCGTTCCGAACCAGCCGATTCGCGCCAAGGTGCTTGCGCTGCACGGCTACGACGACCCGATGGTTCCGCCGGAGCAGGTCACGGCACTGGCGCAGGAATTGACCGCTGCCGGCGCCGACTGGCAGATCCACATGTACGGGCGCACCACCCATGCCTTCACGAACCCGGCGGCCAACGACCCGGGCTTTGGCACGGTGTACGACGCAACGGCTGACGCGCGGTCCTGGCTAAGCCTGCAGAGCTTCCTGCGCGAGGTGTTAACATAGCGCGTTTTTCGCCACCTTCCCGCTACGTCAAGAATAAAACGGCATGGACCTGAACTTCCTGGATTTCGAGCAGCCAATCGCCGAACTCGTCGCCAAGATCGAGGAATTGAAGCGCGTTGGTTTCGACAACGAGATCAATATTTCCGAGGAAATCGCACGGCTCGAAGAGAAGAGCCGCAAGCTCACGGAATCCGTGTTCACGTCGCTAACCGCCTGGCAGATCTCGCGCCTGTCCCGGCACCCGTTGCGGCCGTTCACGCTGGACTACGTCGAGATGCTGTTCGACGATTTCGAGGAACTGCACGGCGACCGCAGCTTTGCCGACGACCCGGCGATTGTCGGCGGCGTGGCACGCATCGACGACCGACCGGTGTTGATCCTCGGCCATCAAAAGGGCCGCGATACCAAGGAGAAAATCATTCGTAACTTCGGCATGCCGCGTCCGGAGGGCTACCGCAAGGCACTGCGACTGATGCGCCTGGCCGAGCGCTTCCATCTGCCGATCTTTTGCTTCATCGACACGCCGGGAGCCTACCCTGGGATCGGCGCCGAGGAACGGGGCCAAAGCGAGGCCATCGCGCGCAACCTGTTCGAGATGTCGCGACTCCGCGTCCCGATCATTTGTACGGTGATCGGTGAGGGCGGCTCGGGCGGCGCACTCGCGATCGGCGTAGGCGATCGTCTGTTGATGCTGCAATACAGTACCTATTCCGTAATTTCTCCCGAGGGTTGCGCATCCATTCTGTGGAAGAGCGCCGATAAGGCGGAACTGGCGGCCGAAGCCATGGGCATTACCGCTCCCCGTCTGCTTGAGCTCGGCCTGATCGACGAACTCATTCCCGAGCCCCTCGGCGGCGCCCATCGCAACCCGCCGCAGATGGCGACACTGTTGCGCGATGCCCTGTTACGGCACTTGTATGATGTCGAACGCGAATCGATCGACTGCCTGATGGACCAACGCTACGACCGACTCATGCGCTACGGCGTGTACGAGGAAGGGGCGAACTAAAGCGCGACCCGCGGTGCGGAACCCCGTCTCCTCCGCCTCGCTGGCCGCCTTTCTGAATCGTCACCCAGCCAGCCCGCGGTATTGGGTGGCGCTCAGCGGCGGCCTGGACTCGACCGTGCTCCTGCATCTCTGCCATGCGCTAAGAAGCACGCACCCCGATCTGCCGTTGACCGCGGCGCATGTTCATCATGGCCTCCAGCACCATGCGGATGACTGGGCCGCATCCTGCGCGGAGGCCTGCCGCAGACTGGACATCCCGCTCACGATTTGCCACGTGGACGCGCGACCGTTGCGCGGGGAAAGTCCCGAGGCCGCGGCACGCCACGCGCGCTATACCTCGCTCCGCGGCTTGCTCGGGACCGGCGACACGCTGCTGACCGCCCAGCACCGGGACGATCAGGCCGAGACACTGCTGCTGCAATTGCTGCGCGGCGCCGGCGTTGCCGGCTTGGCCGCGATGCCCGAGCGAGCGGCATTCGGACCCGGATTTCTGGCTCGGCCGCTGCTTCCGATCGGTCGGGCCGAGCTGACCGCCTACGCCGAGGAACACCAGCTGTGCTGGGTCGAGGATCCGAGCAACAGCGATATTCGGTTTGCCCGCAACTATCTGCGCCGGGAAATCATGCCCATGCTGCGCGCGCGCTGGCCGGGCGCCGACCAGGCGCTGGCGCGGAGCGCGGCGCATTGCGCCGAGACGAAGGATTTGCTGGATGAGCTTGCTGCCGAACTCCTGTATCGCATCACCGACGAGACCCACGGCGCACTCGTCATCGCGCGCCTCGCGGAGCTTGCACCTGCGCGGCAACGACTGGTTCTGCGCTACTGGTTGAGTGCGAGAGGCTGCACGCTACCCTCGGCAGTGATTCTGGAACGTATCAGGACCGAGGTCTGCGGAGCAGGTCCCGACCGGCAGCCCGTCGTGGCCTGGAGCGATGTGGAAGTCCGGCGATTCCGGGGACAGCTTCACCTCTGCCAGGCGACGCCCAACCTCGACCCGTCATGGGAAACCGAGTGGGATGGCCGGAATCCCTTGCTTCTGCCGCCGAACAACGGCCGACTGCTCGCGGAGCGATGGCTGGGGCCGGGGCTGGATCCTGCCCAGTGGCATCAAGGCCGCATTACCGTCCGCTACCGACGAGGCGGCGAAAGTCTGCGCCTGCCTGGCCGCGGCGGCTCGCGCGAACTCAAGAAGCTACTCAATGAGGCCGGCGTTCCCTATTGGGAGAGAAACCGGATCCCGCTCATCTACATCGACGCGGCATTGGCGGCGGTGGCAGACCGCTGGGTCAACGAAACGTTTGCCGGGAAACAGGCGACGGAAAGCATCCGCATCCGGTGGGATCGCCCGGCATCGGGATAGCTTTCCTGCCCATCGCAACTGAGCCGGCGAAGTCGCCTTCCTGCACCCTCCCAAAGCCGGTGCATCGATTCCCTGAATCGGGCGCGGCGCGAGCACCAAGGCACGGGCACGCACCACCCGAAGGCGTGCGCACCAGACGAGGGAAACACCGGCGTCCGGCAGGCCATCACTGCGGACGCACGCTGCGAACCGACTCGGCTGACTACGGCAATTGCATAGCCGGTGATGTCGCAACCGCCGTGACGTGGCGCCAGCTTTCGAGTAAAATTCGCGGCTTAGCAGCACGAAGAGCCCGAAAGCGCGCGGCATACGATGCCCTCCAGACCCCCATGCCCCCGCACGACCAAGCCTTAGATTCCATGACCAAGTTCATTTTCATCACCGGCGGTGTGGTTTCGTCGCTCGGCAAGGGCATTGCAGCCTCGTCGCTCGCGGCCATTCTCGAAGCGCGCGGTCTGAAGGTCACGCTGACCAAGCTCGACCCTTACATCAACGTCGACCCGGGCACGATGAGCCCATTCCAGCATGGCGAGGTGTTCGTTACCGAAGACGGTGCGGAGACGGATCTGGACCTCGGCCACTACGAGCGCTTCCTGCGCACGACGATGGGGAAGCGCAACAACTTCACCACCGGCCAGATCTACGAGAACGTGATCCGCCGCGAGCGCAGGGGCGAATACCTCGGCGCCACCGTGCAGGTCATCCCCCATATCACCGACGAGATCAAGCGCGGCATCCGCCTCAGTGCCGAAGACTATGACGTTGCGCTGATCGAGATCGGCGGGACCGTCGGCGACATCGAGTCCCTTCCCTTTCTGGAGGCAATCCGTCAGATGAGGATCGAACTCGGCGAGGACCGGTCCTTGTTCGTGCATCTGACGCTGGTGCCGTATATCGCCACCGCCGGCGAGGTAAAGACCAAACCCACGCAGCATTCGGTCAAGGAATTGCGCTCCATCGGTATCCAGCCGGACATCCTGATCTGCCGGTCCGAACGCCCGATCCCCAAGAGCGAGCGGCGCAAGATCGCGCTCTTTACCAATGTGACTGAAGACGCCGTCATCTCGGCGATCGATGCCGACACGATCTATCGCATTCCCTTGCTGTTCCATGCCCAGGGCTTCGACGACATCGTCGTGCGGAAGCTCCGGCTCGATGCGCCGCCCGCCGATCTGTACGAGTGGGAGCGGGTCGTGTTTGCGCTGGAACACCCGCTGCGCCGCGCGACCATCGCCATGGTCGGCAAATACGTCAATCATTCCGACGCCTACAAGTCGCTGACGGAAGCGCTGGTGCACGCCGGGATTCACACCAAAACGAAAGTCACGATCCGCTGCATCGATTCCGAACAGATCGAGGACCACGGCACCGGAGCCCTGGAGGGTGTCGACGCGATTCTCGTGCCCGGCGGGTTCGGCGAACGCGGCATCGAGGGCAAGATCGCGACCGTGAAATACGCCCGGGAAAACCGTATCCCCTATCTCGGCATTTGCCTCGGCATGCAGGTCGCCGTGATCGAGTATGCCCGCAATGTCGCCGGGCTCGAAGGCGCGCACAGCACCGAGTTCCTGCCCAAGACACCCCACCCGGTGATTGCGCTGATCACCGAATGGCAGGACGACTCTGGCGCGATCGAACATCGCGGCCCGGAGTCGGACCTCGGCGGATCGATGCGTCTCGGCGGCCAGAAGTGCCGCCTGAGCCCCGGTAGTCTGGCGCACAAGCTCTATGGCAAGGACGTCATCACGGAACGGCATCGCCACCGCTACGAGTTGAACAACCACTATCTGAAGACGCTGGAGGCAGCCGGCCTGACGATCTGCGGCAAATCGCTCGACGGTCGGCTCGCTGAGTTCATCGAGATTCCCGAGCACCCGTGGTTTCTCGCCTGCCAATTTCATCCGGAATTCACTTCGACGCCGCGTGGCGGCCACCCGCTGTTCTCGGGCTTCGTGCGCGCTGCGGCGGACCAGGCGGAGCAGCGGACACCCGCGGTCGAAGCGTTCCTTTCCCAGACAGGTCAACCCTCATGAAGCTGTGCGGATTCGAAATTGGCCTTGACCGGCCCCTGTTCCTGATCGCCGGCCCCTGCGTGGTCGAAAGTCGGGACCTGTGCCACGACGTCGCAGGCCGAATGCAGGAGATCACCGGCAAGCTCGGCATCCCCTACGTTTTCAAGGCGTCCTTCGACAAGGCCAACCGGTCCTCGTTGACCAGCTTTCGCGGTCTGGGGCTCGAAGCCGGCCTGGAAATCCTGGAAAGCGTGCGCGAGACCTTCGTGGTGCCGGTGCTGACCGACGTGCATGAAGACACTCCGCTGGGCGAAGTCGCCAGCGTCGTCGACATCCTGCAGACCCCGGCGTTTCTGTGCCGCCAGACCAATTTCATCCAGAGCGTCGCCGCCCTCGGCAAGCCTGTCAACGTCAAGAAGGGTCAGTTTCTCGCCCCCTGGGACATGAAGAACGTCTCCGACAAGGCGAAAGCGACCGGCAATCCGCATATCATGGTGTGCGAACGCGGCGTCTCGTTCGGCTACAACAACCTGGTCTCCGACATGCGCTCGCTCGTGATCATGCGCGAGACCGGCTGCCCGGTCGTGTTCGATGCCACGCACTCGGTACAACTGCCGGGTGGTCAGGGCAATGTGTCGGGCGGACAACGCGAATTCGTGCCGACGCTGGCCAAGGCAGCCGTGGCCGTCGGCATCAGCGGCCTGTTCATGGAAACCCATCCGAGGCCGGAAGAAGCCCTCAGCGACGGGCCGAACTCCTGGCCGCTGCACCGCATGGAGGAGCTGCTGGAGGTCCTCCTGGAACTCGACCGTCTGGTCAAGTCCAGACCCCATTTATGACCCGCCCGCGGCGGCGTTCGGCCGGGGCTGCTCGCATGCCCCGCGGCGCCATCGCTCGCGGTCATACCCGATCTTTTTCCCACAACCCGTCAAGACTGGTGACTCAATGAGCAAAATCGTCGAAGTTCTGGCCCGCGAAGTCCTCGATTCCCGAGGCAATCCGACCGTTCAGGCCGAGGTCGTGCTCGAATCGGGCGTCGTCGGCAGCGCGATGGTGCCCTCCGGCGCCTCGACCGGTACGCGCGAAGCCATCGAATTGCGCGATGGCGACAAGGCCCGCTACCTCGGCAAGGGCGTGCTGAAGGCGGTCGAAAACGTCCGCACCGAAATCCGTTCGGCCGTGCTGGGCATGAATGCCGATGACCAGAAGGCACTCGACGCCAAGATGATCGGCCTCGACGGCACCGACAACAAAGGCCGTCTCGGCGCCAATGCGCTGCTCGCGGTATCGCTGGCGAATGCCCACGCGGCCGCCATCGAGAACAAGAAGCCGCTGTACGCCTCGCTGCACACGGGCGGCGACTTCATCCTCCCGGTTCCGATGATGAACATCATCAACGGCGGCGCGCATGCCGACAACAGCGTCGACATGCAGGAGTTCATGATCCTGCCGGTGGGCGCCCCGAGCTTCCGCGAGGCCCTGCGTTACGGCGCCGAAGTGTTCCATGCGCTCAAGAAGGTGTTGTCCGATCAGGGCATGGTAACTTCGGTCGGCGACGAGGGTGGCTTCGCGCCGAACCTGCCGTCGAACGAAGCCGCGATCAGCGTGATCCTGACCGCCATCGAAAAGGCCGGTTACAAGGCCGGTGAAGACATCTTCCTGGGCCTCGACGTCGCCAGCTCGGAGTTCTACAAGGACGGCCACTACCTGCTGGAATCCGAAGGCAAGAAATTCACGTCGGAAGAGTTCTCCGCCTACATGGAAGACTGGGTCAACCGCTACCCGATCATCACGATCGAGGACGGCATGGCCGAGAATGACTGGCATGGCTGGGGCGTGATGACCAAGAGCCTCGGCAACCGGATCCAGCTCGTCGGCGACGACCTGTTCGTGACCAATCCGAAGATCCTC
Source organism: Methylolobus aquaticus (assembly GCF_054172105.1). Lineage (NCBI taxonomy): Bacteria > Pseudomonadati > Pseudomonadota > Gammaproteobacteria > Methylococcales > Methylococcaceae > Methylolobus > Methylolobus aquaticus. The sequence goes on from NZ_JBSYXP010000002.1 coordinate 10,184, forward strand.
AAGGAAGGCATCGAGAAGAGCATCGCGAACTCCATCCTCATCAAGGTCAACCAGATCGGCACGCTGACCGAAACCCTCGATGCGATCGCGATGGCCCATGCCGCCGGCTACACCTCCGTTGCTTCGCATCGCTCCGGCGAAACCGAGGACACGACGATCGCCGACCTCGCCGTCGCGGCCGGCACGGGCCAGATCAAGACCGGTTCCCTGAGCCGATCGGACCGCATCGCGAAGTACAACCGCCTGCTGAAGATCGAAGAAGAGCTGGGTAGCCGCGCGCGTTACGCAGGTCATTCGGCGTTCAAGCGTCTGAAGTAATCAAAGAATCCCGGCGCAAAGGCCCGAAGCTCCGTGCAGCGGATCATCCTTCTTTTGCTGGTGCTGATCGGCCTGCTTCAATACCGGCTGTGGTTCGGGGACGGGAACGTCCTCGAACTGCGCCGAATGAAGGACCGAATCGTCGAATTGCAGCGCGAGGGGGAGCGACGCCAACAGCGCAACGCCGCGCTCGACGCCGAGGTCACCGACCTGAAGCAAGGAACGGAAGCGATTGAGGAAAGCGCACGGCAGAATCTCGGGATGATCAAGCAGGGCGAAGTGTTCGTGCAGATGGTCGAGGACCGCCCCGAGGAAAAACCGCCCGCCACTGAAGTATCCCCAGCGACTCCGCCCAAACCGCGGCGTCGTCCCGTGGCACCTCGCTGACCCGAGGTGGGCCGCATGAGCGAGGCGTCCAGGTTCTGGGGCATCGTCCCCGCCGCCGGCGTAGGCCGGCGCATGGGAGCAGACACTCCCAAACAGTATCTCAAGGTACGGGGCAAACCCGTCCTGCAACACACCGTCGAGCGGCTTCTGGCCGTTCCCAGGCTCCAGGGGCTCGTGGTCGCCCTCGGCAGCGAAGATCCTTTCTGGGCCGAACTCGATTGCGCCTCGGACCCCAGGGTTCGCACCTGCGACGGAGGCCGCGAACGCGCCGACTCCGTGCTGGCCGCCCTGACGTTCCTGTCGCGGGAGGCAGCGCCGGACGACTGGGTCCTGGTGCACGACGCTGCCCGACTCTGCATCACGGTCGGTGACGTCGACCGGTTGATCGATGCCGTTCGCCATCACCCGACCGGCGGCATCCTGGCTCTGCCGAGCAGCGACACACTGAAGAGCGTGCAGGACCGCACCATTACCGAAACACTGGACCGCAACCGGGTCTGGCGTGCGCTGACCCCGCAGATGTTCCGACTGGGCGCACTGCGGGAAGCGTTGGACGCCGCGGCTAGGCAAGGGCTCACCGTCACCGACGAAGCCAGCGCGCTCGAACTGCAGGGCAGTTTTCCGCTGGTGGTCGAGGGACGCCCCGACAACATCAAAATCACGCGCCCCGAGGACCTTCCACTGGCCGCGTTCTACTTGGAGGCACAATGCTGCGAATAGGCCAGGGCTATGACGCCCATCGTTTCCAGGACGGCGGACAGCTCGTCCTGGCCGGCGTCGCCATCGATTACCCGCGCAGCCTGGCGGCACACTCCGACGGGGACGTTGCCCTGCATGCCCTGTGCGACGCCCTGCTGGGCGCCGCCGGCCTGGGGGATATCGGCCGCCATTTTCCCGATTCCGATGTCGCCTTCAAGGGGATCGACAGCCGCCTGTTGCTGCGCGACGTCGTCGGCAAGCTGACACAATTGGGTTTCACCATCGTCAACGTCGACGTGACCGTGATCGCGCAGGCGCCCAAGCTGGCCCCGCACATCGAGACCATGCGTCAACGCGTCGCTGAGGATCTCGGCATCCCGCCGGAGCGGGTCAACGTCAAAGCCACCACCACCGAGGGACTGGGCTTCGAAGGCCGCGGCGAGGGTATCGCGGCACAGGCCGTCGCACTGCTCGATCAGGCATGAGCCCGGACCGGGACCCTTCCCTGGAACCGGCGGAAGCACCCCTTAGGTACGCCGGGGCCGCGACGCCCCTCCCCTACGCGCACGGTCAGCCGCCGCACACGGGGACACTCAAGGCTAGCCCCGAGGATTTCTGCGTCGACGAGATACTGAGCTTCACGCCGAACGGGGCCGGCGAACATGTGCTACTGAGAATAGAAAAGCTCGGGGAGAACACCGACTACATCGCGCGCCAACTGGCACGCTTTGCCGCAGTGCCCGCCTCGGCCGTCACCTATGCCGGCCTCAAGGACCGGCATGGCCGGACGTCGCAGTGGTTCTGCGTCAGCCTTCCCGGGCGCCCCGAACCCGATTGGCACGCCTTCGAGACTCCGACCGTTCGCATCCTCGAGGTCACGCGGAATCAGCGAAAACTGCGGCGCGGGGCGATCAGCGGCAACCGTTTCCACATCACCGTGCGCGACCTGAGCGCGGATACCGCAGTGTTGGCCGAGCGGCTGTCCCAGGTTGCTGCGGACGGGGTTCCGAACTACTTCGGCCCACAGCGCTTCGGACACAACGGCGCCAATGTCGGCGCTGCCCTGCGGATGTTCGAGGACAACGATCTCCGCCGCGTGGCACGGCATCGGCGCAGCCTTTATCTGTCCGCGGCACGCGCTTACCTGTTCAACCGCATCCTGGCCGAACGCGTCGCCGCCGGCAGCTGGAATCGTGCAATCCCGGGCGACGTGTTCATGTTCTCCAGCGGACACAGCTTGTTCCGGGGCGATGCGGCCAGCCCCGATATCGTCGAACGCATCGAGCGTCGCGAGATCCATCCCGCCGGAACGCTGTGGGGGATCGGCGAACGCCTGACCAGTGCGCAGGCCCTGGCCGCCGAGGACCGGGCTTTGGCCGAAGGTTGGGCCTTGATGCAGGGCCTCGAGCGGGCGGAGGTCCGCTCTGCGATGCGCCCGCTGCGCGTTCGCCCCATCGACCTTGAATGGCAGTTCGACAACGATCGCGGGCTGACCGTGACCTTCATCCTGCCTTCCGGCAGCTACGCAACCAGTGTCGTGCGCGAGCTTGTCGACACGGGTGCCGCCAGCTTGCCCGAGCCGGACGACAGCGACGACGGGCGCCCCGGCGGCTGACGGGCGGCACCGAGCTGTGCCGGGCGCCCATCACTCACCCCGACCTTCTCCTTTCAGAGGCTTGCAACACCCAGCCGTCCATTCGGTCCCCAGAGCGGAGCGGAGGGGGTACAATACCTAAACATGCCTCGCCACCATGGGAGAGCCGCCATGTCCGTAGGAACCCTTTGCAATCGCACTACTGTCGTCGCCCACCGCGGAAACTCCGTGGTCGAAACCGCGAAGATCATGCGGGAGAACCATGTCGGATCAGTGATCGTCGTCGACGATGCCGATGGCGCCCCTACCCCGGTCGGCATCGTCACCGACCGGGACCTCGTGCTCGAGGTCATGGCGGCGGAGCTCGACCCCGATACCGTAACCATCGGTGACCTCGTCGCCCGCGAACTCGTCACCGCGCGCGAGACCGACGGCCTTTGGGATACCCTGCAGCGCATGCGGTCCCATGGCACGCGACGCATGCCCGTGGTTGATCAACAAGGTCATCTGGTCGGCATCCTGTCGGTCGAGGACATGCTCGAACTGCTGGCAGTCGAACTGAACGAATTGGCGCGGGTCAGCGCCCGCGAGCAGGCGCTCGAGGAAAAGATGCGCCCCGCTGTACTCTGATCCGGCCCAGACTTACCCGATTCCATGAAGGTAACCCTTTACCACAATCCGCGTTGCAGCAAATCCCGGCAAGCCCTGGCGCTGCTGACCGAGCGCGGCGTTGAATTGCAGGTTATCGAATACCTGAAGTCCCCGCCCACCGAGCAGGAAATCGGCGAGTGCTTGAGGCTGCTCGGCTTCATGCCGCGGCAGTTGATGCGTCGCGGCGAAGCGCTATACAAGGAATTGGGCCTGGACGAGCCGGAACTCGGTGATGCCGAACTGATTCGCGCGATGGCAGAGCACCCGGTGCTGATCGAACGCCCGATTGCTCTCGCTAACGGCAAAGCCGCCCTGGGGCGCCCGCCGGAAAACGTGTTGACCGTTCTGTAGGCCAGGGGCTGGTTGCTGCTCGTGTCGATGCCGCCGGTCGAAGTGCTCGTGCTGTATTACAGCCGCTATGGATCAACCGCTGCGATGGCCGATCTGATCGCACGCGGCGTCGAGGAACGCGCCGGCGCTGTCGCAAAGATCCGCAGCGTGCCGGAGGTGTCGCCGGTAAGCGAACAAACAGCGAGCGCGATTCCGGCCGCCGGCCCGCCGTATGCGACTCTGGACGACCTGAAACACTGCGATGCGCTGGCACTCGGTAGCCCAACCCATTTCGGCAATATGGCAGCGCCGCTGAAACACTTTCTCGATTCCACCAGCGGCCTGTGGTTCTCGGGAGCCCTTGCCGGCAAGCCGGCCGGTGTGTTCACCGCCACGTCAAGCATGCATGGTGGTCAGGAGACGACGCTGATCACGATGCTGCTGCCGTTGCTGCACCACGGGATGATCCTCGTCGGGCTTCCCAGCACCGAACCGGCCCTGCTGGAAACCAAGACGGGCGGCACCCCGTATGGTCCGAGCCGGCTGACCGGCAGTGACAACGAATTCAGCGAGGAGGAGCGCCGGCTCTGTCGCCGCTTTGGCCGACGGCTAGCGCACGTCGCCCAGGCACTCAAAGCGTCCGAATCCTGCTAGAGGTCCCGAGGCACATGGCTTGCAGGTTGCCATCACGCTGTCAGCAGTCCCACTGACATGGCCGAGCAGATTCCTCTCGCTCTGGGCTTCCAGCCCCGCGCCACGTTCGACGAATACTGGCCTGGCGCCAACGCCGAGCCCGTCCGACATCTGGAGGCGATTGCGGACGGCCACGGAGAGCGGTTCATTCTGCTCTGGGGTGACGAGGGTTCCGGCAAGTCGCATTTGTTGCAGGCCACCTGCCGCAGCGCGCACCACCGCGGCGACTCGGCCGCCTACCTGCCGCTGCGGCTGCTGCGCCCGCTCGGCGCGGAGATCTTCGAAGGGCTCGACGACCATGCTCTGGTTTGTATCGACGACCTGGATGCCATCGCGGGACAGCCGGAATTCGAACAGGGCCTGTTTGGGCTGTACAACCGTCTCCGCGACGGCAATGCCACCCTGGTCGTGTCCGCAGCCGGTCCACCACAGCAGTTGGACATCGGCCTCCCGGATTTGCGGAGCCGGTTGGGCTGGGGCCTGGTCCTGCGCCTGGTGCCGCTGGACGAGAACGATACGCTGGCGGCCATCGCCCTCTATGCACGGCAGCTCGGACTGGAGCTGTCTCCGCAAGTGAGCCGATTCCTGCTGGCTCACTGCCGGCGCGACTTCACCTCGCTGCGGCATCTCCTGGAACGCCTGGATCGAGCCACACTGGCGGCCAAGCGCCGGCTCACCATTCCCTTTATCAAGGCTCTGCTGGAAGAATTGGCATGAATGTACTCGTCATTGGAACCGGAGCGATCGGGAGCTTTTACGGCTCCATGCTGGCAAAAGCCGGAGTCGATGTCTCGGTGGTCGCGCGTACCGATTTCGAGTACATCCGGCGCCACGGCATCCACCTCCAGAGCAAACTCGGGAACTACCATTTCCTGCCGAAGCAGGTCGTGCGGGACGCCGCGGAACTGGCCGAGAAGCCGGACTACGTGTTGCTGTGCATCAAGGTCGTCGAACAGGTGGACCGTCTGGCATTGCTGCGCGGGGCGCTGGGGCCGGACAGCGCGATCGTGCTGATCTCGAACGGCATCGGGGTGGAACAGGAAATCGCTGATGCCTATCCTCAGCATGAACTGATCAGCGGCCTGGCGTTCATCTGCGTCACGCGCACCGCACCCGGAAGCATCTGGCACCAGGCCTACGGACGGCTGGCGCTGGGCAACTACCCCCGCGGCGCGTCGGACAAGGCGCGAGCGCTCGGAGCGATGTTCACCGAAAGCGGCATCAGTTGCATCCTGACTGAAGATATCACGACAGCGCGCTGGCAAAAGTGCGTCTGGAATGCTCCTTTCAATCCGCTGTCGGTGCTTTCGGGCGGCCTGTCGACCAATGACATCCTGGCCAGCCAGGAGCCGCTGGTGCGTGCCTTGATGGAGGAAATCTGTGCGGTCGCGGAAGCCTCAGGGCATCCGCTGCCGGCGGATAGCGTCGACCGCAACGTCGACAGCACCTACAAGATGCCGCCCTACAAGACGAGCATGTTGCTGGATTTCGAGGCGGGCCGGCCACTCGAAACGGAGGCTATTCTGGGTAACGCGGTCCGCATCGGTCAGGGCCTCCGCGTCCCGATCCCCCATCTGGAAGCCGTGTATGCGCTGATGAAATTGCGCGAGCTTCGTGTCTCGCGCGAAAGCGGCGGGTGAATCTTATCGCGGGCGCCATGCAAACGGATTGCGCCCGCCGACGGTCCGGTCGGTCGTCAAGACATCAAGCACCGAGTCCCGACTCGGCCACCGCATCGGGTACGTTGAGGATGCGCGTATACAGGGCCCGGTATTGTTGGTCGACGGTCGGCCCGAACAATGGGTCGGCCCGGTAGGGGAGGGAGCGGTTTAACTGCTCCCAGTCCTGCACTTCGAACAACTGCCGCAACAGCGGCAGGATGTATCCCTCTTCGGCATTCAGATGATCCATCTGCTGCGTCACATAGGCCGATATCTGCTCGATGAACACATCGCGCTGGACGATGTCCCCGTGCAGGATGCCATCGATAGCGAGGCGCACCCGATTGGTACTCTCCCATAATGCCCGATGCTGTCGTCGCAACTCGTCGACTTCCGCCCGGGCCACATCACTGCGTTCCAGGTGATAGCGGAAGATCAGGTCTTCCCGAGGGTGGTGGTAGAGGTCGGCGTAGTTCTGCAGGTAATCGATGGTGTCCAGCATGATCTCGAGGTCCGGCATTCCGCCGTCCTTCAAGGTCACGACCTGACGCTCCAGCAGATTCAGCAAGCGGCTGAAATTGATGTGGTCAGCGTGCAGTGAGTCGATGATGGTGTACATGCGCGATTCGCTCCCGGTACCCGCCGCGCGGCCGCGGTCGGTTGATTCATCAGATATTCCCCAAGCTCTTCGCGATCAGAGCAAGCGCACTCCCAGAGCCATCCCTTAAGGACTCCTATCATGCCACGGGTCTAGACCCTTGAACAACAGCGCAAGATCCGCGGGTCATCCCGCCAGCCAGCGAAGATCAAGGCACCAAGGCGTCAAACTGCCATCGGGGGCGGCCACCGCCGGCCTCAATGCGACACGGGGACTTGGGCGACTCACAAGCCGCTCGGCGCGTCGCGCACGCGCCTCGTCCAGATCCTCCGGCAGGCCCGGATAAGGCCCCTGGACTGGCCGCCACTCATGCCAGGTGACCTCACACGCCTCCTCGCAGGCGGGGTGATGCAGCACCAGCCTGAGTTTGTCACGCGCGCCCAGTGTCGGATGGAGTCCCTGCCAGGGCACGAAGCTGCGGTAGCGCACACCGAACACCTTGACCTGCCTCCCCTCCCGTTCGGTGAACTGAAACGGCAATTCGATCCCCTCGACCTGCAGTCCCCACGCGGAGAACGAATGTTCCGTCTCGCTCTCCGGCTGCAGCATCACTTCGAGTCGGTGCGTGCTCGAATCGACCAGCCTGCTGGTGCCGGCTTCCTGGCTGCCGGCGTCGCCGAGGAGTGGCCAGAACTCCAGCGCGCGGCGCAAGCGCAAGCTGACGCCCTGAAAGCTCAATTCGGCCTGCTCGCGAAACTCATCCTGAAACAAGGCCGCAACGATCGACTGACCGACGGCGAGTCCGGCTGCCGCCAGATCCCGAAGAACCACGAGCAGATCGTCCTCGAGACAGAACGGCAGCGCATAGCGGTCGTGCAGCGCGCCGCCCCAGGACCGGAGGTCGACCGCCGGGTCGGAGTTCATCAGCATCGCCACCACGGCGCGGAGCAAACAGACCAGAGCGGTCGCACGCTCCGGCGTATGCTGCATCCGGAACGCCCGAAACTCGACCAGGCCGAGTTGGCCCCGTCCCGGCAGGAAGGGATTCCAGAGCTTCTCGATGTTGAGCTCCGCGCGATGGGAGTTACCGACGCCATCGGTCAGAAACGGCGCGAGACTGCGCCACAGGATTTCCGGGGTCGGCTCCGCGTCGCGCGCCAACAGCGCCAGTCCCAGACACAACTCGCGAAACGCATCGTCACCCCGCTCATCGACCCGGACGGACTGGCCCGAGCCGCCCACGAAATCGTGCGCGAACAGATACGAAAGGGCGGGATGGCGCTGAACATAGCGGATCAACCGCGGCAGCAGGGCGTAGTCGACAAAGAACGGACTCGCACCGGGAGACGGGCCGCCGAGTGTGATCTGCCCCCCTCCTCCCGAGTCGCCTACCGTGCCATTGAAGTAGAGCCGGTAAGGCGTGAGCTGCTGTTCCCGCGCCGCGGCATAGATCGCGCGGCTGCGTTCCAGAAAAGCCGCAGCGGAACGGTCCGGAGCCGAATTGATCTCGATGACCGCAGGATCCGGGGTGATGGTCATCCACTCGACCGAGGCATCGCTGGGTGGCGGAAAACCGGCCAGGATCAAACCGGGCAGGCGGAGTCCCGCGGCCGCACGCCCAATGGCAGCCAACAGCCGCAGGAAAGTCGGCACGTCACCGATACCGGGCAGCTCGATTCGGGCAACCGTCCCCGTCTCGACGACCTCCGTCGCAATGATCATCAGGAACAATCCCTCGCGCGCCAACTCGTCGCATAACCCGCTCGCGGGAACAGGCACCGCATGGATGGACGGCCGCAACAGGCGCGGGTCGTCCTGTTCGGGCTCGATGTCACCCCCCAACCGGAAGACCAGCCGCCATTCGCCCTTGGTCGTATCGGGCACATCCCAGACACCCAGACCGTCCTCCGCCAGCGCCGACCGCAACGCATCGTGCAGCGCCCGTAGACACGGCTCTCGCGGAGCGGGGTCACTCAACGTTAACGGATCCGGTGGACCCTCCCAGATCGCCCGTCCATCACGCCGCCGATACAGGCCATAGCTCCAGCGCGCCCGCTCTTCGCCAGGATACTGGCGACCGATGGTGCGCAAGATGACCGCCCCTGGCGTCGCGCGATGGACCGATCGCATGAGCGCCAACGCGCGCTGCACCTTGTCTTCGCCCAGCGCTTCGTTGGTCCATTCCGGTGCAGTCGACCAGCGATCGGTAAAGGTGGGTTCGCTCCCGACCCAAAGGTCCACGCCGAGTCTTCGGAGGTCCGCATCGTGCGCGGCAACCGCAGCCCCGAAATCGTCCCTACTCGGCACAGCAGTTCACCTCAGTGTTGATGCTGAATGAAAGAAAAAGTGAAACCCGGGGTTTAGGGGAAGGGCCCAGGCAGGGGTAAGGTCCGCCCCAGCGCATGCACCGGTGCCTCTATCCCCTGTAGCATTCGCTGTCAGGTCGAAATGCAAAGCTCACGCCATGCCCGCGGTTCAGCCAAGCATGACGATCGGAGCGCCCGAAACGCCCGAGCACCCTGGCAGACTGCACCAAACCGGCCCATACCGGAACGACTCCAAAGAGAGGCGCTCAATCCATGTGCACGATCAGATTGTTCGCAAACTCCGAGCACTTGACCTCGGTCGACCGCGGCAGCAGACGCGCGAAGTCATAGGTCACGCACCGCGTGGCGATCGCGCCATTCAGGCCCTTGACGATCAGATCGGCCGCCTCGGTCCAACCGAGGTAGCGGAACATCATCTCGCCGCTCAGCACCACGCTGCCCGGATTCACCCGGTCCTGATTGGCGTATTTCGGGGCGGTCCCGTGGGTCGCCTCGAAAATCGCGTGGCCGGTGACGTAATTGATGTTGCCGCCGGGCGCGATGCCGATGCCCCCGACTTGGGCCGCGAGCGCATCCGACAGGTAATCCCCGTTCAGATTCAGCGTCGCGATCACATCGAAATCCTCGGAACGGGTCAGCACCTGCTGCAAGGTGATGTCGGCGATCGCGTCCTTGATCACCAGCCCGGCGCCCGGCTTCCCGTCCGGGATCGCGCACCACGGTCCGCCGTCGATCTCGACCGCACCGAATTCCTCCTTGGCCAGCGCGTAGCCCCAGTCGCGAAAGGCACCCTCGGTGAACTTCATGATGTTCCCCTTGTGCACCAGAGTGACGTTGCGCCGACGGTGCCGGATCGCGTACTCGATTGCCGCCCGCACCAGCCGCCGGCTGCCGAGCCGACTGACCGGCTTGATGCCAATGCCGACGCACACGTCATTTCGCTCGTCCCACCGGGCGCCGGCCGAAAACTCCTGTGCCTGATCGAAGGTTCCAAAGCGGATCTTGCCGAATTCCTTCGGGAAGCGCTGGGCCAGAAAGTCCAGCAGCGCCTGGGCATCCAGCGAACCGCCCGGGTATTCGATGCCGGCGTAGATGTCCTCGGTGTTCTCGCGGAAGATCACCATGTCGACCTTTTCCGGATGCTTGACCGGCGAAGGCACGCCCTTGAAGTACTGCACCGGACGCAGGCACACGTACAAATCCAGCAATTGCCGCAGCGCAACGTTCAGCGAGCGGATGCCGCCGCCGACGGGTGTCGTCAGCGGGCCCTTGATGCCGACGAGGTACTCGCGGAAGGCCTCGACAGTCGCCTCGGGCAGCCAGTCGCCGGTCTGCTGATACGCGGCCTCTCCGGCAAAGACCTCGAACCAGGCGACCGAGCGCGCATCGCCGTAGGCCTTCTTGACCGCCGCATCGAACACCCGCTGCGCGGCCGCCCAGATGTCCGGTCCGGTGCCATCGCCACGGATAAACGGAATGATCGGACGATCCGGCACCTGCAGCCGGCCGTCCTGCATCGTGATCTTGCCGATCTCGAGGTTGGTCAGGTGTGACTGGGACATCCGCATCCTCCGCATGACTTGGATAGAGCCGTGCTCCGGAGACGCTGCGCACCGGAACTCCTCGCGATTCTAAGCCAAATCGGTCCGGCGGGAATGGTCTCAGCACGGCGAACCGCCCGGGAAGAGCGCCCCCCCTTTCGTCTTCCGAACTATGCGCGCCTGCGAAAGAACCCGTCCACCGGTCCGCGGAATCTCGGGACGGCTTTCATTTGGCACTGCTCGCCTCCACCACATGACATCCGCTACGCCCGCCCTCGTCGGCCAGACGCTTGCGGATCATCGCTGCACATTGGTGGAAGAAAGCCAACTGCGGCGTGATGGTCGGCGGCTCAAAAAGTCCTTCAAGCAGCGAGCGCCCCGCCATGCCCTGGCACCTCCGGCTCGAGCCGGTAATACGCACCTTCGACGTTTGGCCCGCCGACGATCGGGTCGTCGGCAAGCAGCAAGGGCGTGTCGAGATCGATCCAGTCGAAGCCGCCGACTCCCGCCGCGAAATGCGCGCTGAAACCCATCGCGAGGCGGGTTTCGACCATCCCGCCAATCATCAGGCCGATGCCGGCGGTCCGGGCCAGCGCGGCGATCTCCAGCGCCTGCACCACGCCGCATTTCGCGAGCTTGATGTTGATGACCTGGGCCAGCGAGCCGCGCACGATGCGCAGCGCCTCGGCCGGATTGCGGCAGGCCTCATCGGCAGCGACCGGAACGCCGGCCTCGCGCGCGAGGCGGCCCAGTCCGTCCCAATCCTCCCTTGGAACTGGTTGCTCCAGCAGGGCCGGCTCGATACCGGCATGCCGCAAAGCGGCCAGCACCGCCAGCGCCTGATCGGCGGTATAACCCTCGTTCGCGTCCATGACCAGACGGCAATCAGGGTGGCCGCGGCGGATCGCGGTCAGTCGGGCGATGTCATCGCCAGTGTCCAGGCCGATCTTGACCTTGATCGTCGCGAAGCCGCGCGCCCGGTATTCGGTTGCCAAGCGCTCGGCCTCGTCGTTCGCGCAGATCGGGATCGTGATGTCGGTAACCAGCTCACGGCCGTGCCCGCCGAACCACTGGTACAAAGGCATACCAGCCTGCCGCGCCAGCGCGTCGAACAATGCCATTTCGATACCGGCGCGCACCGAGGCCCGCTCCGGCAGTCGCTCATTCAGCTCTGTGGCGATCGATCGCCAGCCGCCCGCATCGCGCCCGGGCAGCCACTCAGCTGCACTCCGGGCGGTGGACAGGGCCATCGACTGGTCCTCGACCGTCACCGGCGGCAGCGTGGGCGCCTCGCCCCAGCCTACCGCGCCACCCGCGAGATGCACCGCGATGGCGACGTTTTCAACCGAGTCGACGCGCGAGGACGCGATCGTGAATGGCGCCAGCAGCGGTGCGTCGAGCGGCCGGACCTCCACCCGGACGATTTCAAAACGGTTGCGCATCGGTCGAACGGCCTATTTCCTCTATAAGGGAACCCATTTTAAACGGCGGAGTGGCGGTGCCTACGCCGACCGCTGACTAAGCATTTCAGCGGATGGGTTTGTGCCACGCTCATGGCTCCAGTACAGTTGAATCCGGACAATCTCACGTGGGGGGAAACGACATGCGCACGCGGCGCCTCGGCGCAACCGACCTTGAACTGACGACGGTAGGACTCGGCACCTGGGCCATCGGCGGGCCGTGGGCGTTCGGCTGGGGTCCGCAGTCCGACAGCGACTCGCTCGCCACCATCCGGCGCGCCCTCGATCTGGGGATCAACTGGATCGATACTGCGCCCGCCTACGGCCTCGGCCACGCCGAGACCATCGTCGGTCAGGCCATCGCCGGCCGCAGCGAGCGCGTGATCATCGCGACCAAGTGCGGCCTGGTCTGGGATGACCCCGGCACCCGGGCGGTGGACCACCGACTGACCGCCGACAGCGTCATCGCCGAGGCCGAGGCCAGCCTGCGACGCCTCGGCGTCGAGACCATCGACCTGTATCAGATCCACTGGCCCGTGCCCGATGAGCAGATCGAGGAGGCCTGGCGGGCCATAGACAGCCTGGTCCGGTCCGGGAAGGTGCGTCATGCCGGCGTTTCGAATTTTTCGACAGCCCAGCTCGATCGCGTGCGGGCCATCGCGCCGGTCGCATCCTTGCAGCCGCCCTTGAGTCTGCTCGACCGCGCAGCCGAGTCGGCGTTGCTGCCGTATTGCGTGGACCACGACATCGGGGTCGTCGCCTACGGTGCGATGGCGTACGGGCTGCTGACCGGAAAATTCACGCAAGCGGCCCTCGCGGCGCTGCCGGCAGACGACTGGCGCCGCCAGGGCGGCCGTTTCCGTGAACCCGAGCTGAGCGCGAACCTGGAATTCGTCGAGGGGCTGAAGCCACTCGCCGCACAGCAGGGCCGGCCGCTGTCCCACCTCGCACTGGCCTGGGTACTGCATCGGCCGGGCGTCACTGCGACCATCGTCGGCGCCCGGGATCCGCAGCAGATCGAGCAAACCGCGACCGCCGGAGATTGGCAGTTGCCGGACGACACCCGGGCCGCGATCGATGGGCTGCTCGCGCGACGGACCAAGCGTCTCGGCACCTACCGGCCAAAGGTGCCGGTATAGCCTGCGCATTCGCGCAGGACGAGCACGACGCAGCGCACCGGGATGGCCGGGCCAAGGCGCCATCCGGTCGCGCCTCCGAACGGGCAGCATGATGCGCTCGACCCATCGCTGATCTCTGAAGACTGGCACTGCAACATTCGATGGAACACCAGTACCCCGCCCTTTTCTCCGAACTGCTCGTCGTTTTCGTAGCATCGCTCGTCAGCGTCGTCGTATTCCAGCGGCTGCGGCTGCCGGACACCCTGGCCTACCTGTTCGCCGGTGGCGTCATCGGACCTTTCGGGCTGGCCTGGGTGGCGGACAGCAGCGACGTCAAGTTCCTGTCCGAACTCGGACTCGTTTTCCTGTTGTTCGAACTGGGACTGGAGTTCTCCCTGCCGCGGCTGATGAGTATCGGCCGCTCCGTGTTCGGACTGGGTTCGCTACAGGTCGGCGGCACCGTGGCGGTTTTCGGCGCCATCGCCTACTGGCAGGCCGGGCTGTCCTGGCACAGCGCGCTGGTGATTGCAGGCGCACTATCGCTGTCCTCCACCGCGCTGGTGGTCCGCGAGTTGCGCCACGGCAATCTGACCCATCGTCATCATGCGCAGCTGGCGATCAGCGTGCTGATCTTCCAGGATCTGGCCGCGATCATCGGGCTGATCCTGGTCCAGGCCTTCGGCACCGAAAACGCGCTGCCGCTGGCCGACCAGATCCTCGAAACCGTCGAGAAGGGTGTGGTACTGGTGGCCATACTGCTGAGCGCCGGGAAATGGGTTCTCCCGCACATCTTTCGCGAAGTCACGCGCACCCAGTCCGAGGAGGTGTTCGTGTTGAGCGTCGTCGTGATCATCCTGCTGTCGGCCTGGCTGACCAGTACCTTCGGCCTGTCGATGGCGCTCGGTGCGTTTCTGACCGGAGTCATGCTCGGGGAGAACGAGTTCCGTCATCAGGTCGAACTCGACATACGGCCGTTCAAGGACATCCTGATGGGGCTGTTCTTCGCATCAGTCGGCATGCAGATCGACTTCAGCCTGCTCGGCAGCCCAGCGGCCTACACGGTGCTCTTGGGCGTGGTGCTGCTGATCGTGCTCAAGGCATCGGTAACGGCGCTCGCCGCGATGTTGCTCGGCGAGACGATGACGACCTCCCTGAAGACCGGCATCATCCTCGCGCAGGCCAGCGAATTCGGCTTCGCGCTGCTGATCCTGGCGCGCGAACTGGGCGTGATCACACCGGATCTCGCCTCCCGCATTCTGTTGATGGCGCTGGGTAGCCTGATCGCAGCGCCGTTCTTGGTGCGCTACAGCTTCGAGATCAGCCAGCTGTTCGTGCGGCTGATTCCCGGCTCGCAGTCCCCACGCGAACGGGAATTCAGCCGCATCCCGCCGAACCTGACCGATCACGTCATACTGGCCGGCTTTGGCCGTGTCGGACAGATGATCGGCAAGCTCTTGACGGCGAATGGCATCCCCTTCATCGCCCTGGATACCGATCCACATCTGGTCAAACGCGCCCGATCCACCGGCGCATCCGTCATTTACGGCAGCTGTCACCGCCTGGACCTATTGAAAAAGTGTCACATGGAACGGGCCCGATTGGCGATCCTGACGTTCAAGTCACTGGAGGATGCGAAGCGCGTCGTCTCCGAAATTCGTGAACGGGGCTACAAATGCCCGATCATGGTCCGCACCGAGCACGAGGGCAACTACGCCGATCTGCTGGCGGCCGGCGCGAACCACGTGGTACCCGAGATGCTCGAATCGAGCCTCGTGATGTCGGCTGAGGCCTTGTTGCTGTTGGGTTTTCCCAAAGCCGCTGTCGACGAGCAGATCGCGGCCGAGCGGCAGGCATCGATCGTGCCCTCGCCATGACCCTGCCGGCCCCGGACGCATCGAACCACATCGAATGGGCCTCGGCGGCCGGCTCTGCCCCGTGCGGCATCGTATCCACCCTGACACGCGGTGCAATTGACCCTGGAGAGCGCGAAGGATGAACAGCGAGGAACCTGTGACCACGGTTTTCGAACCCGATCTGGCTGCGCGCAAGCGAGACACCATCGAGTCCTTCCTGCGCTTCGCCGAGGGTCGGGAGATCCCGGCCTGGCCGCTCGAACTCTTTCTGGAGATCAGCAACGTCTGCAACCTGAAGTGCGCCATGTGCT
Organism: Methylolobus aquaticus; assembly: GCF_054172105.1. Classification (NCBI taxonomy): domain Bacteria; kingdom Pseudomonadati; phylum Pseudomonadota; class Gammaproteobacteria; order Methylococcales; family Methylococcaceae; genus Methylolobus; species Methylolobus aquaticus. The sequence goes on from NZ_JBSYXP010000002.1 coordinate 25,725, forward strand.
CCACGTTCTCGGCGCTGAATCCGCACCGCTACAGCGAGTTGAAGATGGCGGATCGGGGCTTCATCGATCTACAGAACGTGCAGTCGGGGCTCGACACGCTGCTGCAGCATGCCTTGAACGTGCATTGCTTCGGCTACGGCGAACCCACGGTTCATCCCGATTTCCGCAACTTCCTGACCTACATCTCCCGCTACCGGGTGATGATCGACTTCTTCACGAACGGAATGTACCTGACGCCCGAACTGTGTACTTTCCTGGTCGACAAGCGCGTAGAACGAGTGACCGTGAGCTTCTCCGGCCTGACCAAGGATGAGTACGAGAACGTCTATCTCGGGGGCGTTTACGAAACCGTGCTGCGCGGCATCGAGTCCCTCGCCGCCGAGAAGGCTCGACAGCGTAGCGCCTACCCCTTGATCGAGATCAACTCGTTGTCGTTTGAGCATCATGTGCAACAGCTCGATCGGTTCGTCGACTTCATGGCCGATCACGGCGTCAACGTGATCCATCTCAAGCGGCTGCAGACCCAGTTCACGATCCCGCAGCTCAAGGGGCACGAGGCAGCGCTGCGGCCGTGGATCGAGGGAACGATCCTAGACCGTGCCCACCGCCGCGCCAAGGCACGCGGCATCGTGCTGTCGGCCGCGCAGTTTCAGATGACCGAGGTCAAGACGGACGTCGAGTGGCAGGAGGCCAAAGCGCAGCAGGGGCTGCCCACTTCATCGGCCAGCGCAACCGTCATCCCCATCAGCGATTTCAAGCGCCTCAGCCGGGAGTCCAGGCCGCCGCGACCTCCGGAAGGCAGCGCCGTCGAAGGAACCGATGTCTATCATGAAGTTCCAGCCGGGCGCGTCCGCGAGTATCTGGGTATCAAGCCTGCGGCATCGGCGACCGACCCGTTCCACTGCATGGAACCGTTCAAGACGGTTTACGTCCGTCGCAACGGCTTCGTCAAACCCTGCTGTTTTGCGAATGACCGCGCACCGGCACTGGGCTTGACGACACGCAGCAGCGGTGCCGAAATCTGGCGCGGACCGCGTTACGAGGCTCTGCGCACGGGCATCCTGAACAACGAATACCCCGAGGCCGCGTGCACCTACTGCCTGAGGCACAAGATCGGGCCACGCCGGCATAGCGCCGAAAACAAGGTCGACGCTTACCTGGCCTGGTATCGCGAAAATTTCGGCGAGCCGCTGATGCCGAGCCCGGTGGCGCGGCTGAGGGCACTCGGCGACAACCGCGACATCGCCGAGCGTTTTCTGCGCCAACACCCGGAACGTCGCGCGGCAGCGGCGACCCAGGTGCAACCAGCGCCTGAGCATCTATTGCGCCATCCCTGGGCCGTGAAAAGAATCGCCGAGCGCATCACCGAACTGAATCAGCAGGGCCACACCCTGGGCGATGTGGTGCAGGGCTACCTCGACGGCATCAGCGGCAGGCAGATTTTCGGCTGGGTCTGGTCACCGCTCTTCCCGCGCAAACGTTTCAACGTGGCGCTTTACGATTTCGAGACCGAGATCGGCATCGTCACGGCAGACCATTTCAGGCGCGATCTACAGCAGGCCGGAAAGCACGACGGCCGGTGTGGGTTTGCGTTCGAGATTCCCGAGGAACTCTTCGACGGCTGCGTCCACGGGTTTCGCGCGCGCCTGCTGGGAACCGACTTCTTCCTCCGTTCGGCACCGATGCTGATCGAACTGGCCCCTCCGCTGCTCGACCGCAGCCCTGTCGAGGCTCGGGCAGAAAAATCAGGCGAGCCGAGCCATCGCCGTGGCGAGCATCCGCCGACTTGATGGCCTGCGCGGAAGGGGACGGCCTCAGTTGGACGATACAGCCATGTCCGAGCCGCTCGCTGCGGCATCCTGGCCCGGGCGCTCGAGGTAGCACCGTAGCGAGACGATCAGCATGAGACAGCCGGAAGCGGGGAAACCCTCGACATGAACCTGCGGGTCGTCGGTGTCGAACTGCATCTCCCCCGCGGCGGTCATCGTCCCATTCAACGGTGACAACGCCAATGGGAACTGCTCGCCCCGCTCACCGATCGCGGTGGCCGCACTGACGACCACGCGAGCGGGGGCGTTGAACGGATCGAACCGCAAGCCCTTGATCTCAGGAAAGCAGGACACGTCGAATTCCACCACCTGATCGCGGTCCGGCACGATCGGCTGAATCACCGACTCGGCTTCGTTGAAGGCAGATCCCGTATCCACGAAAAGCTGCGCGGAAAAGCTCGCATCGCTGATGAAGGTTTGCCCGGATACGGCCTTGAGCCAGCTCGCGTAGGCATCCACCATGCCCCGGAAATTGAGGTGTTTCGGATAACTCTTTTGCTGCAGACAGGCTTTGCAGATCTGCATCGGATAGCGGCCTTTGCTGATGGCCTTCCGCACGGTATTGAAGCCGATGCCATTCCAGATCGCTTCGGCAGGATGCGCGTCGAGATGCCCGAGGTGGGCTTCGGTGAAGCCAAAGCAACAGGGCCGTATCGCCCCCTGCTGATTCACGTAAAGGGTCTTGAAGGGCTCATAGCACATTGACGTCGGCGGCGTGTCCAGGGCCCTGAGTTTCAGAAACGGACGTATGGTTTCCGGGGTTTGGTCCATCGCGGTCACCCGCCGCGGCCCGACCTCGTTCCCCTTGGGCGGGCGAATCGGCTGGACGGCCCTGGCCAGCGACTTGAACTCGGCCAGTGGCACTGCCACTTCCGCGACCTTATCCCCCCAGAGGAGCTGCCTGCGCACCGCCGCTTCCTGCTCCGGCGCGCCGACCCCCGTCACGTTGCTGAACTCGTCAACGAAGTGAATGCGATGTTCGGCGGCCACCCGCTCCGCTTCGGCAATCAGCTTTCCTTCGTGCCAGGGACGCATGACCGCCGCGTGGCTGTGCAGTTCCGGCAGGACCTCGGACATGTGCAGCGGCTTCAGGTAGATCGTATCGACACCGCGGGCCGCCATCTGCTCGACGAAGGTCGGGAGTCGATCGACATGGTGCTGGAAGGCAATGGAGTTGATCTCGATCAGCGGGTAGCGGCTTCCACGGGCCACCTTCAACGCCGCGATGCGCTCGATGCCCGCCAGGACGGTCTCGTAGCGACCGTCGAGGTACATGTTCTCGTAGTCATCCTTCGTGGCACCGGAGAAGCTCACGGTAATCCGGAAGACACTCCGGTCAACCAGAAACTCGCACAGCTCCGGGGTCAGATTCATCCCATTCGTGAAAAAATCGACCAGCACTTCCTTGTCCAGCAGGAAGTCCAGCAACTCCGCGAAGCGTGGATGTATCGTCGGCTCACCGTAACCGAAGCAATGTACCAGTAGGGCATGCGACAACAGGGAATCCAGCGCACCGAGATGATCGTCGGGCATGAAGCCCCTGTCACTGGACTTCAACACGAGGAGACGCTTCGGATTCAACTCCGAGAACACGCTGCACATCGCGCACTTCATGTTGCAGACGTTGCTGACCTCGAGAAAGATCTCCAGCGGGTAGGCCGGGAAATCTCCTCCGGAAAGAAAGCGCTGAAACGAATCTACGGCCTGCTGCTTCAGAGCCGTGAGGACGGGTTTTTCCTTCATGTCTGGGAATGAACTCCGGTTTGCGCTGCAAACGACCCGCCCGTATCGAACCAAACGATGACGGCGCTGCCGGCAGGAACCCAGCGGCAGATCAGGACGCCGTGAAGCGCCGTCGGGCGCGCGCCGCCCGCGCAAGTCGTGACGTGTTACAGTCGCAGCATGGCTTTCCCACGCGGCGCGGAAGCGTTCCGGCGCCACTCTCAACCGCCGCTCGCCGAACCGACCGACGGCGCTGACCGTATGCTAGCAGACGACGAGACGAACGAGCGTACCTACAGAGTCGCGTGGGCTGGGGCTAACGATGTCGCAGCCTAATCGCGGCTGCGAACGGTTCGTCCGACGGGTGGCCCGCGCATGGTGAGGCGGCGGTCTCGGTCCGGAGCCGCAAAGCCGAGCCAGGCATCCCCGTCACCCGACACGCGACGATCGCCCGCGCGACGTTCGGACATCATGCATGGCGTCTCCTGCATGCTGGCGGCCAGCCTGCTGTTTTCGATCATGAACGCCTGCGTGTTCGGCGCCACCCGCGCCGACCCGGCTTTGCCTTCAACTGTCGTCAGTTTCATCCGCGTAATCATCAATCTGGCCTGCCTGCTGGTGCCGGCTTTGGCGGTGGGACGGCTCCGTCCGCTGCTGGGTGATCTGCGTCCCTCTTTGTGGTGGCGCGGAATCTTCGGAGCAACGGCACTGATGTTATCGTTCGCCGCGATCGCGCGCATCGGAGTGGGAGAAGCCGCTTTCCTCCACTCCAGCAGCGGGATCTTCCTGGCACTCCTCAGCCCATGGGTTCTGGGGCAACACACGAGCCGGTGGAGCTGGCTGGCAATCTTCGGGTCGCTGGCCGGCCTGGCACTGTTGCTGAGCCCCCGATGGGAATACGGCGACTGGCTCGGCCCGACGATGGCACTGTCCTCCGGCTGGCTCGCCGCCCTCGCCTATCTGATGGTGGCGCGTTCCGGTCTGAGCAACACCCCATCGACCATCGTGTTCTACTTCTGTTTCGTAGGCATCCTGCTTCATCTGGGCTGCTTCGCCTGGATTGCGCCGCACTGGCCTCGAGGCCACGCGACGTGGTTCTGGATCGGCGGTTCAGGCCTCGCGGCCACCGGCGCACAACTGCTCATGACGCGCGCTTATCAACACGCGCCGGCGGCGTTGCTCGGTGCCGTCGGCTACACGGGGCCCGTGTTCAGTCTCGGCTGGAGCGTACTGCTGTTCGGCCAGCGCCCGGACACGTTGCCGCTGCTGGGTTGTGCGCTGGTACTGGTCTGCGGTGCCGCACTGCCCCTTTTGATCGCCCGAGCACAGACTCCGCGCGACGCCGCCTGAGAGCGTTGCAGCAACGCTCGCTCACTCGCGACAGGAGGGCATGCCAGGGGCAGATGTGCGATGTGGGAAACACTGTATCGTCAGAGTCGAGTGGCATGTTTGTTTCGTGGCCGGTAGATTACGGGAGGATAAACCCCGTAGCCCAGAGCTTCTCGACCTGGAGATTCAATGCTGACCCTGCCCCAAGAAAAAGCACTTCGCGACCGAATTCGGCTGATAACTCTCCTGTTGAGCCGCATCTTGAAGCGGCAACTCGACCGGTCAGTCTACGAGGCCATCCGGGAACTCCGGCAGGGTTTCATCGCACTGCGTGCTAACGACGATCCGGTCAAGCGCCGCCAGTTGATGGCGACGATCGAAAGCCTCAGCCCGGATGAACTGAGCCAGATCATCCGCGCATTCAATATCTATTTCAGCCTGCTGCACGTGGCCGAGGAGGTCTTCGCGTTGCAGGAACGACGACGCGATACCAACCCCCAGAGTCATCTGTGGCGCGGCTCGTTTCACGACACACTGTTGACTTTCAAGGCGCAAGGCGTGGAGCCTGACGAGTTGCAGCGTCTGCTGAATCAACTCCGCTACATGCCCGTGATCACGGCCCACCCGACGGAAGCCAAACGGCGGACCGTCAAGACCGCGCTCCGCAACATCTTCCTGAGCCTGGAGTCGCTGGACGATCCCAGGGTTCAGGGCCGGTTTCGCGATGAGGCCATCGAAAATCTGCGCGACCGGATTCAGGTGTTGTGGAAAACCGACGAGGTCCGCGCGTATAAGCCCGACGTGCGGGATGAAGTTCGCGCCGGCCTGTTTTACTTCCCGATCTCGCTGTTCCGTGCGACGACCACGGTGTACCGCAACTTCGCGCGGTCGCTGCGCGACGTCTACGGCGAGGAGGTCGCAGAGCGGTTGAAGGTACCGACCTTCCTGCGCTTCGGCTCCTGGATCGGCGGTGATCGCGACGGCAACCCCTTCGTGACGCCCGAAACCACCGCGATGGCATGGCGCCTACAAGCACGCACGGTGCTCGATGAGTATCTGCGCCGGATGGACCAGCTCGCCAACCAGCTATGCTATTCGTCCTCGCTCTGCACCCCCTCGCCGGCCTTCCAGGAAAATCTCGACGCGGACGAGCAGCGCTATTCAAAGACCGTATTCGGCGAGCGCGCGGACCGTTTCCGCCAGGAACCCTACCGCAGCAAGATCGAATTCATCCGGCATCGGTTGCGGCGCAACCTGCTGCTGGTCGATCGTGCCATCGAGGGCATCGATATCGGCCACGAGGAGCCGGGCTATGCCAGTGCCCAGGCTTTCCTGGCGGACCTGCAACTGATGCGGGACTCGCTGATCTATCACGGTGACGCCGAAATCGCGCGCGGCGAGATCCTGGACCTGATCTGGCTGGTCGAGACCTTCGGCTTTCACCTGCTGGAACTCGACGTGCGGCAGGAATCGACCCGCCATACCGAGGCCGTTGCGGACATCCTGAAGTCCGCCCTCGGCGCCGACTACGAGGCGCTGGACGAGCAGGAACGCCTGGCTATGTTGAGCGACGCTATCAGCAATCCAGTCGCCTTGCTCTATGACGTGGCCCGGCTTTCCGAACGCACGCAGGAGACCCTGCGCTCGTTCCAGGTCATCGCTTACATGCGCCGCACCCTCGGTGCCGCGTGCTTCGGCAAGTACGTGATCTCGATGACGCACTCCGCCAGCAACGTCATGGAGGTCATGTTCCTGGCCGCGCAGACCGGTCTCGCCGGACGCCTGGCAGGCAACTGGTTCTGCCACATCGGCATCAGTCCCCTGTTCGAGACCATCCCTGACCTGGAACGGGTCGAGGGCGTGCTGTCGACGCTGTATCAGTTGCCCGTCTATCGCATGCTGTTGCAGGCCTCGAATGAGGAGCAGGAGATCATGCTGGGCTACTCGGATTCCTGTAAGGACGGCGGCATCCTGGCTGCCGCCTGGAATCTGTATGACGCGCAGAAGAAGATCGTAGCGCTGTCGGAAGCGCATGGCATCCCGTGTCGGCTGTTCCACGGTCGGGGCGGCACCGTTGGCCGTGGCGGCGGCCCGACCCACGAGGCCATCCTGGCCCAGCCGCCGGGCACCGTACACGGCCAAATCAAGTTCACCGAACAGGGCGAGGTACTGTTCTACAAGTACAACAACCTCGAGACGGCGACCTATGAAATGACCCTCGGCGTTACCGGACTGCTGAAGGCGAGCATGAGCCTGATTCGTCCGGCGGAGCAGGATCGCAACGATTATCTCGGGATCATGGACGAGATTGCCGAAATCGGCGAGAAAGCCTACCGCGACCTGACGGAAAGGACGGAGGCGTTCCTCGATTATTTCTACGAGGGCACACCGGTCCGCGAGATCTCGCTGCTGAACATCGGCTCACGGCCCTCACACCGGAACAAAAAGGACCGTTCCAAAGCATCGGTAAGGGCCATCGGGTGGGTCTTTGCCTGGGCGCAATCGCGCCAGACCCTGCCGGCCTGGTACGGGATCGGCACTGCCATCGGAGCGTGGCGCCAGAACGATCCCGCACGTCTGGCGAAACTGCAGCGGATGTATCGCGAGTGGCCGTTCTTCCGCACACTGCTGAGCAACGCACAGATGGCTCTCTCGAAGTCCGACATGGCGATTGCCGCAGACTACGCCGCCCTCTGCGAGCGACCGGAGGTCGGCAGTCAGGTGTACGCCATGATCGCCGAAGAGTACCGACGTGCCACGTTCCAGATCCTGAATGTCAGCGACATCAATGTGCTGCTGGAGGATTCACCCGCACTGGCCGTGTCCCTTTACCGCCGGAACCCGTACCTCGATCCGCTGAACTATATCCAGGTGTCCCTACTGCGGCGGCTGCGCGCCGGAACGGATGAAGCGTCCGGGGAAAGCCCCTGGCTCGGTCCTTTGCTGCGGTCCATCAACGCCATTGCCGCGGGGATGCGAAACACCGGTTGAGCCGATCGCCGTGATAAGCAGCGGGGCCTGCCCCGCTGCCGCATCAGAACGCGAGCTTGAAACCCGCCTGCGGATCAGTATCGCCGTACAGCCATTCGAGACGGCGGGTGTCGGGCGGATCGCAAACTTCACCCGAGTAGGCCTTCAGCAAGGCCCGGGCACAACGCAGCGCCGGCGGCGTGAAGTACAGGCGGTAGGTCGCGCGGTCGTCAACCCAGCCCCCGTAGAGGACTGCCCCGCGAGGTCCGTTGCAGGCGATGTAGGCACCGCGAAAGGCCGCGCGCACGATCTCGGTTTCGCCCGAATCAAACTGCTCGCGAGACAGGTTGATGCGATACCACGCTATCGGCAGGGATGACATGCGAACAACTCCCGGTCTTGTACCTATGCCCGCCGCCAGCGGGCCTCTCTGTCATTGAGCGGTCGCATGGGTAAGACTACAATCAGCCTCCCAACGCACCTGACGCCCTCACCGTGACCGACTCCCACCTCCAACAGGCCGCGCACGAACTCGCCGACGCCGGCCGCCAGCTCCATGCCCGTGGCTGGGTTCCCGCAACCAGCGGGAATTTTTCGATCCGGCTACCCGATGACCGCATCGCCATCACGGTTTCCGGCAAGCACAAGGGGCGCCTGACACCAGAGGATATCATGCTGATCGACGCCGACGGCCGGGCGCTGGACCATCGCAAACCCTCGGCGGAAACGCTGCTGCATACGTCGATCTACCGTGCGTTTCCGAATGTCGCCGCGGTCCTGCACCCCCATTCCCTTAATGCGTCCCTTGCCTCCCGCTTGTTCGGCGATGCGATCGTGATCGAAAACTGCGAGTTGCTGAAGGCGCTGGAGGGCATCACGACGCATGCATCGAGGGTCACGATCCCGATCTTTGCGAACGAACAGAATATCCCGCTCCTGGCGGCGCGCGTCGATGCCTATGTCGACCAGCATCCCGACATCAAGGCCTACATCATCGCCGACCACGGCTTTTACACCTGGGGCACCACAATGCAGGACGCGCTGCGCCATGTCGAGGCGCTGGAGTTCCTGTTCGATCTCGAAATTCGCTGGCACGGAGTGAAACGCGCATGAGCCTGCTGACCATCCATCCCGAAGAGCGGCCGGACGAGGCCGAGTGCATCCGCGAACCGGGCGCCATCGCAGAAACCCTGGCGGCGATCGGCGTCACCTTCGAACGCTGGACGGCTGACCGGGACCTGCCCGCCGATGCCGATCAGGCCACGATACTGGAGGCCTACCGCGGCCCTGTCGAGCGCCTTAAAGCGGCCCATGGCTTTCACTCGGCGGACGTCATCAGCGTCGGGTCCGATCACCCGCAAAAATCGGAATTGCGAGCCAAATTCCTGAACGAACACACCCATAGCGATTTCGAGGTCCGCTTCTTCGTCGATGGGCAGGGACTGTTCTACCTGCATCCCGACGAGCGGGTATTCGTCGTGCGCTGCGAGCGCGGCGACCTGATCAGCGTGCCGGCCCAGGTCCGCCATTGGTTCGACATGGGCGAAAGCCCGCACCTCAAGTGCATACGCCTGTTCACGACCCCCGAGGGCTGGGTCGCCGAATTCACGGGCGATCCGATATCCAGCCGGTTCCCGACGCTGGACGACCATCGGATCCGGTACGCATGATCAAGGCCGTATTGACCGACATCGAGGGCACGACATCGTCCATTTCATTCGTGAAGGACGTGTTGTTCCCGTATTCCCGGGAGCGCCTTGCAGAGTTCGTCAAGCTCCGGCGCGACGACACCGACGTGAGGAAAATCCTTGATGAGGTACGAGCCATGGAAGGCGCCACCCTGTCGGAGCAGGAGGTGATAGGGCGACTGCGCCAGTGGATCGACGAAGACCGCAAGTCCACGCCGCTCAAGACGCTGCAAGGGCTGATCTGGGAGCACGGCTACCAGCACGGCGACTTTCACGGGCATGTTTATGAGGACGCAGTCCGCTGTCTGCGCGGCTTCAAGGCGAGAGGACTCCGCCTTTACGTCTACTCGTCCGGTTCCATCTACGCACAGAAGCTGTTGTTCGCGCACACGCAATTCGGAGACCTGACCCCCTTGTTTTCGGGCTACTTCGACACGCGGATCGGCGCGAAACAGGACAGCGAATCCTATCGCAAAATCGCTGCCTCGATCGGGCTTCCGGGCGGTGAAATCCTCTTTCTGTCAGATGTCGAGGGAGAACTCGACGCGGCCCGCGCCGCCGGTTTCGGCACGCTGAAATTGGTTCGCGATGGCGGTCTGCCGCCCAGTCGGCACCCGCAAGCGGCGGATTTCGACGCCGTCTGTTGCTGAGCGCTGGCACACACCGCAGGAGTGCGCCGCTCGGCCGTATCGGTCGACCCGCAGCCTCCTCGGTTTCGAAGTCCCTCGCATCGGAGCATGCGTTTTTCCTGGCAAATCCGTCGTTTGAAGCAGCACCGTCACGATGGTGCCAGGCCTGTTTCCAGGCCATGAGCTTGATTTAACCGACTTCTTTCAGCAGAATAAGCCTTGGCCAGACATTGGGACGTAGTATGTATCCATGCCTGGCCAGTACGACAGGACGCCGAAAAAGACCCCGGCTTGAAGGCCCGGCTGAACCCATGGCGGTCAGCCTCGGGGGATTTTTTTCAGCACCCTGCCCTAAATCGCAGACGACCATATGGGAGGGTTCATGACCAATGGCCGCATTTTGCCCGCCGTTTCTCAAACCAAACAGGCTGGCGTTTCCCGACGATCATTTCTGATGCGAGCGGGCGCTGCCGCCGCCGCAACGCTGCTCGTACCTTCCGCGGAGGCCTTCACCCGCAGCCTGAGCCGCGAACGAATCCTGAATTTCTACAATCCCAACACCGAAGAAGACCTGACGATCGCGTGCTGCATCGATGCGGAATACGATGCTCGCATCATTCGCCGCTTCAGCTATTTCATGCGGGACCATCACTCGAACAAGGTCCACTACATCGACCCGGCGCTGATCGATTTGCTGTATGCGGTTTCCGTGCTGACCCGCAGTCACGGCACCTTCCAGGTCATTTCCGGCTACCGTGCGCCCGAAACGAACCGGATGCTCCGCCGCACGAGTCGTCGCGTCGCGGAACACAGCCTGCACATGGAGGGCAAGGCCATCGACATCCGGATGTCCGATACCGACACCCGGAGCCTGAGGAAGGTCGGCCTGGCACTACAGCGCGGCGGCGTCGGGTATTATCCGTCGGCGAATTTCGTCCACCTCGACACCGGCGACGTGCGCTCCTGGTAAACATCAGCCCGGACTGCTGCGACGGCGCAGCACGTCGCAGTAAGAGCGCCGGCCGCGCCGCTTCATGGCGCGTGTGTGCTTCGCCCCCGGACGGCAGAAAGCGACAGGCCGGCGTCAATTTAACCGGACCGACCCCAGGGCAAACTCGGGTTAAGCGCCACACGCAACATGTCGCGGTGACCATGGCACTGCCTCTGGTCGGCGCGGCGCGCTCGCCATCATCGACCGGACGGCTTCTACGAAGCGCTAGAGCGCCGCGGTTATCAGCGGCACATACATCTCATCGGCGCTCAGACCGCCGTGGAATCCGATATGAGAATACCGGGTCTCGCCCGGAAGCCAGTCCTTGATGACGCAGTTGTCCTTCATCAACAGCGTGTAGTCGCCGACCCGATCTCGCAGCTGGGAATGCTCCGGCCCCCTGCCAAAATACCCCTCGCTCAGCAACTGCGTCCGTGACACCACTGCCGCACGGTCCCCAAGTTGCTCCTTCACATAGGCCTCGAACTGCGAGGCCCGTTCCGGTTTAACGTAGCAATACGCCACCCGTCGCTCACCGCATAACGGCAAGATCAAGGTTTCCGCGAGTGCCGGATGATCCGACAACTCGATGCTGCGGCTTTCGTTGCAGTCGAGCATCCCATGGTCAGCCGTTAGAGCGACCCAGGTGTCACTGCCTGCCAAGCGGCGACAAAAACAAGCAAAACGCTCATCCAACTGCGCCAGGTGTGCGGCGCTCTCGACGCTGGCGGCGCCGGTTTCGTGGCCCAGCGAGTCGAGTTCGGGCCAATAGGCATAGACGAACTTCGGACGGTCATCCTGTTCCCGCACGGCCATGGCGACGGTCAGGAAAAACTCGTCCAGCGAATCATAGGTGCGCAGATCGGCCGGCCCGAGATGCGACAGGTTGTAATCGGAATGGGCGATCCGTCGCGGCGTTACGACGATGCTTCGCCGACGGATCCCGGCAAAGAAGGGACGGCTGTCGAAAATCATCTTCGGTTCGATGCCGCTCCGGCTGAAAGTGGCTCCGCCACACCGTGGTCTCGCCGGAAGGATCGAATACACGCCGGCGAGCTCGCGTAGGTACATGAACCAGCCGGTCAGGCCATGCTGCTGTGGCGCCTCACCCGTCAGGAAGGTCGTGATCGCGGCCGCCGTGGTGGAGGGAAACACTGAGGTGAGCCGCCTCAGGCGACGGGAATGCATTTCGCCGCCCGGGGCGGCGCGCTGCAGGAACGCATCACCCATGCCGTCGAAGACCATCAGCAGGACAGTGCGGTGCCTTGCGATGTCGGCCGGGTCGAGTTCTGCCAAGCCTGGATAGAACACCGACGGGTCCCCGCCCCCGCAGGCGGCTCGAAGCGTACTCATCAGATTCACGATGCTGCCGCCGCCGTAGTCGGGGAAGACCCAGCTGCTCGGGCCAGCGCTCCTGGCCGGTGCAATGGAGAGGGTTGGGACGCGTTTGGTCGGGAAAGCAGCCATGGCGTTCTATCCGGGAAATCCGAACGGCAGGAGTCGAACGTCGCTCCATGCGGCGGTGCGGACGTACCGAACCCATACCCTCGAGAGCGTTTCAGGGCAGCCGCTGAACGGGCGCAACGATGCACCGCACCCTTGCCTCAGGGCACCAACGAGTGCGGTGAAGGGCCCGCCCACGGCTGTCCCTGCCGCGGACCGTATCGACTGCAACGGAACCCGGGTCGCAGGCAGACCAAAGGCTGCAAATATCAACGACCGGCACACAGCAGTTCCATCGGGACAGCAGCGATTGAAAAAGTGCGGGATGTCCAGGCACCGATGTCCAGCCACGTCGCAGTGGCATCGCGGAAACTGGCACGGGATTCCTGCGGTTCCAGCAACACGACGGCACCGACCGCATGCCGCTGTTCGGCTGTGAGACGGCCGAGCGTCAGGCCCTGGAAATAGTGCCCTCCCAGCACGGCCGGATCCAGAAACGCGCGCTTCCGTTCTTGTGCTGCGAAGGCAGTCGACGGAATGTCGGCATTATCGCCCCCGATCGACGCCAGATAGACCAAACCGGTCTCCGGGTCCCGTCTCAAATGGGTCCGGAGCGAGATGGCCTCTTCATAATGCGCACGGGGGTTGGCGACCAATATCACCGGGCGTTGAATGCCGGCGCAGTGGCGGGCGGCAGCCAGCAACTCGCCCAGCGCCGCTCCGTCTCTGCCGTACTCCGCGAGATGCTCGCGAGTCCAGCGCAACCGCCCGTTAAGCGGTTGGATCAGCAGAGCGATGCCGACCACGTAGAGCAGGACGTAAGCTGGTCGCAACGACTCGACCGCCAGAACAGCGATAAACGCAGCCAGCATCAAGATCGGGTTCCAGTAGTGATCAGCCCAACCCGATTTCGCATACAGCAACACCTGGGGAATGGCTCCGATCAGAAACACGGCCCAGCCGAGCCAGAGGCCATTCACTGGCACGGGAACCCGATGACGGCGAGGCCAGAATCCGACGCCGAACGCGAAGACACTCGCAGCGGCCGGGACCCAGAGCTGGCCGATCCGGGCGAGCGCGAGGGCGGCCGGCAGTATGCTGGCCAGTCGGAATGTCTCAGCGTCGACGCCCGCGTACCCCGTCCCACGGCTCCCCACGAGCCATAGCAACCCGGTCAATTCGGCGCTCGCTACGATGCCAAGTACCGCGAAAACCGGCAAGGAGTCGCGCAGAGCCGCCGGCACCGAGCGCCCGAGGAGCCGGCACGAAAGCCAGACGCGCATCGCTGCGAGCGCGGGAAGGAACAGGATCATGCCTTCCTTGGTGAGGGAAGCCAGCACGGCGGCGGCGACGCCGAACACATCGGGCCAACGGCCCGGCCCGGGCTTCCGGGCTGCCCACGCAAACAGGCACAGAGCCAGGGCGGCCAGGGCTGTGGCCTCGGTCTCGGGTGTCCCCAGCCGCCACCAGACCGTCGACGGCGGGCCGAACACGGTGAGCGCCGCGAAGGTCAGCGAGGAAATCGACGAAAAACCCAAGAGCAGCCCGAAAACCGTCAGCAAGCCGCTGGTCATCGTCGCCAGGCCGAGGTTGTAGGCGACCCAGGCCGGCCAGTACAACCCCAGCCATTCCACCCGCACGACCCTGCTCGCATAATACAGCGGCCGGAAGCGTCGTTCGGCGAGATCCGTACGAAACCACTCGCCCAACACCTGGCCCACATTGCCGTCGCGTGCGGACAACTGACCATGGATGTCGATCAGGCGGTGATCGTCGATCAAGTGGAAACCGGAAAGGAACACGTCGAGTTTCCAAAACAGCGCGCCCCAGATTAGGGCCCACAGCACGAAGGGCCATGCCAAACCGCCGAGTGTGACCCCTGCGCCCGCCATCGGCGAAGACCCGCGCCCATCATCCGGGAGAACCCGCTCTTCCGCACGGTGTTGGGAATCGCCAGGTGTGACCTGATGGCATTGCTTCATGCGACGCCCGTGCTGGTCCAGAGCACAGACCCAACGAAACTCACGTGCAGCAGGCGCATCACAGCTGGCCACCCCAGACCCGGCCTCGTCGCACTACATGGCGCTCTGTGGAGTCACGGCGTCGATCGGGGGTTTGCATCACACCGCCAGGGGCCTCGAAGTTGCGATGCGGCACGGGACGCGCCACGGGTCGGACGAAAAGCTGCGCGCAGTGTATGCTCAATGGGGGATGGTCTCAATCCTTGGGCTCCAGCCCGCGCCGGCCGAGGGGGTCCGGCAAACGGCCGCAAGGCACCTCGGATCGGGCCCGCTGCCGCGCCATATCGCCGACACCACCGACATACCGCTTTCCTGACCTAGCCATGATCCAGCGACGCCCCCTGCGCCCCCTGCCCTACTTCGCGGAACTCGAGCGTCTGCTGGAGGCGGAAGAACCCGCCGTCAGGTCAGCCTTCGGACGCCATGTCCATTGGGGGTATTGGCCCGATCCGGCACGTGCGGGCACCGGCGCCGGAGAATTCGAGCGCGCGGCCGATGCGCTGAGCCGCGAATTGTGCCGGCTGGCGGAACTCGACGATGGCCAGCGCATTCTGGATGCGGGCTGTGGTTTTGGCGGCACCCTGCGGCTGATCAGCGAGCGTCACCGCGATATGCGACTCACCGGGCTCAACATCGACCGGCAGCAACTGCTGCGCGCACGCGACAACCAAACGGATGCCGCAGCGCGCATTCCTTTCGTCCAGGGCGACGCGTGTCGGCTGCCCTACTCGGACGCGTGCTTCGACCGGATTCTGGCAGTCGAGTGCATCTTTCATTTCCCTGACCGCCGAGCCTTCTTCCAGGAAGCTTTTCGCACCCTCGCGCCCGGCGGCCGGCTGGCCTTGTCCGACTTCGTCCCGACCGCCCCGCTGCGTCCGGCAACCGCGCTGATCGCGCTCCGCCCGGCTTCGACGGGTTTCTACGGCGATTGTGACTTCACCTACACGCTGGAGGATTATCGACGCCTGGCCAACGATATCGGTTTCCGCATCGGAGCCGAAAAGGACATCACGGTCAACACGCTGCCCACCTACCGCTTCCTGCGTACGCTAGCAGGGGTGATCCAGGCACGCCGACTCTCGGCGGTGGCGGAAACGCTGTTCGCCGAGGCAGTCAGCCGTACAGGCCTTCTGCGCTATCAGCTGTTGGTCTTCGAGAAGCCGGGCTGACCGACGCTATCCGCAGGCCCGGCGGGCATTGGGGAAAAACCTTCCTCCAGTCGCGCCCGCAAGGTGGCATCGTGTCCGTACAGGTCCGGATAGAATATCAGCGCACCACTCTCGTCAGCCCATACCGTGGAATAGAAGATGGTGACCGGCAGCGTCGGCGACAACGTCACCGTACGCGGTTTGTCGCCGTGCATCGCCTGCACGATCCGCTCCCGGTTCCAGGCGGCGTCATTCCGCAGCACCCATTCTGCGAGCGCGACCGGGTCTGCCACCCTTATGCAGCCGTGGCTGAAGTCGCGGCGGGCTCGAGTGAACAGACCCGGGTTCGGCGTGCTGTGCAGATACACCGAATCATCGTTCGGAAACGCAAACTTGACCAAGCCGAGTGCGTTCCTGGGTCCCGGCTTCTGGCGCAACTTCAGCGCCCCGCTGGACACCCGCTGGAGATTCTGGCGCGTCGGCGCGTAAACGGCCGCATTGCCGCCATACCCCGACACGATTTCGATGTTGTGACGGCTCAGATAGCCCGGGTTGCGCATCGCCCCCGGCAACATCTCCTTGGTCGCAATCTTGTAGGGGAGATTCCAGTGGGGACGGAACACCAGATAGGTCATTTCCGCAGCGAACAGCGGGGTCTGCCGGCCATCGATAGCCTGCCCGACAATGACCTTCATTGCGAAATCGGGCGACCGGCTGCCAGAACCGTCCGCGAATCCGAACAACTGAAAGGCCGGAACATTGACGAGCAGATGGCGCCCCGCCGGCTGCACCGGCAGCCAGCGCTGGCGCTCCATGGCCAGCCGGATCTGCATGATCCGGTCAGCGTCGGTCACTTGCAGCCGCTCGACAGTCCCTCGGCCGACGACACCGTCGGGTTCGAGGCCATGGCGCGCCTGGAAACGCTTGACGGCCTCGACCAGCGCCGGGTCGTAGAGATCACGGTTCTCTGGGGCCGCAGGCTCAGCGGGAGCCTCGCCGGATGCCGTCAGGACAGCCCGCAGCTTCGGCACCTCGGCGTTGCGATCACCCGGGGTCAGCTTGGAAGGCAAGGTCAGCCGCCGATCGACGGTGCTCTGGGGCGCCGTCCGCAGCGCCCGCAAACCAGCCTTGAGTTGGCCATACAGCACGGATCGGGGCTCCAGCGACTGGAAAATGGCGGCGGGCTCGGCCCCAGCGGCAAGTTGCTGGAGCGCAGCGAGGACCTCAATCGAGGTGTCAGGACCGGGGTCCAGCCTGAAGCCGACCGCCCCGGGCGACACGCGACCGCGGTGCAGGCTGTTCGCATAGCGCATCACCGCGATCGTCAGCGCGGTGTCGAACAGCGCCCGCTCCGCGGGATCGGCCGTCTCGGACACTCTAGGCAACCATTGCGCCAGTGGGCCGGCATCGTAGTCCGCAGGATTCAGACCCTGCGCCTCGGCATCGGCAAGGCTGGCCACAATGGCCGGCACCTGGGGCGCCGTCTGGTCCCGTATCCAGACCGGCCGGTCGCCGCGAGACCGGTAGAAAGCATCCAGGACTTCACGGACATCTGCGATGACCGACCACTTGAGTCGCGGATGCTCGCGTGAGTCGAGCACATGACGTATCGCTACGGCATCGGGATGAATCAGCGGGGCTTCGATCGGCGCTGTGTCCGGTGGCGCTGCTGCCGGTGGCTCCACCTGTCCGTGGACATAGGCCGATGACAGGGTCAGCAGCAGGAGCAAGCTGCGGCCCGGGCCGATGGAGGGATGTCTGATCGTCGGCGCGGGATCCGGGGTCATGGCGCTAAATGAGGAGGTCGATTTCCGCCAATTATACCGGGTCCGCAAATCGCCGATCGGGACGGCTGGCATGCACCTAAAAAGGGCGGTTTCAGAGCGCTTTACTTGGGATTCTATCTAGGACTAAAATAGTCCTAAATTCACAGCGAGCCAGCGCAATGCTCAGAATCAGCAAGATGACCGACTATGCCATCGTCGTCCTGAGCCTGATGGCCCGGGAGAGCGGCCGCACCTTTGCCGCCGCCGAAGTCGCCGAGCGGACCGGCATCACCGCGCCGACCGTGTCCAAGTTGCTGAAGAGCCTGACCCGGGCCCAAATCGTCTCGTCCATGCGCGGCGTCAAGGGAGGTTACCGGCTGTCGCGGCCACCCGAGGACACCTCTGTCGCCAGTATCATCGACGCCCTCGAAGGACCGATTGCGATCACGGAGTGCGGCGTGGCACAGGATTCCTGCCAGCAGTCGCATTCCTGCCATATCCGCGGCAACTGGAACGTGATCAACCGTGCTGTGCGAACAGCGCTGGAATCCGTCACGCTGACCGATATGGTCAAGCCGCAGCACCCGGTGGTCGAAGAATCCGTGATTCATCTGACTACCCTACAGCACACCCCCCGTTAACCTGCGGAGCGCCGCCATGTCCGTCACCGCTGAAAAACTCGATCACCTGATTCGACAAGAATACAAGCCGGGCTTCGTCACCGATCTTGAATCCGACACGCTGCCTCCGGGTCTCAACGAAGACGTGATTCGCGTCATCTCGGCCAAGAAGAACGAGCCGAGTTTCATGCTCGAATGGCGGCTGGAGGCTTATCGCCACTGGTTGACGATGACGGAACCGAAATGGGCCTACGTCGACTATGAACCGGTCGATTACCAGGGCATCAGCTATTACTCGGCTCCCAAGAGCGGCGACCGCCCCAAGAGTCTCGACGAAGTCGATCCGAAGCTGCTGGAAACCTACAAGAAGCTCGGCATTCCGCTGTACGAGCAGGAACGGCTGGCCGGCGTTGCAGTCGATGCGGTGTTCGACAGCGTCTCAGTGGCGACGACTTTCAAGGACAAGCTGGCCGACGCCGGCGTGATTTTCTGTTCGATGTCGGAAGCCCTGGAAAAACATCCCGAACTGGTTCAGCAATATCTGGGCACTGTGGTGCCGGCCGGAGACAACTTCTTCGCGGCGCTGAACTCGGCCGTGTTTTCGGACGGCTCCTTCGTCTATGTCCCAAAGGGCGTCCGCTGTCCGATGGAGTTGTCGACCTACTTCCGGATCAATGCGGCGAAGACGGGCCAGTTCGAGCGCACGCTGATCATCGCCGACGAGGGCAGCCACGTCAGCTACCTTGAGGGCTGCACCGCACCGATGCGAGACGAGAATCAGCTGCACGCCGCTGTCGTCGAACTGATCGCGATGGAGGGCGCCGAAATCAAATACTCTACGGTCCAGAACTGGTACCCCGGCGACGAAGAAGGCCGCGGCGGCATCTACAACTTCGTGACCAAGCGCGGCGAGTGCCGCGGAGCGCGGTCGAAGATCTCGTGGACCCAGGTCGAGACCGGCTCGGCGATCACGTGGAAGTACCCAAGCTGCGTGTTACGCGGAGACGATTCGGTTGGCGAGTTCTATTCGGTCGCGGTAACCAATCACCGCCAACAGGCCGACACCGGCACGAAGATGATCCACATCGGGAAGAATACGCGCAGCACGATCGTTTCTAAGGGCATCTCGGCCGGACGCGCCCAGAACAGCTACCGAGGGCTGGTCAAGGTGCTGAAGAGCGCCGAGGGCGCACGCAACTACACGCAGTGCGACTCGCTGCTAATCGGTGACCGGTGCGGTGCGCATACCTTCCCCTATATCGAGGTCAAGCAGCCGTCGGCCACGCTCGAGCACGAGGCGACGACCTCGAAAATCAGCGACGACCAGCTGTTTTTCTGCCAGCAACGCGGGCTCTCCGCCGAAGACGCCGTATCGATGATCGTCAACGGCTTCTGCAAGGAGGTCTTTCGTGAACTCCCGATGGAGTTCGCCGTCGAGGCCCAGGCGTTACTGGGCATCAGCCTCGAAGGCAGCGTTGGCTGACAGCAAAACCCTGTTTCATATAGGTTTCTTCATTCAGATCATGGTCATGATGCTCGACATCGAAAACTTACACGCCCGCGTCGAAGACAAGCCGATCCTGCAAGGGATCAATCTGCAGGTCAGGCCGGGTGAGGTCCACGCCATCATGGGTCCGAACGGCTCGGGCAAGAGTACGCTGTCCCATGTGCTGGCCGGCCGCAGCGGGTACGAAGTTACCGGCGGCACGGTGACCTATCGGGGGCAGAATCTGCTCGACATGGCACCCGAGGAACGCGCCCGCGAAGGCGTGTTTCTGGCCTTCCAGTATCCGGTCGAGATTCCAGGCGTCAGCAACATCTATCTGCTGAAAGCGGCATTGAACGCGCAACGCAAACATCGTGGCGAGAGTGAAGTCGATGCGATGGACTTCCTGCGTCTGGTCAAGGAAAAGATCCGCAGCCTCGACCTCGACGAGCAGTTCCTGTACCGAGGCGTCAACGAGGGCTTCTCGGGCGGCGAGAAGAAGCGCAACGAAATACTGCAGATGGCGATCCTGGAACCCAAACTGTGCATCCTCGACGAAACCGATTCCGGACTCGATATCGATGCACTTAAGGTCGTAGCGGATGGCGTCAATGCGCTGCGCACCGCGGAGCGCTCGTTCATCCTGGTGACCCACTACCAGCGGCTGCTCGACTACATCAAGCCCGACTTTGTCCATGTGCTGGCCCAGGGCCGGATCGTCAAATCCGGAGACGCCAGCCTTGCGCTCGAACTCGAGAAGAAAGGTTATGGGTGGATCGAACAAGAAATGGCAGCGGTGGCCTGAGATGAGTCCCGGCCCGAACCCCGATTACTGCGAACATTTCAACGCCCTGGGCGAACAGCTGCCGGGCGCCGGCAGCGCTTGGGTCAACCACGCACGCCGGATCGCGCTGGCCCAGTTCGACCAGCAGGGATTTCCGTCGCCCCGCGACGAGGATTGGCGATATACGAACGTATCGGCCATCGAGAAGAAGCGGTTCAAGCCGCTGATCACCTCCGGGGACGCTGCTGCCGATGCCGACTGGTTGAACCGCTACCGCCTGACCGACGCGTGGTCGCTGGTCTTCGTCGATGGACGTTTCTCGGCACGCTTGTCCGACATCCATGACTTGCCGGAAGACGTTACCGTGCAGGCGATGTCAGCGGCACTCGCCAATCCGCCGGCCGCGGTCGAGGCGGAATTCGGGCGCGTCGTGGGTCAGACGTCGCGCCACGGCTTCGTCTCGTTCAATACCGCGTTCTTCACGGATGGCGTACTGCTGCATGTCCCGGCGGACACGGTGCTGTCCCGGCCGGTGCAGATCATCCATGTTGCGTCCCAGCCCGAAGCTGCAACCAATCTCCGCAACCTGGTCATCCTGGAATGCGGGGCACAGGCGGCGCTCGTCGAAACCCATCTCTCGATGGAGTCCGCGGGCTCGTTGGCGGTATCGATCACCGAGGCGGTCATCCGCGAAAGGGCGCAGCTAGACGGCTACCTGCTGCACGGCGCCAGCGAACGTGCCTTCCGCTTCGGCGGGTTCTATGTCGATGTCGGCACTGCCGGCCACTTCACCCATACGAATCTGAGCCTGGGCGGCCTGCTCGTCCGCAACGAGATTCACGTCGACCTCGCGGAAAGCGGCCAATGCGCGCTCGATGGATTGTTCGTCGGCCAGGGCCGCCGTCACGTCGACAGCCACACGCGGGTCCGCCATCGAGGCGCCCATGGCACCAGCCGCGAGAACTACCGCGGCGTGCTGTCTGACCGCTCGCGAGGCGTGTTCCAGGGTCGTATCGTCGTGGAACCGCAGGCACAGAAGACCGACGCGCAAATGAATAACCGCAACCTGCTGCTGTCGGACGAAGCCGAGATCGACACCAAGCCGCAGCTCGAAATCCATGCGGACGACGTCAAGTGCGCCCATGGCGTCGCGGTCGGGCAGCTCGACCCGGAATCGATCTTCTATCTGGAGTCGCGCGGCGTCGACCCGGTATCGGCGCGCAACATGCTGACATTCGCGTTCGCCAACACCCTGGTTGACGGGATATTGTTGGCAGGTTTTCGCGACATCGCCCAGGATGCCCTGCTGGCGCTGTTCCCGGAGGCTGGAATCAGGAAGGATTGGCTATGAGCATTGCCCTCGCACAGCGTCCGCGCCCGGTCGCGGACCCGGATCACTTCGACGTCGCCCGCATTCGGGCGGATTTCCCGATCCTCGCGGAAACCATCCATGGCAAGCCGCTGGTCTATCTCGACAATGCCGCGACGACGCACAAGCCACGGGCCGTGATCGATGCGATCAGCGAAGTCTATCAGCGGCACTACTCCAACGTGCATCGCGGCGTGCACACCCTGAGCCAGCGCTCGACGGATTTGTTCGAGGGTGCGCGGGAAAAGGTCCGGGGCTTCATCAATGCCGCCAAGGCGCGCGAGATCGTGTTCGTCCGCGGCACGACCGAGGCGATCAACCTCGTCGCCCAGACCTACGGTCGCGCGAACATCGGCGCCGGCGACGAGATCCTGATCACCGCCATGGAGCACCACTCCAACATCGTGCCTTGGCAGATGCTCTGCGCGCAGACCGGCGCCACGTTGCAGGTCGTACCGATCGACCGACGCGGTGAACTGGACATGGAGGCTTTGGAGCGCCTGCTGAACGACCGGACACGTCTGGTGTCGGTGGTCCACATGTCGAACGCGCTGGGCACGGTGAACCCGATCGAGACGATCATCACCAGCGCCCATCGCCGCGGCATCCCGGTCATGGTTGACGGCGCGCAATCGGCCCCGCATTTGCCCATCGACGTCCAGGCGCTCGATTGCGATTTCTTTGCGTTCTCTGGCCACAAGCTCTACGGTCCGTCCGGCATCGGCGTCCTGTACGGCAAGGAGGCCCTGCTGAAGGCGATGCCGCCTTATCAGGGCGGCGGCGACATGATCCGGCAAGTCACGTTCGAAAAGACCGAGTACAACGAACTGCCCTACAAGTTCGAGGCCGGTACGCCGGCCATTGCCGACGCCATCGCGCTAGGCACGGCGATTGACTATCTGCAGGAAATCGGCATGACAGCCGTCGCCGAGCACGAGCATCGGTTGCTGAGCTATGCCACGGAGCGGGCGATGCATATTCCGGGGCTGACGGTGATCGGTACCGCACACGACAAGGGCGCGATTCTGTCGTTCACGCTGGATAGGGTGCATCCGCATGACGTCGGGACCCTGCTCGACCAGCTCGGAATAGCCATTCGTGCCGGCCACCATTGCGCGATGCCCGTCATGGATTTCTTCGGCGTGCCGGCCACGGTGCGGGCTTCGTTCGCGCTTTACAACACCGTGCAGGAAGTCGACGCGCTGATGGACGGCATCCAACAAGTTATCGAGGTTTTCGCGTAATGCTCGATCAGATCCGTGATCTCTACCAGGAAGTGGTATTCGATCACAATCGCAACCCGCGCAACTTCCGGGTCATCGACGATGCCACCCGCAAGATCGACGGCTTCAACCCCTTGTGCGGCGATCGCATCACGCTCTACCTGAAGCTCCGTGACGGGGTCATTGAAGATGTCAGCTTCCAGGGACAGGGCTGTGCTATATCGACGGCCTCCGCCTCCATCATGACGGAGGTCGTGCGCGGGCTGACCGAACAGCAGGCACATGAGTTGTTCGCAACCTTCCATCGCATCACGACGGGCCAGGATGACGACGTAAAGCTGGAAGATCTTGGCAAGCTCGCCGTATTGGCCGGGGTACGCGCCTACCCGGCTCGAGTCAAATGCGCGACCCTGGCCTGGCACTCGCTGGAGGCCGCGCTGGCCGACGACGCGACGACCGTCAGCACCGAATAAGGACTGCCGAGATGGAGGATTGGATCGATGTTGCCAGCGTTGGCGACGTGGAACCGGGGTTACCCTGCGTGGTCGATTTCGACGGCATTGCCGTGGCGATTTTCCAGATCGACGGCGACTACTACGCGATCGAGGATCGGTGCACGCACGACGATGCCGAAATCGCCAGCGGCCGAATCGAGGGGCACCAGATCATCTGCCCGCGGCATGGCGCCCGCTTCTGCCTCAAGACCGGAAAGGTAATGAAACCGCCGGCCTATGAGAATCTTGATTGCTTCAGCGTGCGGGTACGCGATGGCCGTATCCAGCTGCGCGAGGCGCCCTGAGGCGTGATCGACGTTTTCCCGGGAGGCTGGCCGAAGCCGTCGGATCGCGCCCCCTCACCGCGGTTCGACCACCGCTGTGGAAAACCGGGCCGGTCACCTACTGTGAGCCCCACAGCATGTCCTTACGTACCCACCCAATCTCTTCGCCTTCCATGTAGTACGCGATCTTGACCCACTCACCCTTGCGCCCGGCGACCTTGTAGACCTCGCCCTTGGTGACCTTCTTCACGACGGCATGCTCGGAGCCTGGCCCCTTGCGGACGTTCACGTCATCGCCCACGACGACGGCTGTCCTGACATCACTGACCAGTGGTTTGTGGACCCAGCCCACCGTCCCCTGCCAGTCCTTGAAACGCACCCAGTCCCCTTGAGTCTTGTCGATCTCAATCGGGTAACCAATGTGGGTTTCGTACAAAACCTCGCTGTCGAGCTTCGGCGCCTTTCGGACGTTAACCGCATCCTTGCCGATACTCTTCATGGATGCTCCCCACCCGGAAAGCGAAACGACCATCAAGGCCGCGAATAGTGCTGCAGCTCTTCGCATCGGAATACTCCTCATTTTTCGGAAACGCCTCGCCTGACATCGGGCAGGCGCTGACGGCGCACGTTGGGTCGCTGACCCGCCGACCACGGCCCGCGTATGGCGGGTCGACACGGACGGGCGCCGGACGGAATCTGACTAACGCAGACCGGAGCTCGCAGCCGGCTCGATCAGCGTAGTGGGCATCTGTTCTATCCTAGACAGCGCTGATTCAGACTGTCAACCCGCCGAACGCCGCGGTGCTCATCCCTCATCCTAACCACGCGCGGCGGGTGAAGAGCGTGCGCAAAGCCAGAGCCAGATAGGACAAATTCTGTCTGAAGCTGCGGCGTCCAGTGTAGACGGCATCGCTCAGCACGATCTCCTCTTCCAAGGCATCACTCGGTAGTAGCAATTGGCTGGGACCGATCAGTCCGGCCGGCGCCCGATCCGCTTCCCGTTGCCAGGGTTCGATCCGCTCAGCAGCCTGCGCCTCGGTGATTGGCAAGGTGCCAACCAGACGCAAATCGCCGCTCACGACCGCGAACAGGCGCGGCAGGTAACGCAAGACTGGAGGGCGACAATTCCACTCCACGGCCCTGAACGCTCGACGTTGACGGATCCCGAATTCGTTCAGTTCGATGCGATTGCCGCGCAGGCACAACCACTTCATTGGCTGGGTCGGATTCCGAAGCAATGCCAGAGCGGCAGCCACGGGCCACAGCGGCAAAGACAAGGCCAGCACCACCAAGCCGGCCAGACGGTTCAACGGCCGCATCAGATAATCCAGATTGCCGTGGCGACCCAGATCCGCCACCAAGAAGGTGTCATTGACATGCAGGTGCGCACCCGTGTCGACCCGAAGGATCTCGGCACCGAACACGATTGCGTTCCGGATATCGACCAACTGACCGATGTAGGTATTCGGCAAAATGACGCTGTCCTGGATATCCGCGTCCTGATCGACCAAGACATCGTCCGCGATGACCACCTCCCCGTGCAGCTTCGCGCGGCTATCGATGCGGACGTTCGATCCGATCAGTGCAACACCCTGCCGCAGCGAACGCGGCGACACCCGGCTGTGCCGTCCCACCGTCAAGCCCACCGCCACTTGCCGCCCGGGCAACAACAGCCCGGGCACCCGACCGCAAGCAGCATCGAGATTCACACGGTGATAGGCAGCGACGTCCTCGAGCGCGCAGTGGTACCCGTCCGAGGCACACTGCCGAGCCATGCCGTGCGCAGCGTCGGCGGCAATCTCATTCCAGGCCAGTGTCTGGACACCGGGCGTCCCGGCTACGCCCGCCGGCAAGTAGATCGCGCCGACGCGGCGATCGGCGAATACCAGATGAGAGGGCTCGCTTGCGGCGGACGGGAGTGCTTCCAGGAAGTTGCGGAGGCAAGGCGCCCTCAGCACATCGCCCCGGAGCACCAGCCGAGGGCGGTCGCACGCCAGGGTCAGCCGCGCCAGTAATTCATCGGGGCGCTCTTCCCCACGACTCGGCAGGTAGTCAATGCGCAAGCCCCAGCGGGCACCGGTGCCGATTTCGGCACGGACGAGGTCGGCATGCTCGGAGACGACCAGCGTCAGGTCCCGCAGTCCGGCCATTCCGATATCTTCGATGCAATGCACCATCAACGCCTTGGCCGCGACCGGAAGCAAGGCGACGGGACAGCGCTCTGTCAGTGGACGCAACTCCCGTCCGCAGCGATCGGCCAGTACGATTACATGGGTCATCAATAGGCTCCCTTCCCGAGCAGCACGGCCGGGATGGTCCAGAGTAGTATCCGCAGGTCGGCGAACAGCGACTGCGACTCGATATAGTGCACGTCGAGCTGCACCTGCTCCTCAAACGGAATGTCGGAACGGCCGGAAATCTGCCAGATGCAGGTGATGCCGGGGATGACTTCGAGGCGCCGGCGATCTGCCAACGAGTATTGATCCACTTCCGCCGGTACCGGGGGGCGCGGCCCGACCAGGGACATGTCGCCGATGAAAACATTCCACAGCTGCGGCAGTTCATCCAGCGAGGCGCGCCGGATCAGACGCCCGACGCGGGTAATCCGCGGATCTTCCTTCATCTTGAAGATCACGCCACCGCGCATCTCATTGGCCGCGAGCAGCACCTGCTTGCGTGCTTCGGCATCGATGTACATCGACCGGAACTTGTACATCGAAAACAACTGTCCCCAACGTCCGACCCGCGTCTGTCGAAAGAGGACCGACCCGGGCGACTCCAGCCGGATCGCGGCGGCAACGCCGATAAAAACCGGCGTGAGCAATACCAAGCCCGCACCCGAGACGACGATGTCCAAGGCCCGCTTCAGGGCATAGGTTCCCCTTAGCACGCCGAGCCACAGCATGCGCTTGAAGACCAGCCGCCCGTGCTGCAATGAGCTGCGCAGACGAGGATCGGCATAACGTTCGAGCAAGCGCGCCCGCAGACGGTCCTGCTCGCTCTCGGCAAACTCGATCATCGCGATTCCCTCGACTGCAGCCAGACCCGGTGCAGAAACACAGGGTTACCAATCACATAACGACGCCACATGCGGCCCGGCTCCAGGTAGAGGCGATAGGCCCACTCGATACCGGCTTCGCGCATCCACTGCGGCGCGCGGCGGATCTGTCCGGAATAGAAGTCGAAGGCGGCCCCCACCCCAAGGCGAACGGATGGTGCCAGCGACTCGTGATGTCTGGACAGCCACAGTTCCTGGCGCGGTGCCCCGAATGCCACGAACACGATACGGGCTCCGGAAGCGTTGATCCTGCGGATGACATCCGCTTCCTCATCGGGTGTGAAATACCCGTGTTGTGTGCCGACCACGCGCAGCGTCGGAAACCGCTCCCGCATCTTCTGTGCGGCCAGATCGGCAATGCCGGGCTTGGCGCCCAGAAAGTAGATGGGCACGCCCGCCTCGGCTGCGCGGCCGCAGATACGCGGAAACAGGTCCGTCCCATTGACATTGGCCTGCATTGCGACACCCAGCAGATTGCAGCCGATGCGCAGCCCGATACCATCCGGGAGCACCCGTTCCGCCTGCTGCAGAACCGCGCGATAGTCGTCATTACGGTATGCAATGTTGAGGCAATCGGGGTTGACGAAGGCGGCGAGCGTGCGGGATGGCGTTGCAGCCCTGGCCAACAGCCAGTCGAGCGCTTCGTCCATCGTCGTGTTGACGACCGGCACCCCGAAAAAATCGATGGTGGGAGGTACGGGCAGCGCGCTGTCGCCGCCAAGCGCAGAGCTGACCGCAAACCGTGCCATGACACCCAGATTCCTACGGATGCCATCTCCGAAAAACTGGTCGCGTTCCACCACCTCCTCCGGCTCGTAGGCGATGCCGACATTCTTCCTGAGATGGAACACCGAGATCAGGCCCGGACGCTGCAGAAACACGATGCCTTCCGCATCTGCGGCACGTTCGCCTTCGTCAACGGCCCGCGGTCTCGGTCCAACCCAGCTCATGTCGCCCCGGAAGATATTGATCAGCACCGGGAGTTCGCGACCGAAGGCGGGGCCGGCGAAGCGCAGTCGATCAAACGACTCACGGTGACGTCCCAACATCGCTTCGCGCTCGAACAGATAGCCGCACCTGAGCTTGGCCTGCACCGCCCTTACCGCGAAAACCGGGGACAGCAACAGGATGAGGGCCGCGCTCAGCGACACATCGATAAAGCGAGGCAGGCCGGCGTAAATGACCCGAAGGACAGGCGCGACGTTGCGACGCCAGGCCGAGTGCCGCGCTTTTCCGAGCGGTCCGGGAATCTGATCGGCGTCAGACATCGGATCCCTCTACACGGCTCACCGAGCGACGCGGAATGATCCGGGCCGGCACGCCAACGGCCAGCGAGTTCGCAGGCACATCGACGATAACGACCGCATTTGCCCCGATTGCAACGTCGTCGCCGATGCGGATGGGCCCCAGGATCTTGGCGCCGGCGCCGATGTCGACGCGATGGCCGATCACCGGCGCTCCGCGTTCGCCCGTCCGGCGCAGACCGATGGTGACCCCGTTCCGCACGATCACGTCATCGCCGATCACCGTGTCACCGCTGATAATGATGTCGCCGAAATGCTCGATCAGGAAGCGCCGTCCCAAGGTCACCTCGCACGGGAGTTCGATACCGGTGAGGATCTGCGACCCGACCTTCAATAATTTGTAAACGAAGGAGAATGGAAGACGGAGCCAACGCTGGCGGATGCCATAACGCCAGCGTCCGAAGCGATAGACGACCATGACCCAGAAGCCTTGCCGGGTCCAGTCCCTCTGATACGTATCCCAGTCTTCGCGCAAATTCTCGAACATGGCGTGCCACCAAAAACGATTACCAAGGCTGGGGAGGCGACACCGCGCCTGCGGCCGTGTCCTCCCAGGCCTGCCGCCAGAGGCGCAGCGTAGTTTCGGACTCCTCGCACTTGGCGGCATTGCGCGTTCGGTTGCGCCAGGCCCGCAGCCGATGCCAGACCATTTCCTGCCGGCTGGCCCACCAGGTAACCCAGGCGCCGTGCCACTGGCGATAGTAGAGCAGTTGGCTTCGCATGCGCCAAAGCGTCAATTGTGCCCCGCCGGACGCCATCGTCAGGTGAGTCACGGTCTTGGAGGATTCACCGCCGATGTGGGTGACGACGATGTCGGGCCAGTACCAGATCTCCCAGCCCGCTTGCCGGATGCGCCGACACAGGTCCACCTCTTCGTAATAGAGGAAAAACCGCGGATCGAACGGCCCGACCTGATCGAGCACCTCGCGCCGGATGATGGAAAACGCGCCGGGCACCCAATCGACCTGACTGGCCTCCGCGGGATCAGCCCAGGTCCGGTCCAGGCGGCCGAACACCCGGCTGTGCGGGAAGCGCGCCGCCAGGCCGGTAAAGGTCAGCAGTTCCAGCCACGGCGTCGGAAAGGAGCGAGCCGAGGGTTGATCACTGCCGTCCCGGCTCTTCAGCAGCCCGCCTCCCAGACCGGCCCGGGGTGTTTCGTGCATGTGAGTCAGAGCCTGCGTCAACGCCCCGGGAGCCAGAAACGCATCGGTGTTGAGCAGGATCACGAAGCGACCGGAACAGCTGCCAAAACCGAGATTGTTGGCATTGCCGAAGCCAAGATTGACCTCGCTGCGCATCAGTTTGACCCGGGTGAATTCGCGCTCGATCATGTCGGCCGAGCCATCCCGGGATGCGTTGTCGACGACGATCACTTCCCCGGCAATGTTGCCCCGGTCCAACTCGGCGAACACGGCTGTCAGGCACTCGCGTGTCAGGTCGCGCGTGTTGAAGGAGACGATCACCAAAGACACATCGGGACGCGTGTTCATGCTTTTTCCCTATGGCGACCGCTCGGTACGAACCCACACGGCGTTCTTTCCCGCCTTCGCGATCACTTCCGGCAGCATCCTCAGCTTCCAAAACAAATAGACCGGAATCTGGGCCAGGACGAGCAGGTCTCGCCACCGACCGCCCAGCGCTACGGCCGTAACGGTGTGCGCGCCGACGATCAGGAGCGCGATGAAGCCATAGAGTTGTGCCCAGGCGCTCGGAATCAGCAGCAGCGGAACCAGCAGCATGACGTGATACGACAGCGGCAGCAACCACAGTTCGAGCAGAGGCTCCAGCGCCCAGGCGCGCCCCTGGCCGAGCGCCCGGATCAGGCACGGCGTCCACTCGCGAATCGCGGCGATCCTCCCGCCCTCCCAACGCGCACGCTGGGTGCCGGCGGCGGCCTCCCCGGCCGGCAACGCAGAGTGGACCCAGGTGTCCGGGAGAAACTCGACCCGGTACCCTGCGCTCAGCAGTCGCAGGTGATAATCGAGATCCTCGGTGATCGAACTGACTTCGTAGGGCACCTGCATCAGCACGTCCCGCGTCACGCCGAAGCCATTACCGAGGATTCCGACGGAAAGTCCCCAGTGCTCCCGGCCTCTTGGCCTGACGACATTGAAGGCGAACCAGAGCAGACCGCGAAGCCGAGTCCTGGCGTCCGCTTCGGTTTCCGGAGCCCGATAGACGCACTGCAAAGCCTCCGCTCCGGCGGCGAAGCGGGCCGCGAACGCTCTCAGGAAATTCGGCTCGACCAGACTGTCCGCGTCCACCACGATAAACGCGCCGAAACCCTCGGCGAGCAACTGTCGGAAAGCAAAGTCCAGCGCATGCCCCTTGCCGCGGCGCTCGGGATCATGCCGCGTGATGACGCGCGCTCCCGCCCGGGCCGCCACCTCGGCCGTGTCGTCCGTGCAGTTGTCGGCGATCACGATCATGGCCCAGTCGGCACCTGGCTGCTCGCAGGCGCGAAGCGAGGCCAGGCAGGGAAGGATCGCCGTGCTCTCGTCATGGGCAGGAATTACAACGGCAATGCGTGGAAGCGACCGCGATGCCGTCCCGCCTTCCGGCGGGCGATAGAACCATGCACTCGCGGTCAGAAACGCCAGTTCGACGGTGCCGGGCAGCGTGACGGCGAGCAGCAGCAGGGCGAGCGTTTCGAAAAACACCGGTAACCTCGGTCAAGCGCCAGGAGGGGTTAGCGACAACCGTAGCAGTCGGCGGAGGGTCTCGCCCAAGGTCCCGACGTTGCGCTCCAGGTCATACTCCCGCAGGATGCGTTGACGCCCGGCCCGCCCGAGCCGTTCGCGCAATGCCGGATCATCCATCAGCAGCCCGATCGCCGCAGCGAGTCCGACGTCATCGCCGGGAGCGACCAGCAACCCGTCCTGTTCATTCTGGATGAGTTCCGGGATCCCGGTGATATGCGTGGTGACGCAGGGAATCGCCATGGCCATCGCCTCCATCAGGACTACCGGGATACCCTCGGCAAAGCTGGCGAGCGCGAAACAATCGGCCGACGCGTAATGGTCACGAATGTGGTCCTGATCGACCGGCCCGGTTAGCCGCACCGTATCAGTCAGATGGTGCCGCGCCACCCAGTCCTTGAGCAGGGTCTCGAGCGGTCCCCCGCCGACTACGATTAGCCGCAGCGACCGGCCATCCTGCTTCAACCGGTGAACGGCACGCAACAGGATCACCGGCCCTTTCGCTTCCGACAGTCGCCCAACGGAAACGATGGTGAAGGGCTGGTCCGGCTCATTCTTGGCCACTGGTCTGAACTCGGTCGGATCCACCCCCAGCCGACAGACATGCAGCTTGTCCCAGTCTGACGGCAAGGAGAGCTTCATCAGTTGGCTGCGCGCAAAGTGACTGATGCAGAGTATGAAATCGGCACCCGCAACCTTTTCGCGCAGAGAGTATCCGGGCGCATCGTAAAACTCGTCCGGCCCATGCACCGTCATCGAAAAGCGAATCGGAAAGGCCTTCCGCGCCAGGAGGCCAACCGTAGCCGCCGGGGTCGCGAAATGCACGTGGAGGTGCCGGCAGTCCTGCTCGTGCATCCAGTGGCCGACCAGCAAGGCTTCCAGCCAATAGAAGTGATTGAAGGCCAGTCGGTACAAATCCCACCGGGCCAGCTTCCAGGCAAACAGCAAGGAGCGCAGCGCACCCGCCGGGTGCGTCCGGAATGCCCAGATCAAGGCCGTGGCAATCGACTTTGCGCTCTGTTGCTTCAGATAGTGCGTGGCCTGTGCCTCGGCGCGCTCGGTGTTCGTCAGCTTGTCGAGCGGACGGTCGGGTGGGTTCACCGAGGCAACGCGGATAATGAAGCCCTGCCGGCGCAGCATGGCGATCTCACGCAGTATGAAGGTGTGGGAGAAAGACGGGTATTGGCTGACCAAGTATGCGACCGTCGGCACCTCGGGGTTATGCATCAATCGTTCAGCGGCATTCATCGGTGCAACAACTCCCCGTATAGCGCCAACGCCTGCTTGATCTTTGCATCCCAGGTGTAATGAGCCCTAACGCGTTCCAGGCCAACCCGTCCCTTGGCAGCCCACTGCGCCGGGTTCACCGTCACCTCCTCGAAGACCTTGACCAGTTCATCGACCACCGGGGTCCGTCCCTTCGGCGGAATCGCGCGCCCCACGTCCTCATCGACGATCTCGGCCGGTCCGCCATACGCGATGGCTGCCACGGGGCGCGCGCACGCCATCGCCTCCAGCAACACCGCCCCCCCCGACTCGCGCACGGAAGGCAGCACGAACAAATGTGCAGCACCGATCAACTCGGCAACCTCGTTGGGCGACCGTGCTCCGGCGAAGGTCACGCAATCGTCCAGTCCTCGCTCCGCCACCTCACGATGCAGTTCGGTGGCCAACGGCCCATCGCCGACCAACGTCAGTTCGACCTTCTGGCGGGATCGGAAGCGTTGCACGGCCTCAAGCAACATCGTGACTCCCTTGACCGGAATCAATCGGCCCACGAAAACCAGACGGAGCGGCTGCCGCGGCGACGGGGGAGCCGGATAGCCGACAGCCCGAAAGACATCGGTGTCGACGGCATTCTCGATCATCAAGCGGCAACGGTCACGGTCACCGGCGGGCACCGCATCGCGCGTGCTGCGGTTGGCGACCAGAATCGCGGAAGCATTCCGGGTCGACCGGCGCACGGCGTTGATCAGCTTGCCCAGGTTGCGCAGCGGATAGGTCCATGCAGCCTCCGCCCGGAGTATCTCGGGAAAGTTTTCGGGATTGGTCAAACCCCCATTCCACGGTCCCAGGACCAGGGGCAGCCCGGTCCGATACAGCAGCGTCGCCGCCATCGGCGAAACCGGCGTGGGAACGTGCACGATGTCCCACGCGCCAGCGGCCGTCCGCGCGGCGACGGCGCGCAGCGCGGCCCGGTCGTAGACGAAGTAATCGACCGAGGAAAACAGGAACACCGTATGCTGACTGCGCGGAAACAGCCGGCTCATTACCTTGTAGAGCGGTCCGGCCAGCCATTCGGTGTCGATATAGAGCACCTCGCTGTCCGGCAGCGGGGCACCGGCTTCGGCCAGCGCAGTCCGGTTCCGGACGTGAGTCAGCAGCGTGACCGGAACCTGCCGGGCAAGACGCGAATACCACTGCCAGCCTAGCTGCGAGACCGAGCCCATCCCCGGTCCGCATTGATACGCCGACAGCAGCACGCGTGGTGTCGATTGCGTTGCCATTTCAACCCCCAAAAGCGGAGCTCAGCTGCGCTTCCGCCCGATACGCCGTTTTCCGAGCGTCGTAGCTGCCGCCCGCGTTCATGACCGGGAGCGGCTTTTTCCGCCGGAAGCGGTGTCGCCGGGCAGCAGTCGCTCCCAGAACGGCTTCATGTCATCCAGGAAAGTATTCTGCTCGAGGTAGGCCTTCACCGTATCAAATGCACACCGGGCAATTTCGATGCGCTCGTCCTCGTGGTCCAGGTAGTACCGGACTGTCTCCTCGAGATCGCTGAGATCCCATCGAACCGGTACGTAGGTCCGATGCGCCTGAAAAATGTCCGGCCGACTCTCGATGTGATCCATGTTCGGCTTGATCAGCAGGGCGCCCGCGAAGGCCGCTTCGTAGTCCCGCCAACAGACCTCACCGTAACCGAAGGGACTGAAGCAGATCTTACTGGCGAACAACTCCTTGAAGTACTCGCTGCGTGGAACCCGCCCGCGGCTGACCAGGCGGATGCCGGAGATGCCCTCGACGACATCCAGCGCTTCCTGACGCATCCGGGTATACCACTCCGTGCCCTTGACCGCGATGCGCGCGTGCACGTCAAACGCCTTCGGCGACCGAGGAAAGTCGCCGAGGAAATGGGGGAGCATATGCGCGGAAAAACAGAAATTGGGGCCCAGCACCAATTTCGGAAAGAAGCCCGCCGGAATGTTGAAGCGCGTTTCTGGCAGATCGAGGCCGTAGCGGCGGGAGAAGTAATCGGTGAGGTTCGTGTCCCCGCGCGTCGACAGTGAGTAGGCACTGCGATCCCGAAAAACCTGCTTCTTCAGATACACGGCAACGGAGTCGTCGACGGCCTGTGCATACCGCAAATCGGTCGGAGCGAACCAGTCGAAGTAGGCGATCCTGGCTCCGGGGAAGGCTGTCCGGACCTGTTCAAGCAATTGCCGCAGATCGTCGTCTGACAGGTCGAACCAGGTCTGCACGCAGACCACATCGACCCGTTGCCGGGCGAACACGTGCCCTCCGGCGCGGAAAGCAGCCAGTGGCAGCTCCCGGAGTTCGATGCCGGGGGTCTGGCGCAGCGCCTTGCGATGAAAAAGAAATGGATAAAGCTGCGTGTGGCACAGTTCATTGGGCGCGCTGATCAGCAACACCCGATGCAGCGGCGAAGAACTGAAGCGACGCTGGTAGCCCAGCCGATCGGTCAACCAGCGCTCAGCCGTCCACCGCCAGGGGATCAGGGCCCGCATAACTGCCGACTTCCCTATTTTTGTTATTCTCGTCCGCGAACCCGGAAAAGCCGCAGGGGCCATCCGAATTTCGCCGATGCCTAAACCGGGTTAAAGATTACTCCACTAAAGCGTTACGCGGTAGAGTAACCATCGCACGGGCGGACATGGCGCCTGCGCCCTCTAAAGAAAAAGCGCGGAGTGCAACGTGTCAGTCGGATGCATCCGCAGATCCGTCAAGGAGGCTCAACGTGCCCGACTCGAACACATCGCCACCGCGCGCACCGGCTTCGGACTGGCCATCGGACGGACTGGAGAGTCAGCCAGCCTGCCCTGTCTGCTCGACCGCAGACCGGCAGTTGGCCCACCCGGCACTGGTCGACGGCATCTTCTTTTGCGCGCCGGGACGTTGGCAGATGTTCCGCTGTCAGGGATGCGGCTGTGGCTATCTGGATCCCCGCCCCACGCCGGCAACCATTGGCCTGGCCTACGCCAGCTACTACACACATTCGACAACCCCCGAGCCGCGCTGGCTGTCTGACGCCAGCTTTCTCGGTCGCCGTCTCCCGAGTTGGCGCAATAGTTACCTGAACCGGCGATTTCAACGCTTACGCCGGCAACCCTCATCCGCACTCGGGGGGCGGCTGGCGCCGTTGTTCCCCTATGCGCGCGACTTCGCCGAGCGTGATGTACGCCATCTCCCGCCCCCCGGGGCAGAAGCGCGGCTGCTGGACATCGGCTGCGGTGACGGCAACTTTCTCCGCATTGCCGAGGCGATTGGGTATCGTGCCGAGGGGCTCGAGTTCGACCCGCAAGCCACCGCCGCGGCCTGCGCTCAGGGCCTGACGGTTCATCAAGGCGGTCTCCCCGACACCGGATTGCCCGGCGGCACTTACGATGCAGTCACTTTGAGCCAGGTGATCGAGCATGTGCACGATCCCCGGCACGCCCTGGCGGAATGTTTGCGCCTGCTGAAACCTGGCGGAACGCTGTGGGTGGCAACGCCAAACATGGACGCACAAGGTCATGCCCGCTTCGGACCGCACTGGCGCGGTCTGGAACCCCCCCGACATCTGGTGCTGTTCACGGCCGATGCGCTGCTAGGGGCCTGCACCGAAGCCGGATTCCGCAACCTATCCTTGAAGCCGATCGGTCCGGTCAGCGCGTGGTTCCTCGACGCCAGCAACCGCATCCGCACCGGGACAGCCCATCGGACCGGGACCCCGCCATTGCTGACGGAAAGGCTCGCCGCGATCTGGATGGACTGGCGGGCCTTCCGCGATCCGCGCCGCGGCGAAGAACTGATCGTGGTCGGTAACCGGCCGTTGGCATAGCCGGCCACAGCGCACGGCTGCCCGTCGGCGGCAGGCACCGAGTACCCAGCCGTCGGCTCGGTTGCCGACGACATCGATCGAAGCGAGAATGCGCCTGCGCGCATACGGGGAGCATCGCAGCCATGGTGATCTGCATTACCGAAGACCGGACCAAGGAAGAGATTGCGGTCAAGCTGCTGCTGCTGAGCCTGGCACGCCACTGCCCCGATACCCCCATCGTCCTCACCTATCCCCCGGCGTCGCCCCAATTCGCGCGCTGGGTGGCCGCCACGATACCGGGCTGCACGCTACGCACCGCGCGCGTATCGGGAAGTTCCGGCTGGAACATCAAGGCGGACGCGTTGCTCGGACTGCTCGCAGAAGGCCACGACGAAGTCTGGTGGCTGGACTCGGACATCATCGTCTCCGGCAACTTCATCGAGCGGTACCGGGATGTCCCGCCCGCCACGCTGATCGTCTGCGAGGAAGCGCTGTATGGTGCTTATCGCGACGATGGGGCCCGGACGCGCGGTTGGGGCTTTCCGGTGGCCCGCTCGCTTCCGTACAGTCTGAACACCGGCGTGATGCGCGTCTCCACGCCGCATCTCGACCTGCTCAAGCGCTGGAAGGTCCTGCTGGAGGACGAGCGCTATCGGGCGGCGCAAAAGGATTTCTGGCACCGGCGCCCGATCCATCTGATGGGGGATCAAGACGTGCTGAGCGCCTTGCTCGGCGCCGCACCCTTTGCCGAGACGCCCATACACGTCCTGCAGCGCGGCCGCGACATCCTGCAGTATTTCGGTTTTTCCGCGTATACGACACGCGAGCGCATCGCGAACCTGCGGTATGGCCCGCCGGCCTTCATCCATTGCCAGGGCTGGAAACCCTGGACCAGCCTCGCGCCCGAACGGCGCGCAAGCGACCTCAAGACCCGCTTGCAGAATCTCTATATCGAGCTGTCTCCCTATTCTTTTGCGGCCGAAAGCTACCGGAACCAACTGGATGCGCCGCTGCCGTGGCTGGAACACCTCAGTCCGATGGCGCGGCTGTTCCGCCTGCTGGGATTTCATCATGCGGCTCTGACCGGCCTGCCCATCGCGATACTGATCGATCTCGTCAGGGCGGTGAAAGGCTCCGGGCGTCGGCCAGCGGGGGAACGTGCGTGAGCCAGAGCAGCGGACCCGATCCGATCCCCACCGAAGAACGCCCGCTTTCGAGCGTCGAGGACGGGCAGCGCTGCGACCCGAAAGCGGACCCGCCCAAGGGCCAATCGACCGATAACAGCCCCGCAGCGGGCGGCGCCCCGTCGCGGGTTTTCCGCAATGCCGCTGCTCAGATCGGCGGACGGGGCCTGTACCTCCTAACCCGCGTTGCACTGCCCCCGTTTATCCTCGAACACATCAGCCTGCAGGAATATGGCATCTGGGCGACCTGCTTTCTGCTGATCGGCTACATCGGCATGGGCACATTCGGTATTGCCGGCGTCTACATCCGCTACTCCGCGGAATACTATGCGCGCGGCGAAATGGAGCGCATCGGCCGGCTCGTCGGCGCCGGTATCCTGTTGACCGGAACCGTGAGCGCTGCGCTGATCATCGCACTCTACGCGTGCATGCCCATTCTGTTTCGCTGGTTTCACATCGAACCGGAACTGCAGGGCATAGCCGGGGTGTCGATCCTAAGCGTAATCGGCGCAATGCTGCTCGATCTGCTGCTGCCCTATGGCTACGTGCTCCAGGGTATCCACCGCAACGCCGAACAAACGATCGTCAACGTTCTGAGCTTCCTGCTGGAGACGGCCCTGATCGTCGTCTTCCTGCTCAAGGGATGGGGACTCGCCGGACTCCTGGCTGCCTACGTACTGCGTTCGATCTTCGCGCTGATGGTCATGCTGGCCTGGTTCCCCCGCATCCTCCCCGGATTCCGCATTCGCTTTCGAGGCCTGGGGCGCGACGAGTTCCGGCTGTTCTACCGCTATGGTGGCGCGCTGCAGCTGATCGGTGTCATCGCGATGTTTCTGAATACCAGCGAACGTGCCATCGCCGGCTACCTGACCAAAGGGGTGGGCTCCGTAGGCCTGCTCGATATCGGCCAGAAGTTTCCGGTAATGATCTCCCAGATCTTCAATGCGGCCACGAACACCTATCTATCGGCGTTCACGCATTTGCACAGCCTCGATCAGCACCAGGAGCTCCAGCGTCTTTACGTCAAGTCCTCGCGCTATCTGAACCTGCTGAACGGTTTGGCGATGGGTTTCCTGGCGCCCTTTGCCCTCGCACTGATTACCGCCTGGATGGGCAAGTCGATCCCTTATGAGGAGGCGGGCACGGTGCTGCTCTACGCGGCGCTCGGCTTTCACGTGCAGGCGCTCACCGGACCGGCAACCACTTATGCGCAGGCCACCCATCGGGTCGGCGCCACGCTGTGGTGGTTCCTGCTGCCTCAGGGGCTGGTGCTCGCGGGTGCTCTGGCCTGGATCCTGATGCGAGGCACCCCGACGGTGCTCCAGATCGCCGAAGCGGCCATGTGGTCGAGAATCACCAGCAGCGTGTTCGTCCTGATTTACACCGTCGGCCAGCTGAAATTGTCGTTCCTGCGCTATATGAGGGATGTGGTGCTGGTGGGGGCACTACCCTACGGCATCGGCTACGCGCTGGCCTATGGCATCGAGAGCCACCTCGACCTGACCACGCTACCCCGTCTCCACTCGCTCGGCGTCCTGGCCCTGACGGGCGCCGGCTACCTTGTACTCACGTTGGGCCTGTTGATTGCGCTGATGAGCACGCGCGAGGAAAGGCAACACCTGGGCGGACTGCTTACGCGACGCTTGTCGCCGCGCCGCGCCTGACGAACGCCGGGGAGTATCGCAATCAATCGCCGTCAGTTCGTGACGGGATCGGTGCTTATCTGCACCGAGGGCGTCTCGAAATAGATCAGACCTAAAGCACGCGACGGAAGTTGAAGGGACCGATCGCCGTGCCTCCTCCCTCGGGCGTCCGGCGAATCATGTAACTCTCGGCCCAACCGACCAGCATGAAGAACATCGGAATGGTCTGCTGTCCCATGAAGACCGTCGCGATCGCGATCGTATAGCCGACAAAGATCCCAGCGAGGGTAAATGACAGCGC
Organism: Methylolobus aquaticus; assembly: GCF_054172105.1. Lineage (NCBI taxonomy): Bacteria > Pseudomonadati > Pseudomonadota > Gammaproteobacteria > Methylococcales > Methylococcaceae > Methylolobus > Methylolobus aquaticus. The sequence continues at coordinate 64,745 of NZ_JBSYXP010000002.1, forward strand.
GCCACCGCGAGGCCCACCCGGTGGCTGTCGCATGCCGTAAACCACCAAGCGAATCATCGTTCCCAGCAACAGATAAAGAAAAGCAACCATCGCCAGACGCCCGTGCATCAGCAACAAGAGCAGATAATGATTGTCGATGGAAGCCATGCCGGGTATTGCCGGCCATTTTGTCAGTCCCCACCCCCATAAGGGCTCCTGGGCAGCGATATCAATGTAGTCCTCGATCATCTCGTAGCGGTAGGCCGAGGTCTCCTGATTGGCATCCTTGGCATTCTCTCGCCCGACCGATGCATACGCGATGAAACCGGCGGCAGCCGGAATACCCACCAACACCAGGGCGCTCAGAATGCCCACCATCGCGAGAAAGCGGTGGCTCTTCACCCGCCCCACCGCGGTCAGCGTTGCGCCGACGGACGATGCCAGCCAGGAACCTTTCGCCAGCGAGAAGACCAATCCACCCGTCACGATCAGCGTCAGCATGCGTGCCGGCCTGATGGGTATCCATCGCCAGCGCGCAGTCCAGTCGGGCCATGCGCCCGTCCACTCCAGCCAGCGCTGCATTCGAAACGCGACGAGCATCATGATCCCGTTCAGCAGGGCATGCGCGTAGGGTCCGGCCGCTCTGGCCAGGCCAAAACGAAAAGTCGTCACCCAGGATTGACCCTGGCCTGGAAAGAACCGGTCGAATAACCACCGCCATGCATTGAACCCCAAGCGGGTTTCGATGACATCGACGCAAGCCACGAAGGAGAAGCACAGCACGCAGACTTTCGTGAATACGACCCGCAGGCCATAAGGCTCGATCAGCCCCTTGGCGAAAACATACGGTGCGATACCGCCGAAAAGCATCCCGAAAATGAGATTTTGCGCATCCGCGTACCCGGACGCGCGATACTCCGAATAACCCACACAAAAGGCGTAAAATAAGACCCAGAGATCGGTTGCGCTGAAAACAAATCCGGGAAATCCGGCCATCGCGTAGGCGATGAACAGACCGACACCGGCACTCTGACTGAAGTTCGGATCCGGGATGCCCGGCGTGATGGCGCGGTAGTAATCCGGCAGCAGCAGCACGACCGGCAGGTAGACGCGAAGAAACGCAAACGGCACGGAACGACGGTTAGCCAGGAGGTAGGCCAGAACACCCGGTATAAAGGTGATGTAGGAGAGCACGTCAGTTGCTGTGGCCGATAGGGCTGAAACGTCGCTGCAGGCGGCCTCAAAGCTCGCCCACTCCCACGCTGGGGGTTGGTCGGGGTATCAAAGTATACCCAGCCGTCGGCTCCGCGACGAACGCGCACGGCGCAGGACCCTGCTCGAAAATCAAGGTGTGGCCCGTTCGATACGTTCGGTATCCGCGGCATGAAGGAGGTCGGAAGACGATGATCGCATTCATCGAACAATCACCGCGTTGGGTTCTGGCTCGAGCAGCCTGGATACTTTCGGTGGCATTGATCACGGCCGGGTGCAACCGGACCGACCCCACCCCGGAACAGCGGCCGCTGCGACTCGGCATCAATATCGAAGGCTTGGCGTACTGGGGCACGGAGGCGGCATTCGTCAATCTGGCGAAAATGGCATCGCCCTGGCTCACGCAGTGCGACCCGCGCCAGGATCCCTATTGCGCCGACGGGCTATTCGGGGTTGCCGGCGCCAACAGCTGGAATACCAAGGAACAGGACAAACTGGACCTGGACGAACAGGGCTACCCGAGAAGCCTCCCCGACGTCAGCCAGGGCACCGTCAACCACACCAACTTCACGTCGGTCAGCACACTGATTCCGACGGGCCTCAGCCCGCTTCGCACATCCGGCCGCTTCGTGGTGCGCTACGACGGCGAGGGACGTCTGGTCTACGGCCGCGGCGCCACGCGGAACGCGGCGCTCTCCAAGCCCGGACGGGACGTCCTCGATGTGACCACGGACGGAAATCAGACCTGGTTTCAGCTCACCATCGCCGCGACCGATCCACGCAAAAGCGGGCGCTACCTCCGCAACATACGCATCTTCCCCGAAGGTGGTGCGTGCGCCTCCGATCCCGCCCTCGCCTGCAGCATTTCGGACACCGGAGAAGCGTGCCCGAACAACGGCACTTGCCGATCCTTCGAGGACAGCGAAACCGATCAGCCCTTTCATCCCGCTTTTCTGGCGAACCTGCGCCCGTTCCGCGCGATTCGCTTCATGGCTTTCCAGAACACCAATGCCTCCTGGACCGAACGGTGGGACCAGCGGACTTCGCCCGAGCGCTTCACCTGGGTTTCGGACCACGCTGATGGTGGTCCGGTCGAAATGATCGTGGCTCTCGGCAACCGGACCGGAACCGACATCTGGGTCAATATGCCCACCCGCTCGGATGACGACTACGTACGACAGTTCGCGACCTACGTTCACGACCACCTGCAGCCGGCGCGCCGAGTCTATGTCGAGTACAGCAACGAGGTCTGGAACACCGCATTCCCGGGGGGAGCGTGGGTCGAAGCCAAGGCTCTGGCGCGCTGGCCGAACGCCAAAGACACCCCTTTCGGCAAGCGCCTGCAATGGTACGGCATGCGCGCGGCCCAGATCTGCGACCTCTGGCATCAGGTCTTCGCGGCCGATTCGGCCCGCCTGACCTGCATCATGGGTGCGCAGGCGGCGAACCCCTGGACCGCGAAACAGGCGCTGGAGTGTCCGCTGTGGGCGAGCGAAGCAGGCAATACCCCCTGCGTGAAACACGGCATACAGGGCCTCGCAGTCGCCCCGTACTTCGGTTTCTATATCGGCAACCCCAAGCATCTTCCGGCTCTGCGGTCCTGGGCGGGGCAACCGGGTGGCGGACTCGACAGCGTGTTTGCCGAAGTGTTCGACGGCGGTGAATTCGATGACGGCCCGCAACATGGCGCCTTGAGCCAAGCGAGCGAGCATATGCGGCTCAGCGCGGCCGTCGCCCGCAATCATGGCCTCGAATTGGTGGCTTACGAAGGTGGTCAGCATCTGGTCGGCCTGGCCGAAACGCTCAACGACAAATCGGCGAACGAACTGCTGATGGCCGCCAACCGCGATACCCGCATGGGAGAAGCTTATGCGCTTCACCTCGCCGATTGGCAGGCGGCCGGGGGCGGTCTCTACAACCTATGGAACAGCGTGTCGCCTTACACGCTCTGGGGCAGCTGGGGACTCAAGGAATATCGCGATCAGGCGGACGCTCCGAAATACGATGCGGCCGTGCGCGCGGTAGAGCGCGCCCGGGAAAAGCCGGCGCAGCCGGAACTACCGTCGCAAGCACTCCCGTCGACTGCGATCCCCGAGAGGACCGGCCTCATGCCGCCGGCAGATCCCTCTCCAGCGTCAGCACATTGATGCCGTCCTCGACGCGATATGCGATGCGGTCCATGCAAGCTCGAATGATGGGCCAGCCGCGGCCGCGCTCCTCGGCAGAGTCCGGGAAATCTGCACCGGGCGGCAATGCCATCGGCTCTCCGCGGTCGCGGATTTCGATCCGCAGCCGGTCGCGCTCCTTGTGCCAGACGACCGTGATCGGCTGGTCCGGCTGTTGCCGGTAACCGTGCACGGCAATGTTGCTCAGCACCTCAGCCACCGCCAGCTCGATCTTCCAGGCCACCCCGCTGGCGATCTCGGTCAGATCGCACCAGGCCCGGACCGCAACGATCGCGTAATGGATGGAGCCCAGTTCGCAGGTGAACTCGAGTTGCAGCCGCACCGACGCCGCAACACCCTCCGGCACGGCCCCGATCGCTTCCTTTTCCGTGCTCATGGGCGCTCCAGGACCAGTAAGCTGATGTCGTCGTCGAACTCCGCGACGCCCCGCCATGCGAGCAGCTCGGCTCGAACAGCCGGGATCAGCTGTTCGAGGCTCCGGTCGGCATGCGTGAGCAGCAGGCGCTCCAGCCGTTCCACGCCATACGCTTCGCCCTCGGCGTTACAGCACTCGACGATCCCGTCGGAGTAGAGGACCAGCCGATCCCCCGGTGTCATCTGTAGCTGGATCTCGTCATAGGGCAGATCGGGGAAAAAGCCGATCGCGAACCCGCCGGACCCCACGTGACGGGCGCCGCCGCCATCGCCCCGAACCAGTACCGGCGGCGGATGCCCCGCCTGAACGAAGGTAACGTTACCGGATGGATGATGAATCAGCCCGTAGATCATCGTGAAATAGATGTCACGATCGTCAGCCGACGCGAAATGGGCATTGAGTTCGGCGGCAACCTGAGCCGGAGGCGTCAGAGTAAAGTACGGGGGCGACGTGCTCGGGCGTTTCAGCAGGCTGTAATTTTCCCCGCTGGGGGTAAGGATCTGCGCGACCGAAAAGGAAAACAGCGCCGACGGTACGCCGTGACCGGACACATCGAGGATGAAGAACGCCAGATGGTCCGCGTCCAGCTCGAAGTAACCGAACATGTCGCCGGCCAGCATCTGCGCCGGCAGGAAGAGACCATCGCTGCGGATTCCACCCATGGTCGCCGGAGCCGGCAGCAACGACTGTTGCAACTTCGCCGCCGCATCGATGTCGCGGCACAGTGTGATGTAGATCTTGTTAGCACCGTCGAGCTCGCGGTAGACACTGTCATACCGCTGCTGCAACTCGTTGTTGAAATGTTCCAGAGCCCGGTTCTTCTCAGCGAGTTGTGCCTGAAGTTCGATGAGGCGCTGACCGGCCCTGATCCGGACCTTGAGCTCTTCCGGATCGACCGGTTTGACCAGAAAGTCGTCAGCCCCCGCATCCATGCCGTCGATCAACGACTGTTTGTCGTTGCGTCCCGTCAGCAGGATGAAATAGGTGTAGGGGCGGCTCGCATCCGCCCGCAGCCAGCGGCACAGATCGATGCCGTCCATGCCCTCCATGTTCCAGTCGCAAAGCACCAGGGCCACGGATCGCTGCCGGAGGATCGCCTGCGCCTCGAGACCATCGCGCGCTTCGATGACGTCGAACTGCAGGGTTCGCAAGCGAAGCCCGATCAGCAACAGCGTCGTGGGATCGTCGTCGACGAGCAGAATTTCCATGGCACGGGTCAGCGCGAGTGCGGGTTGGCCCCCCGCATTACAGCACGGGCCGGGATACCGACGACCGTCTCGCCGGCGGCGACGTCACGGGTCACTACCGCGTTGGCGCCGACGACCGCCCCCTCGCCGATCGTAACTCCCGGCAGCACCATCACGCCCCGTCCGATCCACGCGTTGCGCCCAATCCGTATCGGCTTTGCGACGTGGTCCGTGTCGCGCGGCGACTCGCCCGGGACGACACGGTGATTGGCATCGCGGAGGCTTGTGTACTCGCCGATCATCGCCCCATCGCCGATGCTGATCTCCTGGAACGCGACGATATGCACCCCGCGTGAGATCACGACACCATCGCCGATGCGGATGTGCCCGGCCCCCTGCGTCTCCAGATAAAGGTCCCGGTAAAGGTAAAGATGCTTGCCGAAAGTCATCGCCCGCGTGCCATGCAGCTCGGGGCAACCCAGGACCACGGTCGTTGGATCGAGCCGACCGCCCAGGGCGAGGTCCAGCCGGGCGTAGGCCCACAACCGCCCTGCCCCGTCCAGCCGTCCTCTCAGCCACGCCAGCGGCACCAGCAACCGGGCAAGCAGACGTTTCGGGTCAACGGCCATGGCTTATTTGTACTCGATCAGGAACCGGGGCTGCCCGCGCCAGCGGTCCCACCAGTAGCTGAGCTGGCCCAGTGCGATCGGGATCTGCTGGAGATGCGAATGAACGCCGTAGCACATTAGGGTCAGCAGGTCTTGGGACTTCCAACGCGCCTTGTAGGCCGAGCGCAGAACCAAGCCCAGCGCCAGCGTCGCAGCCAGGAGGATCGGCCACCACGCACCGACCAAAAGGCCCATGACCGGCGCAGCGACCACGAGTGCCACCAGCACGGCCGCATGGATCAGGTTGCGGCGCGCATCGCGCACCCACAGCGGAAATCCGCTGCGCTTCAGCCGTTGCGAAACCTCCGCATACGCATAGCCCGCGCGCACCGCGCGCTTCCAGTAAGCCGACCACCGCTCGATCGCCAGGTCATGGCGTGTCATCGGCTGATCGACATGCAGGATGCTCAGACCACGCGCGCGAATGCGCTGACACAGCTCCGGCTCCTCGCCGGCGATGAGTTCCTCGGAAAAGCCCCCAACCGCTTCAAGGACCGCGCGCCGCATCAGTGCGTCTCCCCCGCAGAAATCCGAGGGCCCCGGCGGATAGATCCAGTCCAGGTCCATGACCCGATTGTAGACCGACGCATCCGGCCTGACTTCGCGCCGATGGCCCCAGACCACGGCCACGTCCGGATTCTCGAGTTCCGCCAGAGCCCGTTCGACGAAACCAGGTTCAAGGAGGGTATCGCCATCCAGAAACAGGACGTTCTCCGCGGCAGCCGAACGCCAGCCGGCATTACGGCCGATGGCGGCACTGGGCCGGGTCGGACGAACGGTGATGACGTTCGCACCCAAGGCGCGAGCCCTGTCCGGACTGCCGTCATGCGAGGCCGAGTCCACGTAGATGATTTCGACGGAACCGATCGCGGCAGTCGCCAGGCGGATCGACTCCAGGCAACGAACCAGCCGTTCACCTTCGTTGCGACCGATCACTACGACGGAAAGTGAAGGGGGCACGTTCATCGCATCAGCAGTTTCAACGGTCACACCGGAACGGATGGGGAACCGAGGTTCTTGATCGCGGCGTCTTCCGCTTCCTCGAACTCGCGCACCATTTTGGCATAGTAGCCACCGGCCCAGGTCACCTCAAGGTGCGTGACGATGAAGCTGATGGTCCTCGGGCAGGCGCGTTCCAGGATAGTCGCGGCCCGCCTGAGTTCACCGGGCATGACCTGCATCGCACCGATCAACAGCAGCGTCAGATCGGCTGATCCAGCAAGATATTCCACATCCGCCGACAACAGCACCGGGGGCGCGTCGAGCAGGATGACCCCGTACTGCTGCTTAAGCTCCGCCAGCAAGGCGTCCAGCTTGTGGTAGCCGAACAAATGAGCCTCGGGTGTCAGACCGATCCCGAGCCGGTCCGGCAAAGCCCCCTCCGCCGGGACGATCGCCGATGCCGCCGGAACATCGGCGGCGAGCACGTCGAACAAACCGTCATGCGTGGCCGAGACGCGATACCTCGCATCGGGCTGAACCGGATTGACCTCCACGACCAAGGCCCGCACGCCGAACAAGTCGAATTCCCGGGCAAGGTCGAACGCCAGGGAGGTTACGCCCGCGCCCGCCTTGACCGAGGTCATCAGCATCACATCGGCTCCCTGCTCGCGTCGCTCGCGCTCCAGCGCAAGGCTCAAGCGCCGCTTCTGGTCGGCCAGTACGCGCCGAATGGCCGTGCTGGACGAGTCCGCCAGCAGCGACGCCAATGGCGCATGGCCCAGGATCTTGTGCACCTGACCTGCCGTCCGGATCCGGCGATCCAACAAGTCGATCAGGATGGGAATACCCAACCCCAATGCCAGCGCGGCGAGCAGCGACATCATGAACGGCTTCTTCTTGCCTCCGCCGACCGGGATCTCCGGCGGGCGGGCGGGACTCTCCATCCGGATGAATCCGGGTGCGTTGGATTCGAGCTCCAGGAAACCGATGCGCTTGTCGATCGCATCGAGTTGGGTTCGGTCGCGTTCTATCTCATCCGTCAGGCGGACACCCTCATCATATCGCTCCGCGAACCAGGAAGCCTTCTGGCGACTTTGGTCCAGCTGTTCGCTCAGTTGCCGTTCGATCTGGCGAGTCAGTCTCGCTTCCGACAATCGCTGTTCCAGCAGCATCGCTCTGACAGTTTCGGTCACCTTCTTCGTCTCGCTGCCCAACTCGTTGTCGATCTCGTCGATCTCGCCCTTCACTTGCGCATAAATCGGATGCTCCGGGTTCAGTCCGCTAAATGCTTCCAGCAACTTGGTGCGCCGCTGATTCAGATTGGACTTCAACGTGAACAGCCCTCCGTCCTTGGCGACAAGTTCGCTGGTCGCAGCGGCCAAGGCAGCGGCCCCATCCTTGTTGCGCGTCGCGTCGAAGGCATCGGCGCGAGCCTCGGCCTCCATGCGCTCCCGCGTCGCCTCCGCCAGCGCATTGCGGCTATCGGCCAACAGTTGGTCGAAGGGGTTCACGCCCCTGTCCGAAAAAGTGGTGACTCCGAGCTCCTGCGCGATCTCAAGACGGCGCTTGTTGCTCTTGGTGATCGCACCGACCAGCGTCTCGCGCTGAGACCGCAGGTTGGCGAGGCGCTGGTCGGCCGCATAGAAAAGATCCTCACCGCGGACCTTCATGAGATAGGTGTCCACCACGGAATTGACGACCTCATCCAGTCCCTCACGCTGTGCGGCCTCCAAACCGACCGTGATCAGGTAGGTGTCTTTGATGGCGGTGATTTTCAGCGACGCCTGCAGCCGCTCGGCAGCCCGCCGTTCCGTTTCGCCCGGGAGCTGCCATACCTTGCTTCGCTCGCCCATACGGCGCAACGCATCGACCAAAATGTCATAGCGGCCGATCGTGCGCGACTGCTGTTCGACGAACTGCCGGTAGGCTTGGTAGGACGCAATCTCCTGGCCGCTGCCTTCCTGCAGGATATTGACGAAGCGCGGCGCGACGTAGATGACGGCTGTTACGGCATAGATAGGATCGCCTTTGATCCACGCCACTGGCAGGCCGATGATCAACATGACCGAAGCGATTGCCGCTCCGATCTTCCAGCGCTTCCGCAGACTGTGCAGCGGCATGAAAGCACCGGTCGACAGATTCGGCGGCGGCGTGCCTTCGCTGGGCGGTGCGCTGCTCATGGCTGCCCTCAGGGGAACGCGAAGGCTTTGATCAGGAACAGGTACCCGAATGGATTCATCTGCTGAACGATATAACCGACTTTGGCCACTCCGCTACGCGGCACGTAGAGAATATCGCCTTCTTCTATGGCGACATTTAGTTTTGGATCCGCGCTGAGCAACTCTTCCATCGACAGCGCCAAGTTCACACCCTTGTTGGGACGTATCACGTGAATATCGTCCATATTTGCCTCTCGGCTGGGCCCGCCGGCCTGGCTGAGCGCGTCCATCAACGACATCTGTGGAGTGAGTCGGTAAACACCGGGCTGCTTGACTTCGCCCAACACGAACACAGAGGTGTCGGTACTGTCGGGGATGTAGACGACGTCATCGCGCTGGAGGCGGATATTGAGTGCGGTATCTCCTGTGAGCAGGCGCTTGAGATCGACCCACAGAATCTTTTCGCCACGGATCACCGCGCACCGCGTGAGCACCTGCTCCTTGCGAATCAACGGCAAGCCCCCCGCCTTGGCCAGCACTTCCAACAGGTGGGGAGGCGTCTCGAATGCCAGTGCTCCGGGGCTCTCGACACGTCCGATCACGATGACGCGATTGGAGTTGTACTTGTCGACGCGCACCGTCGAATAGACGTTCCGATAGTAGGGCAGCATCGCTCTTGTGATGGCATCCGCCGCTTCCTGCCGGGTCAGGTTGCGCACCATGATCGGTCCAGCCACCGAGAGTGTGATACGCCCATCTGGGCCGATACGATGAGCCCCGGAAAGTTCAGGGCGCCCTACGACTTCCAGAAACACGTCATCGCCGTCCCCAAGGCGATAATCCGAGGCTTGGTCGGTCTCAGCCTTGAACGCGTTGACGGCTGCGTCAGGGGAAACCTTTGTCGAACGTTTCGGAACTTCGAAGGCTTCGATTGCCCCGGGTTGACCATCGGGAACGACTTCCCAGGCTCCACAGCCCGCCAGCATGAGCGGCACAAATAACATCACCCGAAGTAAAAGCCACCGAACAACGCAGACGGCGAGCGTTGCGCCCCCCGCCGAGAGTATCGTTGTCAGACTGTGATCCGGGAGGAAACATCTCCGGAGTCCCGCGGAGGGTCGACATCTAGCGGACACCTTGCGCTCAACCAAAAACGGCAGATCTGCCGCGCTCAGCGCCATCCCGGTCGCCGCCACAGATTTCGCTCAGGATTTGTTCAGCGCAGCGACCGCAGATTCACGCGTCTGAAAAATCTCGAAGATCTGCTGCAGCCGGGTCAGTTCGATCAGGGACTGGATATTGGCGGTCGGTGCCGCGAGAACCATTCGACCTTGGCGACCTTGTGTCGCCTTGAACGCCGAAACGAGCACGGATAGACCTCCCGAATCCATGAACGTCGTGCCCGACAAATCCACGATCAGTTTGCCCGTACCCGTCTCCGCGATGTCTTTCAGCTTTCCTCGGGCCTCCGCGACCTCCGCGAGCGCCAGCCGGCCTGAAACCTCGACGATGTCGATGCCTTCATCGAGCCGATGGGTCAGTACCATGCCGTTTCTCCGTGTGTAATCGCCAACAGCGAATGATACCAATAATTGCCTAGGTAACGGGAGCATCCCCCCCTAGGGCGGACCCTGATATGGCGGCCTCGCGGGTCTGGTCGGCAGTTCCGGCGATGAGCCGGAACTCGACCGCCAGGATCTCCTCCTCGGCATCGAAGCGGCGTTTGAGCCGAAGCTCCGGCGCGACCAGTACGTCGTAGTGCAGACTGCCGTCGGGTACGTTGCGACCCTGGGCCCGATGCAAGACGAACGGAGCGGCAGCCTCACCACACCAGACGATGCCGAAACGGTCATCGACATTGATCCAGTTTCCGGCAAACGCGGTGCGCTGGATGTCCAAGCCGAGCTGTCGGCCCAGGCGGCTGATGATCCGCGCCAGCAATCCCGACTTGCCTCGGCCGAAAGGATTCGGCGCATCTGGGTCGAAGACGATCTCGGTCGGTCCATCCGGTGCATGGTAGACGCGTCGAAATCCGTTAAACCGGTCATTGGCAATCGCGAGGGTCAACCCCAGGGCGCTGCGAACATGAATCCGCCGTTTCGCCACAAAACGGCAACGGACCGTCGCCTCCCGGGCCTCGGGGTCGACATCGTACAGCAGGTGTTGATCGTACAGTGGCCGCGCCTGATGATCCCGATAGGCGACGATCCCTTCGACACGAAAACCCGAACGGGACGTGGTCATAGACCTTATCGCGACCGAGTGTGCCGGCTCGTCGGCAACGATGCGGCCAAGCAGATTGTTGCCCTGCCACTCCGCCATGTCGTCCGCACCGATGGGGATGAACAAGGCGATCGGGAAGGGTGTGGTGAGGGTACGCCAGGAGAACGAGGCGAAGACATGTTCGCTGCGCGCAAATGCGACACCGCATTCGGGGCTGACATGGCATCCGCCGAGATTCCGTTGCAGCTCCGACAGTGGCGTCGGTGCCAACTGCGGGCGGAGCAGCGCATGTAATCGGTAGGCCAGCGCCAGATTGGCAAAACAGTCGGTCTCGTACTTGGCCGGCTGCCCGTAGCGTATGGGGTCGGTAAAGCGTCGACCGAAGAAAGAACCATCCGGATTTTCGGCTTGCTCGCTCGCCAGGCACTGCACGCGGGCGGACTCGATCGCCCGCGCATCGCCGTCCCGGTAGCGACTCTGGACCAACACGAGCGCCGGCACGATGAAATACAAACCGTAGGTGTAGCGCGCCCAATCCTTGCCGCTCACATAAGCGAATCGGGTGTCCAGAAAGGTGGGTTTGACCCGCCGCCATAGATCCTCGACGTGATGAAAGAGGGCCTCCGGGACTGGCAGCGGCGCATCGCCGCCCGCGAGTGCGTAGAACGTCCAGGCAATCGACTGCAAGGGACTGGCTACGTAGCAGAAATGGTAGGCACCGTGATTCTCCAGCGTGTAATCGCTGTGCAGGTTCGTCGTATACACCTGATCGCGGATGCGGCGACCATCGACCAGACGCTCGTCCCAGCGATCCTGCGGGACGGACAGCGTATTCATCGCGAACTCGATCAGCTTCTCGCGCCACGCGGTGGCGTGCGCGTGCGCGGGGAACAGGGCCAGCGCGGCGGCCAGGATCTCGGTGTCCCAGGCGTTCTCCTCGGCCTTGGTATCTTCGGCCAGGCCGCTCGGCACGATGCGCGGCAACTGAAGATCGGCCTCGAAGACGATCACCCGTTCGACATCGCGCCGCTCGTCCTCGGCCAGTTGCGGCCACAGCAGGCGCGCGCCCATTGCCATCCGCGCCGTCCACCAGGCCGACTGCCAGACGCCACCCCATTGGCCACCATCCCCGCACCGACCCGCCCCGGTCCGATGGCCTTGCGTCATGTAGCGCAAGGCCTTGCGGGCGTAACCGAGCATCTCCTGCTGAACCGGCGCGGCGGCCCCATCCGCGCACTGCGGATCCGTCGCCAGGAGTGCCGCAGTGAACACGACGTTACCCATCGCGCGCATACCGGCTTCACCGTGGGAAGGATCACCGAAGTATTCCGGTTGGCCATCAGGCACCCGCCACCCGCGCCGCAGATAATCCGGGAATCGCCGCAGCATGTCCTGATAGTCGGAAAGGGCCGGGAATCCGGGACGAGAAGCCGAGGCGCTGGATTGCGGTGTCATGAGGTGTGAGGCCCTGGCGACGTGGCGAGCGACCGGTGAATGGGTGACAGATCCGTCATGACGGTTCGACACGTGCGACGGCTGCAGCGGAGGAAGCGGTCCTCCAGTTTTCGAGTTCCTGTGCCGTCGCCGGCCATTCCGCGTCCAGTTCGGCAACCAGCCGGCTCAAACCCGGGCCATCGCGAGTCGAGGCCAACGTCTCGATGGCAAGCGCCTGTTCCGCCAGTAGGATCGCGCCGATCTGGCTGCTGCTGCCCTTGAGCCGGTGGGCAAGCCGGGCCACGCGCTCGAAATCGCCCGCTGGCAGCGCTTGCCTTAGTTCGCGCAAGCTGACGGGCGTGTCGGTCAGAAACACCGTCAGGACCTGATCCAGCACAACGGCCCCCGACTCTCCCAGGTCGTCCAGCAAACCGGACAACACCGACCGCTCCACCCGCACCGGAAACTCATCTGGTGCCGCCACCGGCTGCGGCGTCGCAAGGGCGTCGCGTCTTGGCAAAGGTCCGCCCGCGTGCGTCGGCCGCGATTCGGCGCATCGCGCCAGGGCGTCGCGCAGTTTCTCGAGGCTTAGCGGCTTGCTTAGATAATCGTCCATACCGATGGCCAGGCACTGCTCGCGATCCCCGGCCAGTGCATTGGCCGTGACCGCGACGATATAGGCATGCCCCAGACCGGGATCGGCCTGCTCCCGGCGCCGGATCGCCTCGGTCGCTTGAAACCCGTCCATCACCGGCATCTGGCAATCCATGAACACCACCTCGTAGGCGTGCTGCTGCATCATCTCGAGCGCCTGCTGCCCGTTGGCGGCGCAGTCAACCTGATACGCCAGCTTTTCCAGCATCATCACAGCGACGCGACGATTGACTTCATTGTCCTCGGCCAACAGGACGCGGCATGCCGGAGTCTCCCGTTCGGGGCGAGGTTCTGCTGATGCGGGCAGTTCCGGATCGGCACGGGAGACCGCGCCCTGCCCCCTGTCGCCGGCGGGCTGAGACACGAAAGCCGAGAGACAATCGAACAACTGGGAACGGCCGACGGGTGCAACCAGATAAGCGTCGACCAGTGAATCCAATTCATCGTGCTCGTCCGGCAAGTCGCCGGAATGCGTCAAAAGGACGAGCCGGGCCAGACCACGAGCCCGAATGCGCGTCGCGGATTGCACCGACATCAACGCTTGCTCAACGAGGATGATGCCGGAATGCCGCTGTTCCGGCTCCGTGGCACTACAGGCGGAAATCGCCTCGTCGAGGCTGCGGACCGAGTGGCAGTCGACGAACCAGGACGCCAGGGAATTTTCGAGCGTTGCGCGCAGATCCTCCTGGTTCACGACCAAGCAGACCTTCGCACCCTGGAACATGTTCACATTGGCGCGTGCGGCGGCTTTTTCCGCGGGCACCAGAGTCACCTGGAACCAGAAGCAGGAGCCCTTGCCCGGTGTGCTCTCGACCCCGATATCTCCCCCCATCAACTGCACCAGCTTGCGGGAGATTGCGAGCCCCAGGCCGGTACCACCGTAGCGCCGGGACGGGGTTGCGTCACACTGGCTGAAGGGCTGAAACAAATTGCGCTGTTCGCGTTCCGGGATACCCGGGCCGGTGTCGAGAACCTCGAACCGCAGCGTGACGAGATCGCGGTGAGCATTCAGCCGCATGACGTGCAGCGTGACCTCCCCGCTCTCGGTGAACTTGACCGCGTTACTGAGCAGATTCAGGACCACTTGCCGCAGCCGGCCGGCATCCCCCCGCAGCGCTCCACTGAGTCGGGGATCGCAGCTCGACTGCAGACGCAGACCCTTCCGCCGGGCTTCGGGCCGGACGACATCAAGCGCCTCGCTCAATAGCGGAGCGAGGTCGAAGTCGTCTTCCTCGAAGCTGATCGTCCCCGACTCCACCTTCGAGAAGTCGAGGATGTCATTGATGATTCGCAGCAGAGCGGAAGAACTGGTCTGGATAGTCTCGACCATCTCCCTTTGATCGGGCTGCAAATCGGTATGCGACAGCAGTTCCGTCATCCCCAGCACGCCGTTCATCGGCGTGCGGATCTCGTGGCTCATGGTCGCCAGAAACTCGCTCTTCGCGCGGTTCGCCGACTCGGCCGCCTGCGCGGCATCCAGCATGATCTGTGCCGCCTTCCGCCGTTCGGTGATGTCGTTCAAGGTCCCCGAGACACCGCTCAGATCGATGCTGGCGTGCGCGGAGAATTCGACCCAACCGTAGCGCTGCGGGTGCATCCTGAGACGGCATTCGTCCAGGAAGCTGGCAGACCCGTCACCGTCGACCACGTCCGCCAACGAGCGGCGGAAGCGCGCACGATCATCCGGATGCAGAAAACTGACGATCGTCTTGCCAAGACTCTCGTCGACTGCCTGACCGGTGATCCGCGTCCAGGCCGGGTTCAGGAACGTCAGCCTCCCCGCTGCATCGGTCTGAAAGACCACCTCGCGGAGGCTGCCGACCAACAAACGGTAGCGGATTTCGCTGGCCTCGAGCGCGGCGGCGCTCAGGCGCCGTTCGGTTACATCGGACTCGATACCCATGAAATTCACGACGTTTCCGTCTTCGTCGCAAATCGGCTGGACCTCGATGGAAACCCAATACTCCCGCCCGCTCTTGTGGTAATTGAGCAATTCACAACGGAAGCCCTGCCCCGCCCTGAGCCGGGCGCGGATTTCCTCCAAGGCATCGCGGTCCGTGCCGGGCCCCTGCAGCACGCTGCCCGGCGTCTTGCCGCGCATCTCCTCCAGCGTATACCCGGTCATCCGTGTGAAGCCTTCGTTGACCCATTCCGTGCGACCGAGCGCGTCGGTCAATACCACGCCGTTGTCCGTGCCGGCCGCGACCAACGCCAGCTTGCGGGTCTCTGCCTCCTTGGCCTGCAAGCTGAGCTGGGCCTCCTGCAGCAATGCGTACTGCTGATTCAGGGCCGCGTTGGTCTCGCGCAACTGGGCCCGCTGGGCAGTCAGCTTGTCCGCGAGTTTGCGCACGTCGGCCAGCGCCATGGTGTGGGACCTCACCACTTGGAGGAGATCGATGACCGGGTCGTGCAGCGGGAAATCCTCGACCGAAAGCCCGTGGGATCGGATCTCTGCCGTGTCCGTTAACCAAGGCGACCAAATCATCAGCAAGCAGCCATTTTCCGGCTGTTCCAGTACATGTCCCCGCAAAGTCAGTTCGGACCCGATGCGCTGCCACAGCAACAGCTTTCCCGCCGACTCGCGCAACGCCGCGAACCCGAGCACAACCTGCGGCCGCTTCAAGGCAAAGAAGGTGGTCAGCACGGCACCGACCGGGACGTCCGGGCAAAGTCGACGAAACGACCGGCCGGCGCTGGAGATCGTCATGTCGCTGTCGATAGCGACATGGAAAGGAAACAGGGATTCAAATTGCTCGCTCGACAGGCCTGGCGCAGGCTGCGATCGATCCCCGGTCGAAGTCATGGGTCCGCTCGGGAAATCGAATCAGGGCCACGCGAGCAGGAAAACATCATGATCCGCGCCCGCGTCCCGGCTCTGTTCCAGGGTCACGGACAGCTCGGTGTCGAAACGCGCGCCCAGACCGTGCAGCAAACCGACCAGGAATGCGGTCAGACCCGAGCGGTGGGTCCGATAGTGAAGGCGAACCGAGTGTTCCGTCAGATCGGTGCATTCGAAGATCGGAGGCTGGAGTTTCGGGAATATCATCGCGACACGGGTATGAAAGCTGGGCAAATTCGACAAAAACTCCGGCAGCGTGTCACCGCAGGCGTCGAGTAACTCGCCATAGCCTTCCCGTGCCGTGCAGAGAATCCAGTGGCGGCCAAAATCTTCGAGGAGAGCCTGGGCCGGGAGCCCGGTGACCTCGGCTGCCGCCGTCACCAGGCCGAATGACATTTCGTCCGGGTATGGGTCATTGCTGACGAACACGTCCACGTCGACCCCGGCGCGCGTCTTGATCTCCTCCCAGACGGCATCCCCCAGGCGCGCGCACACCATTTCTTCAAGTGCCTTGTTCACCATTCCATACATGGCCCGAGCTCCCATTTCGCCGGCATTCAAACGTTATTGTGAACCAAGCGGAACCTGTGCGCCATGCGAACACCGTCCGCGCCAGCGCGCTTCCTCGCCGTAACGTTCCGTGGCAAACTCCCACGCGCTGATCCGGGCTTCACCGCCCCCACTCCCCCTCCCGGCGAGCCCAAGCCGGTTCGTGAGCACATATGCCGTAGGCAACGGAGAATCTTTCCATGACGCTGTTGGATTACTTCGACCGCTGCTATGTGGTCAATCTGCCCGAGCGGGCAGATCGGCGGCGGGAAATGCAACAGGAACTGTTCGACGCGGGCATGCCGTTCGCACCCGGCCGCGTCGAGTTGTTTAGCGCGGTGCGCCCGCCGGATGCGGGCCTCTTCCCGAGTCTGGGCGCGCGCGGCTGCTTCGAGAGCCACCACCGCATTCTGCGACAAGCCCGCACGGAGGGTCTGCGCAATGTCCTGGTGATGGAGGACGACCTCACCATCGACCCGGGGCTGAAGGCTCATGCCGCGGAGATGATCGAGACGCTACGGACCAATGACTGGGGCTTCGTCTATTTCGGACATGCGCTGGAACAGGCAACGCTTTCCGGCCGCCCTGCTCTGCTGCAGCCCTACTCAGGCCCGCTGATGACGACCCATTTTTACGGCATCAACGCAGCGATCTTCGACCGTTTGCTGGACTTCTTCGATGCCCTGCTGCAACGCCCCCCAGGCCATCCGGACGGCAGTCCCATGCATGTCGACGGTGCCTATTCCACCTTTCGCAAGCAGAATCCCGACGTGCTGACCTTGATCACCGTGCCCAGCCTCGGCGGTCAGCGCAGTTCGCGCAGCGACATCTACCCGAATCGGTGGTTCGACCGCTGGCCGGTGTTCCGCGAACTGGCAGCGATGGCGCGCCGCGTCAGGTCGCGATGGAAAGCCGGGCGGCGCTCCCCATGACCCGCCCGCGCGTTCTCTTGGTAGAAGACGAGGAAATCATCGCCCTCGTCATTCAGGACAATCTGATCGACGCCGGTTTCGATGTCGTTCTGGCGGGCGATGGACAAGAAGCGTGGGAACGGCTCGTGGCCGGCGATCATGCTTTCGAGACCATCCTGCTCGACTGGGAAATGCCGCGGCTCGACGGGATGCAGTTACTGCGACAAATCAAGGCCATGCCGGAACTGATGGACATTCCGGTGATAATGGAGACCGCTGTCACCGACCCGGCCAGCATTCAGGAGGGCCTGAACGCCGGGGCGCATTATTATCTGACGAAACCCTTCGACCCGAAGGTATTGATCAGCGTCGTCCGGGCCGCGACCGCGCAATTCCGTGAACATCGGCAGATGCTCGACCGGGTCCGACTGGCGCACCGGCCGTTCCAGCATCTGGAGAGCGGCATCTTCCGTTTTCGTTCGATCGAGGACGGGTGCCTGCTGGCCGATTTTCTTGCTGCGGTATGCCCCGAACCGGAGACCGCGATCCTCGGCCTGCGTGAATTGCTGATCAATGCCGTTGAACATGGCAATCTTGGCATCAGTTACGCCGAGAAAAGCCACCTGCTCTTCAACGACACCTGGCACGAGGAAATCGATCGTCGCATGAATCTGGACGAGAACCGCGACAAGCGGGTCCGTCTGCATTTCGAGCGTCGCCCTACCCAAATGGTCATCACGATCACCGACGAGGGGCAGGGCTTCGAGTGGCGAGACTATCTCGACTTCGATCCCAAACGCGCCTTCGACCTGAACGGTCGCGGCATCGCGCTGGCGCGCGCCAAGAGCTTCGACACCCTCGAGTATCAGGGCAACGGGAACAGCGTCGTGGCGACGATCCGGCTGCCCTCCCGCTGACGAAACGCCGGACCAGAGCCGTCGAGATAAAACGCGTTTTCGCCTGCCCTCACCGTTGCGGATCGCGGCGCCGAGATGCCGGGACAGGCAGAGCGCACCCAGATGGCGCAGCCTGACGCCGCGAGCCCCAAAAGCGATCAGCTAGAGGTTACGGTCTCACAGCGAGTCAGACGCTTACGGAACGGCGCAAAAACTGCTTAGCGCTTAAGGAATATCGCTGGAACCCATCAAGCGGTCCCTGAGGTCCAGCCCGCAAGCTTCTGAAACCGTACGAAAGTCGAGGACACTCAACCGTGGACGTCAAAAAGGCCATCGGGCTCACGCCTGCCGACTTGAACCCCGACGAATCGCGGCTACGCCGCCGTCACTTCCTGAACATTAATCTGACCCTCGCCGCGGCCGGTCAGCCGATCTGCCAACAGGTCAATACCGGCGATTTCATCAGCGTGGCCGAGGATCTCGTTCACTGCTACCGCGCCCAGTCGCGTCTCGTGCCCGACTACCTCTGTCCTGCCGACCAGCGCATCCAGACTTTCCTGGACGCCTATCTGGCCGATCTGCGCCTGCCGAATCCGCTGCGCCTGCCATCGAACACGCTAATCCTGCACCGGTTCGGCATCGCACGCGAACTGTCGTTGCCGCCGGATGGGGACCGTTTCGAATCGGATATCATCAAGAGCTACCGAGTCCGCCAGGGCGTGCTCCACAACACGCTGCGCGACCGTCGCACCACGAAGGGCTCATTCCATATCGCCGAGGGGGGCCTGCCGATCCCCAGCGACAAGCGCGCCGTGCCGAAATTGGCCTTCGCCCGACTGTTGCAGGCAGCATTGAATCCTCCGCGCGACTTGCTGGGGCTGCCCTTCACCTGCCGCGAGGAAGAGCCGGCCGAGATTTTCGTATCCCTGTTGCTGCGACCCACGGTCAGCCCCGCCGTGCCGGGAGTGCTGCCGGAAAAGAGCATGGAGATCCGCTTCTTCGCTCCGGGCGGCATGGTATCCAACCTCGACTTCGTAGAGAGCATCTTCGGCAACGCCGGCAATCCCCACCTGCCGGAAAACGACGCCGGGCTGGACATCGACCACTGGACCGGGCATACCGGCTGCATCATTCTGGCTCCGCATCTACTCGGCATGACCAAGAAGGAACTCGGACTGCCGCGCTACAGTCAGGCGACCGAACGCCAGCGCGCCGACCGAATGTGCTGGCAGGACGAGAGCGAACTGTACAACGACGGCGAACCCTACAAGATCACCGCGCGTGATGCTTCGGGAACCATCGTCACGCTGATTACCGACAACTACTTCGGGTACTGCAAGAAAGAGGTCAAGACCCAGATCAGTTTTTCCGCGAATCTGTTCGGTCTGGCCGAAGAAGAACATGCCGGCGGAGCGCTGACCTTCGCCAGTCACAATCATGGCGAGGAATTCGGGGCCGACCCCCGGATCCGCCTGACCGACCACAACTTCGCCGATGTGAAGGCCCGCTTCGGCGACATCATGGACATCCAGCCTGAAGGCTATGGCATCGACAAGCGATTCCCACAGTTGTGCTATCTGCCGGAGGACATGCAGGTCGATCTCAACAATCAGCGCATCAGTTGGCGGTTGGGTGACAGCACCCAGCGAATCCCGCTCCGCCCAGGCCAGGTCTACATGCATCCGACCGGCTACAAGATCGAGATGCGCAAACATCCTTCGGCACCGTCGTGGCGACTGGTCGGCACCGATGCCGAGGGACTGTTGTGCCACAAGCCCTGCACCGTTTCCGGCGGCGGCAAGTCGGAGATTTCCAAGTCCATCGACAACACGATTCTGTTCGGACCGGTCTTCGTCGCCGATCTGGAGCAGGATCTGGATTTCGTCGAATCGCTGTGCAACCGCGACTATAGCGATCGCTACCGGCCGGGGATGGGACCGGACTACAGCAAGCGTCGCTGCACCCCGCTGCTGAGTCCGAAGCGCAGCCTCGGTTCCGTGATCAAGCTGCTCAACCCGTCACCGAGCACCTTCACCGACGACTATAACGCCTGGCTCGAAACGATCCCGACGCGCATCAAGTCGATCGTTTTCATGATCAAGCGCTTCTATCGGCCCGAATGGGGCACCGACTGGCGCAGGCATTTCGCTACCGACATCGTCAACGGCAGTCCCGGTCATGAGTTGAAGATGGACGACCGGGCACTGGTCGCGTCGTACCTGCGTATCGGTTTCGAACAGAATGGCTCGTGGCGCGTGTTCAAGCTGCGTCAGGACTACATTGCCGCCGAAAAGCTGCAGATGGAGGACGACATCACGGCTTCGGTCGTGATTCCGACCCATCAGTTGCGGAATCGTCCCCCGGCAATCGTGAATCCCAGCGTCAAGCTGACCCACAACTGCGAATACCGCCTCTTCCAGCGCCCCGACGACGCCGTGCACCGTGGCCTAGACCTGCAAGCCGAGCGCGATCTCACCCAGAGCGGCAACTTCATCTCCAATTTCGAACCGCTGGGAACGCGCGAGGTGCAGTCGTTGGTGGACGACGTGATCGGCTTCAACCAGTACAGCCCGCCGATGCAGGAATTTCTGCAGGCTGCGGTCAAGTCCGGGGAGGGTTTCGCGGTCTCGTCCGCACATCCACGGATCGTCGACGGAAAGCCGAGCAAGAATCCGCGCTATCTGCAGTTACGGCAGGATCTCGAAGACGAGTTCAAGCCTTATCTGGCCGAGATGGGGGCCCGCCTGAGCCGACGTATACCGCTGCACGAACCGGTAATGTGGCCGGTCGGCGCCGTGCTGGCCGGCCGGCGCAACAATCCGCCCGACTGGAAGTCCGGAATCCGACCGCTGTGCGTCTACAGCCCGATCCATTATCAGGAGCTGCCCGAACTGTTCATGGATTTCATCTGCAGCCTGACCGGCAAATCGCCGTCGACGACGGGGGCGGGCAGCGAGGGCGCGCTGACGAAGGGTCCATTCAATGCCCTCCGGGCGACCGCCGACCTCAACGCAGCGCTGGTGTCCTACATCCTGACCGGCTACGGGGGCTTCAGCACCGCAGCGGGGCATGTGGGACCCCACTTCCGTGTCGATCACGACATCAGCCTGCTGGCGCCCGAAATCTGGTGCCGCCTGTCACCCCAGGCTCAGGATCCCGACTACCTGATCCGAGAAGGCTACCTGGAACCCGTGCTCGATTTCGAGCACGAGGGGAAAACCGTCCTGGCCAGTCGGCTCGGCTACCGCATCACCAGTCATTTCGTGCACCACCACTTCGGCAAGTTGTTCGACACGCCGTCGCTGGTGCTGACCGAGGAAATTCTCAAGCCGGAGAAGCAGGACCTCGCCTGCTTCGTGGACGGCATTGCCAACATCGTAGAAACCCAGCGGCGCGTTGCTCAGGAGTATCTGGACGACGGCAGTATCGACGAAGCCTGCCCCCCGCTCCGCGCGCTGCTCTACATCATGGCAACGGGGAGCTACGAAGGCAAAGGCGCGCATCACCCGGCGATCCGAGCGATGTTCACTCGAGAGAATCTGCTGGGGTCGGCCTGGTACCGGGAGCGCTTGCGCACCAAACAGGAGCGAGACATCGATCTGTGGCGCAAACACGTGCTGTACCTGGAAAGCTTCCTGGACCAGCACCACCACACGCCCTACGCGGAGAAGCTGCGGATCATCGAACGCCTGGAAAGAGCGCGCCGTACCCTGGCCGAAGTCAGCGACGCCGCCTACCCGGACCGGCTCGTCGGGACGCTGGGAGCGGATCCGATGACACCGCGGGCTGCCGGGCGCAAGACCTCGGCTCGGCGGAGCCGCGACGCCACGGCCGAAGCCTGAGCTCGGAACGAGCCCGGATGCCGCGCCCTGCAACGGAAAGGCGCGGCCCCTGGGCACGCGGGTACTGCGATACCCTGACGCCTCCGCCGGCTAGTGCGGGCAGCCCTCGAGCTTGATGATCGCGTAACCCTGGCTTGCGACATCCCGCCTGACGTCCTCGGGGGCTTCCACCGAGCTGTGACAAAAGCAGCAACTCTCCGCTCTGACCGCAGCCGCGGACTCGCCGATGCCGGCGAGCCAGTCGCGAGCGTGAGCCAGGGCTTTTTCCTGGCTCTTCTCTGACAGGACGACGTCGAAATGCAGAATGCGGCCATTGCCGCTGACGGCATAGGTATCGAAAACATGGAACTGGGTCATGGGGTTCCTCTCGTGAGTGCTCGGCAAAGAACGAGCGCCGGCGACCAGAGGCCTCTCGATGCTGGCTCCGACGCTTTCTGGTTCGCTATCGAAACTATATTGCCGCGATTGATCTTTCGTGTCAATCACGCTGCGCGACGCAGTGCGGCGGATCCATCCTCTCCGACGTTTCTCACCAAGGCATCAGCTCGTGTAACATTAAGGGCTTTTGCAAGCGGCCGCCACCATGCGCGAACTCAACCCCCTCTACCAGCAAACCAAAGATCTCAAGAGCCGCATCGACGCTCTTAGGGGGTACCTTTGACTTCGACATCAAGCAGGAACGCCTCGACGAAGTCCTGAAGGAACTGGAAGATCCGAAGATCTGGGACACTCCCGACAAAGCGCAGAGCCTAGGCCGGGAACGCACGCAACTCGAAGGGGTCGTCCATCGCCTGATTCGGCTCGGGCAAGGGGTGAGCGACGCCGCCGACCTGCTCGAACTCGCAGTCGCCGAGGATGACGAAGACACCGTGGAAACGGTCGCCGCAGACCTGGATGCGGCGGAAAAAGAGGTCGCCGGACTCGAGTTCCGGCGCATGTTCTCGCGCGAAGCGGATCCGAACAACGCCTTCCTGGACATTCAGGCCGGATCGGGCGGCACCGAAGCCCAGGACTGGGCCGAAATGCTGGAGCGCATGTATCTGCGCTGGGGTGAGCGCCGCGGCTTCAAGACCGAACTGATCGAGGAGTCTCCGGGGGACGTCGCAGGCATCAAGAGCGCGACGATCCGCTTCGAAGGCGACTATGCCTATGGCTGGCTACGAACCGAAACGGGCGTCCATCGGCTGGTGCGGAAATCGCCCTTCGATTCGGGCAACCGGCGGCATACGTCCTTCGCGTCGGTCTTCGTCTCGCCGGAAGTGGACGACAGCATCGATATCGACATCAATCCAGCGGATCTGCGCGTCGACGTCTACCGTGCCTCAGGCGCCGGCGGGCAGCACGTCAACCGCACCGAATCGGCGGTCCGGATCACCCATAATCCGTCCGGCGTCGTCGTGCAGTGTCAGAGCGAGCGGTCACAGCATGCCAACCGCGACCGCTGCATGAAGCAACTCCGCGCGAAACTGTACGAGCTGGAGATGCAGAAGCGCAACGCCGAGAAGCAGGCCCTGGAGGCGACCAAATCCGATATCGGCTGGGGCAGCCAAATCCGCTCGTACGTTCTGGATCAATCGAGGATCAAGGACTTGCGTACCAATTGGGAAACCGGCAATCCGCAGGCCGTGCTGGACGGCGATCTGGATCCCTTCATCGAGGAAAGTCTGAAAAGCGGCTTGTGACATGAGCGATACCCCCGACGACAACAAACTGATCGCCCAGCGACGCGAGAAGCTGGCGGAACTCCGCCAGGGCGGCGTGGCATTTCCGAACGACTTCCGGCGCAACACGCTGGTCCAGGCGCTGCATGAACAATACGGCGAAGAGGACGGCGCGACGATCGAGACGCGTCAGGTCCGGGTCAAGGCCGCCGGAAGACTGATGGCCAAGCGTCTGATGGGCAAGGCCAGCTTCACCCAGATGCAGGACATGTCCGGCCGCATGCAGGTGTTCCTGCAGAAGGATGCCCTGCCGGATGGCGTCTACGAGCAGTTCAAGCAATGGGACATCGGCGACATCGTCGGGGTCGAAGGCACGCTGTTCCGGACCAAGACCGGGGAGTTGTCGATCAAGGCCACCGACATCCGCCTGTTGACCAAATCCCTGCAGCCCCTCCCCGAGAAGTACCACGGGTTGACCGATACCGAGACCCGCTACCGGCAACGCTACGTCGACCTCATCGTCAGCCAAGAAACGCGGCAGGTGTTCCGTCGGCGTGTGGAGATCATTCGCTATATCCGGAATTTCCTGAGCGACCGGGGCTTTCTCGAAGTCGAGACCCCGATGATGCAGCCGATACCCGGTGGCGCCCGGGCCAAGCCGTTTGTGACGCATCACAACGCCCTGGACATGGATTTATATCTCCGGATCGCGCCCGAACTCTACCTGAAACGGCTTGTCGTCGGGGGGTTCGAGAAGGTGTTCGAGATCAATCGGAGCTTCCGCAACGAGGGTCTGTCGACAAAGCACAACCCCGAATTCACGATGATCGAGTTCTATCAGGCCTATGCGGACTATCGCGACCTGATGAACCTGACCGAGGAATTGCTGCGGGGCATCGCGACGTCGCTGTTCGGCACGACGCTGCTCGAATATCAGGGTCATCCCTACGATCTGGGACCTCCTTTCCGACGCCTGTCGGTCCTGGAGTCCATCCTGCTCTACAACCCGGACATCGCGCCGGGCGACCTGGCCGACCGCGAAAGTGCCGCGGGCATCGCGCGGGGGCTGGGAATTTCCGTGGCCGCCACCGACGGTCTGGGCAAGATCCAGACCGAGATCTTCGAGAAAACGGTCGAACATCGGCTGATGGAACCGACCTTCATCACTGCATACCCGGCCGAGGTGTCACCCCTGGCGCGCCGTAACGACGAAAACCCGTTCATTACCGACCGCTTCGAGTTTTTCGTTGCCGGGCGGGAACTCGCCAACGGTTTCTCGGAGTTGAATGATCCGGAGGATCAGTCCGCCCGTTTCCGCCAGCAGGTCGAGGACAAGGCGGCCGGCGACGAGGAGGCCATGCATTTCGACGCCGACTACATTCGCGCGCTGGAATACGGGTTGCCGCCAACCGCCGGTGAAGGCATCGGCATCGACCGGCTGGTGATGTTCTTCACCGACTCCGCTTCGATACGGGATGTCATCCTGTTCCCGCAGATGCGTCCGGAGCTCTGAGAAAGCGGCGCCGACAGCAGGGCGGCCTCCAGCGGCCGCTCGCGGATTCCCAAAAGCGTCACATTCAGACCAGAACCAGCAATAGCAGGGCCCCGGTCCACAGAAACATCCACCCGCCCATTATCGACATGGCTTTTGCGATTTCCGCAGGAGTCTCAACGATGCTCAGCGCCTGCATGGTCACGCCTTGGCGTTCTTGACTGTTCATGATGGCTTCTCGCGTCTCGTCCATTTGCTCTCGATATTGCATGATTCATACCCGCCCCATCAGGCGCTTCGAGGAGGGACGCCGATCGGGTAGCTGCTCCTTGCCATTCAGCTGGAAGCCCGCAAGCCCCAAGGTTACCGCTTGAGCCGCCCACCGTCCACGGCCGGCGACCACGTCGCCCAGGCCGGCGCGGAGTCCGGAGACGCAGACGTGTCGAGCTGATCGTCGCGATGACGTAAGCGATGGGGATCTGCCGCTGCCGACTGCCGCACACGGACCACATGGGGAATTTTTCACTGCCGACACCGAGACGCCTGTCTATGATTGCTCGCAGGCAAGACAGGGAGAGCAACACGAATTGAACCCTTTCCGTTTTTAGCTTTCCTAGACTTTGCTCGAAAGACGTAGCCAAGCAAAAAGCATTACGGCCATGAACAACGAACAACTGCAACAACAACGACTGGAACGTCTCCACAAGCTCGTTGCCTGGGTCAATGAAGGGTACGGGAATGCGCTCCGCCTCTACGGCGCGAACCATCCGCTTACCCGCAGTTGGCTGAAGGAAAAGCTCGATATCGAGTGGTTTACCGAGCATGAGGAAGACAGCCAGCATCAGACTTTCGCCTGATACGCGATAATCACGTCGCCAGACTCCGCGAGTGAGTGGCCGCTTTCGGGAGCTCAACGTCGCCAGGCCGCTCGCTAACGGGGCGCTCCCGCGGATCGGCCCGTCTGACTACGCCATCCGTTCAGAGCTCGCCGCTGATCCACAGCATCACTTCGTTCGCACCGCGCGTGTCCTGATTCACCAGGTTGAAGCTGTGCGCGTAATCGAGCATGACCATCGTGTCGCCTATGAAACCGGTGCTGAGGCGCGCCCCCATCCACGGCAGCAACTCGTTCGAGCGCCTGAGCTCGCCGCTGGCGGTCGGACGATACGGATCGAGGTAACCGACGCCGCCATGCGCGGAAAGATAGGAGAACCAGCTCAGCTCCCATCGGTACTCCAGCGCTCCGATCAAATAGTGTTCGGGATAGAATTCCCAGATCGATGTACCGGGCAGCACGGGCATGGCCGAGGCTCCGTATTCCATTCCCATCGCATTCGGCCCTCCGCCCACCCGGATCGCATTGAACCGGTCGACATTGTGTCCCACTGCGCCGTGCAACCAAGCCACCATGCGATGCCGCTCGCTGTCCACGAATGGGACCCCGCCGCTAGCCACGGCATAGGCATTGAAAATCGAATAGTGCTGACCTTCGTTCCTCGAGAAAGAATACCCAGGGGTTCCCCAGTCGTCCCATTGGGTCCGGAAGCCCTGCACGAAGTCGGCACCCGCGGCATAACCGTCATGCGGTAGCGACAGCAGGTTCCGCTCCAGGCCATCCCAGCGCACCACCAGCCGGTTACGTAGTTCGAAAGTACTGCGGGGCAGCACCATGTCGGCAGCCGTCTGACTGCTGCGGCCCGAGTAGAAATATCCGGGCTCGACCACCCAGTTGATCTGCCACATGTTATCCGAGCGTCCGTTCTCCAGCGACTGGCGATAGCCGAGCGTGAAGCCTGGGCGCACGAATCCCCAATAGATCTGCTGTGACTTGTCGGTCACGCCGTCATAAACCTCATTCCAGGCTTCGGGCAGCGTGAAGTTGTTAAATGTGAAACCGAACTCGAAGTTGCCCCAGTCCTCGGGCTTCCGACTCCAGAAAACGTTGTTGTAGACGCCGGCGATCTCAGCCCGATAGAGATGCCGCTCGTCGGGATGCCGCCACAGGTACAACGCTCCCGCCGGCAGCACCAGCCGACCCGTGGGCGCAGGCGCCTCGAACTGGGCACCCAGCTTCCACGCGGTCACGTGACGCGGATCCCGTGCCGGAACGACGACTTCCTCGCCAAAGAGATGGGTCCGGAAGCCCTCGCCCAGGCGGGGTGTGCGATACGAGTCTGCTGCCGGATCAAGCTCAGGCAGTTCCCGGAATGACTGGCTGTGCTCACCCCGAGGGATATCGGCCAGGCTGGTGCCTGCCGCCAGGGCGGTCAGCAGCACCAGACTGCGAGCGGTTTTTCCTGTTTTTTTAGATACTTGAAGTGTCGAGGGGAATCTGTTTCGCACGGCGCCACCTGCCCGTCGAGCACTCCATCAGGCGAATCCATACAGGGCCAAAGCAAGGCCCGTGGCCGCCAACATCGCCGCGCGGGCCACAGTCTGGAAATGTGCGAACCGCAGGACAGCCATGGAGAGAGGCGCCACACTCCGGAGCAATTCGACACCCTTGGTCGCGCAGCGCCAGAGCCGCCGTACCGCAAGACTCAAGCCCACCAGCAGCGCGCCCATTCCACCCCAGGCAACGATTACCTGCGCCGTGCGATGCGAAAGTCCGAATACGCCCTCGAGTAGGCTTTTCAGGGCGATCTCGATCCATCCAACGATGACATGCAACAGGGTACCGAGCGCCGACAGGGTCGCGTCGGGAAAGAACCACAACATCGCCGTCAGAAGACCCAGCCATAGCGCACGGGATCGAAGGGCCCCCGCCAACGCTAAGGTACTCATCGCCGACCATCGATTTCCACTGACGCCTGACTTCATGAATGCCTCCCGTCCGTTCAGCCATAACGCCCCGAGGCCCATCCGGCGCGGAGCGCAAGTCGAAATGCCAATCATCGTGCGCCGGAGCAGGCAGTGATAACGGGTCTGCAGATCCCCAACCGCGGGGAAGTTGATGGCTACCGGCCACGAGTTGACAAGACACTATCAGCCGGAAAAACGTTGATCAAATAGATACTATCGAATTTTTACTTTTAGGAATTAAATCGGCGACTAGCTTAGGACAGCTCGCGGGCGACGCTCGGCGACCAGCCGGACGACACCAAGGTCGATCAAGCCGTTGCCGGCCGGGGGGAGGTCACCAGTTCTCTGACCACCTGATTCGGAAAGCGGCGATTCGGTGTTATCGCATAGAAACACTCCCTAAGCCCCGGCACGCGACAGCGCTCGATCAGCGTGCCGTTCAGCAACTCATCCTTGACGACGACCGGCGGCACCAGCGTCACGCCGGCGCATTCCCGTGCCAGCAACCGTAACATGGCCATATCGTCGACCTCCGCCATGATCAACGGCCTGATCCCCGCTTGGTCCAGCAACAGATCGAAAGCCGCCCGTAGATCACTTTCCAGCGTGGGCAGCAACAGTGGTGTCGTCCGCAGTCCCTCCGGGTAGCGGAAGTTGTCCAACTCGGGTAACGGTCGGCTGACCAGACTCACCGGCTGCTCATCGATCAGGTGGCTGTGCCAGTTGACCTCGGCATCCCGCCTCAAGGGCACGTTGGAAAGGATGAGGTCTAGCGCATGGGCCTGCAGTTGCGAGCGGAGCTCGCGCAGGCTGCCGGAACGCACCACCAGATCCAGGCCTGGGCGGCCCAGGGCGGGACGCAACAGATCGAGTTGGAAGTTCCGGGACAGGGTCGCCACCGCACCAACGCGCAGCACCTGCCGCTGACCGGCCGGCCGGTTCTGCAGAGTGCTCAGCAGTTCCTCGCCCGCCCGGAAGATCGTATTCGCGTACTCCATCGCAATCTGGCCAGCCTCGGTCAGGACCAGACGGCGATTTTCCCGGTCGAACAGCGCCTGTCCAATACTCTCCTCCAGCTGCTTCAGCTGAATGCTCAGCGCGGACTGGGATACATGCAGGCGCTCGGCGGCACGGGTCAGGCTGCGCTCGTTGGCGATGACCCAGAAGTACCGGAGGTGCTTGTAATTCAAATTTTTTGTCATTTATAGAATAGATTTCCTTTTTCGTTTTCATATATTGGATCAAATATGACGTCGTTGCTAGCCTATTTTGAACCTCATCGGTCAAGGGAGAGCAGCCATGTTTTTCGCAGAGTGTATTGGTTACCCCTACAGCGGACACCCGCCGGTAGGGCAACCGCGGCAAGCGAAGGGAAACCGGTTCCAACAGGACCTCGTGCCGAGTTCCCGGTGCAGAAGCGAGGTAGGCTGCCGATGAACGGCTGGCTGCACGGATCCACGGCCTTATCGCCCCTGCTGTTGATGGCATCGGCTCTCATACCCAGCGACTGGGCGAACCGTCACGCCCGCACCATGGCGGTTGGCTCCGAGATCCTGATGTGGATCGCCTTCGCCGCCGCAAGTCTCGCCGCGATGGTGCAGGCACTCCCGGGCACACCGGAGAACGGAACCGCGATGACGGCGACATCCGCCTTCGCGCCGGTCGCGTATTTCGACGCGCTGACGGCCGTGATGCTGCTGCTGGTGTCCTTCATCGGAACCGCCGTGACACGCTACGCGCGCAATTACATGGACGGCGACCCGGAGCAGGGGCACTTTTGCAAGTGGCTTTCCGTAACCATCGGCGCCGTGCTCGGAGTCATCGTCTCGGGCAATCTGCTCTGGTTCACGCTGGCCTGGATGTTGACTAGCCTGAGTCTGCACCGCTTGCTGACCTTCTATCCCAACCGCCCCGGCGCCCTGCTCGCGGCGCGCAAGAAGTTCGTCATCAGCCGCCTCGGAGACGCGGCGCTGATCATCGCGATGGTATTGATCTATCGTGAATTCGGGACGCTTGAATTCGCCCCGATCTTCGCGTCAGCGGAACGCCTGGGCAGCGCGCCAAATGCAGCCGCCCCCGCGCTGTCAGCCACCGGGCTGACGGCGATCGGCGCTCTTTTAATCGCCGCTGCCGCGCTCAAATCGGCACAGTTTCCATTCCATTCCTGGCTGCCCGAAATCATGGAGACACCGACGCCGGTCTCCGCCTTGATGCATGCGGGCATCATCAATGCCGGCGGATTCCTCGTGGTGCGGATGAGCCCCGTCATCGTGCTGTCGCCGGAGGTGCTGAGCGGGCTCGCGGTGGTCGGAGCGGCGACGGCGCTCTACGGCTCACTCGTCATGGTGACCCAGACCAGCATCAAGAAGGCTCTGGCGTTTTCGACAGTGGCCCAGATGGGATTCATGATGCTGCAGTGCGGGCTGGGCGCCTTCTCCGCCGCGATCCTGCATATCGTTGCCCATTCGCTGTACAAGGCTCACGCCTTTCTGTCGACGGGTAGCGTCGTCGATCTGGCGCGCGCTTCCTGGGTTCAGGTGGCGCCGAAGAACCAGACCGCCGGTCCGCTGCTGGCGGCATTTGCCGGCGCGCTGGCTCTCAGTCTCGCCTCGGCCTATGGCTTCGGCTTATCGCCCGCAAGCGAACCGGGCGTCGTGGCGCTGGGCGCGGTGCTCACGCTGGCCGTGACCTTCCTGCTCTGGAAGTCCGCCGGCGCTCATCCCGGCTACGGGACGGTCGCCCGAGCGACGGCGGTCGCGGCCTGTGTCTGTATCGGCTACTTCGCGCTGCAGACCGCTTTCGCCCAACTGTTGCGCAGCGCCCTGCCGAGCCATCCGCCGCGAGCCAGCGATTTCGATATGACCCTTACAGCGGCAGTAACCATGCTGTTCGTGACGATGCTGCTGGTGCAGAGCCGACTTCCCGGCCGCATCGACAACCCAATGTGGCAGCGTCTCTACGTGCATTTCTACAACGGCCTCTACATCAGCACGATCGCCAACCGGGTGATCGAGCGGATCTGGCCGTTGCCCTCCGCACCCGAACCCTCATCGAACTGGGAGTAGCGCCATGCCACCTCGCGAGAATGCTGTCATCACGCCCTTCGTCGCCACCGAGCCGGCGCTCGAAAACCGCAGACTCAGCGCGTCCGCGCCGGTCCCTTCGGTGTCGCCGCGACTGGAGGCAGCGATCCGCTCCGCCTGCACACGGATTGCACCGCTGTGGCCCTTGAAGACCTTCGTCGCCGTAAATCCGTTCCTGGGCCTGAGCGACCAGACCTTTTCCGATGCCTGCCGAACCATCTACCGCAATGCACACGGCGAATTGCTGATGCCCGCGGATTTCTATCTGGCGCAAGTTGAACGCGGCTGGATCACTGAAGGTGACCTGCAGTGGGCGATCGGTGAGCATGGCCGGGCGATCCCGGGGCCGAGTCCGGAGGACGGGGCGGCACTCACTCCGACCCGTCTGATCGAGCGACTGCGCGTGCTCCAGAGGATGCCGCCGAGTTCCTCTGCAGGACGCTTTCGAACCGTAGCAGATGCCCTGGATACCGGCGGACGCTGGACACGCCTGACCACCGAGGAAATCTCTAAATGGTGTGCGGCGCACTTCGACGAGGGCCAGGCTTCGTGGCAGAGTCCTTGGCGGACCTGCAAACCTTATGTGTCATGGCGGCGCACCGCGCAATTCGACCGCAACGCGGAACTGAACGGCTTGCGGCGTTTCCGTCGCCACATAGCGCAGCTGCCCTTTGACCCGGTGATCACGATTGGCCGGGTCATGGCCGTGCTCGAGGTGCCGGAAGGGTCATTCGTGGACTTCCTGCATCGCGCATTGATGTCGATCGCCGGGTGGAGCGCCCATGTCCAGTATCGCGTCCGCGAGCGCAACCGCGCGGAACAAGAGGACGACTCGCTGCCGCAGCTGCTGGCGATCCGCCTCGCCTACGACTACGCGCTGTTCATGGAATTCGGGGAAGACCTTCCGGACCGGTTCTGGCATCCGTCCGGCACGGGGGAGCGCGACGACGCACCGGCATCGCTACTTCCGGAAGCCAGTCTGTTCGCACGCCATCTTGCGCAGCAGGCCTACGAGCACGCCTTCCACCGGCGCACCATCGAGCGACTGCGGACCGCGAATGCTTACGACCGCTCCATTCCGTTCGCCCATGGGCAACGCCCCGAGGTGGCCGCCGTCTTCTGCATCGACGTGCGCTCCGAGGTCTTTCGCCGCGCGCTGGAGAGTCAATCGCAAGGCATTCGCACCCACGGCTTCGCCGGCTTCTTCGGCGTCCCGATCGAGTACGTGCCACTTGGCCATAACCACGGGCCGGCGCAGTGCCCGGTACTGATCAAACCCCGCTTCCGCGTGCGGGAAACGATAGCCGGGGCGGGGCCGCGCGAGGTCGAGCGGATACTGAGCAAACGAATCGGTCGCAAGCGGGCGGCACGCGCCTGGAAGGCCTTCAAGTCTTCGGCGGTTTCATGCTTCTCCTATGTCGAGACCTTCGGGTTGCTGTTCGCACCGAAGCTGGTCAGCGATACCCTCGGCCTGACGCGACCCGTTGCGCCGCCGAGCCAGGATGGCCTGGAAGGACGCTTGATCGATCGTCTCGGTCCCACCTTGGACTTCCAGCCCGCGACCGACAGCGGCTCCATTCACCGGATGCCCTCGGGGATCTCCCGGGAGGACCGCGTGGAACTGGCACGGAACGCGCTGCGCGGCATGGGTCTCACCGGGCAGTTCGCGCGCCTGGTTCTGCTCTGTGGACACGGCAGCACCACGGTCAACAATCCCTACGCTGCAGGACTGAATTGCGGCGCCTGCGGGGGCCACAGCGGTGAGGCCAATGCCCGCACGGCGGCAGCCATCCTGAATGATCCCTGGGTGCGAGCGGGACTCGCCGATGAGGGTCTGAAGATCCCGTCCGATACGTGGTTTCTGGCCGCACTCCATGACACGACCACCGATGCCGTCACGCTTTATGACTCGGACCGGGTACCGTGGTCTCATCGCGACGATCTCGTCCGGCTGCGGCAATGGCTGGATGCGGCTTCAAGGATCGCGCGCCGTGAACGCGCGCCACGCCTCGGCATCACCCGGACGAATGCGGAACAGCTTGACCGACGGATCGAGGCCCGGAGCCGCGATTGGTCGCAGGTCCGCCCAGAATGGGGCCTGGCGGGCAACGCGGTCTTCATCGCAGCCTCGCGCGAACGCACCCGGACCCTGAATCTTGAAGGGAGGGCCTTCCTGCACGACTACGACTCCGCGAGCGATCCGGACGGTTCGCTGCTGGAACTGATCATGACCGCACCGATGGTCGTTGCGAGCTGGATCAACCTCCAATACTTCGCTTCAACCGTGGATCCGGAGCTGCTCGGCAGTGGCAACAAGACGCTGCACAATGTGGTGGGAACGCTGGGGGTGTACGAAGGCAACGGCGGCGATCTCCGGACGGGCCTGCCCTATCAGTCGGTACACGACGGCCAGAAGTTCGTGCACGAGCCGCTCCGGCTAATGGTCTTCATCGAGGCGCCGATCGCAGCCATCGACCGCGTCATCGCCCGCCATGCCCACGTACGGGAGTTGGTTGCGAACGGCTGGGTCCATCTGTTCGCCATTGCGGATGAAGGCAAGCGTTATCTGCGCCACGGAGGTTCGGTAGAATGGCAGCCAACTTGTTGACCGAAAGCTGGCCCCGACACGCGAAAACCATGGCAGTAACACCGAACCGAAGCGGCCCGGCGGCCGGATGCGCGACCCAGTTTGCCGCTGGCGTCGGCGAATTCGCTGATAAGTACGACACCTGGCTGCTCGACCAATGGGGTGTTCTGCATGATGGGCATCAGCCCTTTCCCGGTGTGATCGCCTGCCTGCGGCGGCTCGTTGGTCTGGGCAAGGACATCGTGGTGCTGAGCAACTCCGGAAAATCCGTCGCGGCGAACACCGCCCGCCTGACTTCGCTGGGCATCAGCCCGCACCTCTACCGGGCCGTTGTAACCTCGGGCGAAATGGCGCGCGCCCTTCTGGCGCAGCGTGAACCGCCGTTCGAAGAGGCGCTGGGGCAGCGCTGCCTGCTGCTGAGCAGCGATCGCGACCGCTCGATCACCGATGGACTGCCCATAACCCGCGTCGCGACGGTCGGCGATGCCGACTTCATCCTGTTATCCGGTGTCGATGATTCTCTGCCGCGCAGCTACTACCAGGCGACCTTCGAGCTGGGCTGCGCGCGCGGCCTGCCCCTGATCTGCGCGAATCCGGATCTGATGCGCTTCACGGACGAGGGAGTGGCGCCCAGTGCCGGGGAATTCGCGCGCTTGTACGAAGACCTCGGCGGACGCGTGCAATACATCGGCAAACCTCACCGGGCGATTTACCGGTTCGCACTGGCACAATGCCGTTCGGCCGACCCCGCCCGCACGATCGCGATCGGCGACTCGCTCTACCATGACATCGGTGGCGGCGGGCGGGCAGGCCTCGCGACGGCGTTCGTGACCGACGGAATACATCGGCACGAATTCGCTGCGGCGCATGACACCACAGAACGGCTCGCGCTGCTGCGGGAACTGGTGCAGGATTACGGCGCCGAGCCCGACTGGGCGATCCGGGAGTTCCGCTGGTAGGGCGCGATCGACCCTCTCGACGCCTGCAGGCACCACGGCACGGTGGATTTTCGGTGTATGCTACCGGCCGCTGCAATGCCCCCGTCGCCTGAGGAATCCTCCGCATGCTGAACCTGTCGCAGGCCGCCGCCGCCCTGAACTCCTCGTTGCTGGGCGCAGACGCCGCCTTCACCTCGGTGTCGACGGATACCCGCACGATCGAACCAGGCGCCCTGTTCATCGCACTGAGGGGCGAACGGGTGGACGGCCATGACTACCTTGAACTCGCACTGGAAAAGGGTGCCGCGGGCGCACTGGTAGACCGTGCGGCCGATCTCACCGCCAGTCCGCTGTCGTCCCGATTGCCACTGATCGAAGTCCGCGACACCCGTGTCGCGCTGGGCCAGTTGGCGCACGACTGGCGCGGCCGGTTCAACATACCGGTCATCGCCGTGACGGGCTCCAATGGCAAGACGACGGTGAAGGAAATGATCGCCGCCTGCCTGCGCGCCCACTTCGGGCCCGCCAACGTGCTGGCCACCGCGGGCAACTTCAACAACGACATCGGTCTCCCGCTGACCCTGTTGCGTCTGCACGCCGACCACCGCGTCGCCGTGGTGGAACTCGGCATGAACCATCCCGGCGAAACCGCTCATCTCGCCGCGCTCGCCGAACCCACCGTGGCGCTGATCAACAACGCCCAGCGTGAACATCAGGAATTCATGAAGGATGTCGCTGCCGTGGCCGAAGAACACGGCGCCGTGATCGCTGCGCTGCCCGTAGACGGCACGGCCGTCATCAACGCCGACGACGAGCATGCCGCCTACTGGCGCAATCTCGCCGGGCACCGGACGGTGTTGTCTTTCGGCACCGAACCGAATGCCTCGGTCTCGGCCCAGTACCGGCTCGGCCCGGTATCCAGCGCGGTGGATCTCCTGTCATCGCTCGGCCGCGCCACCTTCGAACTCCGGGCGGCCGGACTTCACAACGTCCGGAATGCCCTGGCCGCCATTGCGGCCAGCGGGGCCGTCGGCGTCCCCGTCGCGACGGCTGCCAAGGCCCTCGGCGACTTCGAACCGGTCAAGGGTCGACTGCAGGCCAAACAAGGCCGCAATGGTTCGCTGATCATCGACGACACCTACAACGCCAATCCGGATTCGGTCAGGACGGCCATCGACGTGCTGGCGAAAAACCGGGCGCTGAAGGTGCTCGTGCTGGGCGACATGGGCGAAGTCGGCGACCAGGGCCCCGCCTTTCATGAAGAGATCGGGCTTTACGCGCGCGAACACGGTATCGATCGGTTGCTGGGGCTGGGCCCGCTGACCAAGACCGCCGTCGTCGCCTTCGGGCCTGCAGGAAAGCACTTCGAGAACGTGGACGACCTCATTTCCGCGGCATCCGAATTGCTGGACACTGCGCCCGCGGTGCTGGTCAAGGGCTCGCGATTCATGCGCATGGAGCGCGTCGTGGACGCGCTCCTGCCGTCGGTTCCATCCTCGGACTGATCCGGTTGTCAGCCGGACGACTCGTGCAAGGAATGGGATTGCGGCGATGGATGCGGGGCTGCGGCCCCGACAGCACGGCGTGAGGCAGCCACCGGCCTGGGTCACATTGCCTACGCCCCGCCGGCAAGAGCCCCTCCGGCAAACGTGCCAACAAACCATAAGGCCGACCCGGTTAACGCTTGCGTATTCATGCCTTGTTTCCATCGAGCCGCCGGTGCTGTCACGGCACAAACCGCGGTGACATCCCGAGCCTGGGGTAGCTCCCTCCCCTTCGTCGCCCCTGGTGCGCAACGCCGGATTGCCGGATTGCTGGCCGCCATGATCGGCGGCTGCAGCGCGGACACCCCGCGCACTGACGAAGGATCCAGGCGAAGCGCAGCGCCAGACGCTCGAAAATTACATCTTTCGATCATTGTATTGCGGCACAATTGGCGACGCAGACCAACGCCGGTGTACACTTTTTCGCCACGCAGGAACGCCGCGCAACGCGCCACCGTGCAGCCACTTTGTGAGCTATCTCGAACCGACACCAAGGAGAGTATCGACATGAACAGACACGCGCTGCGATCCCCTACCGGGGTCAAGATGGCCGTGGCGCTGATCTTCGCCTCTGTTTTCGCCGGGCCGGCCGGAGCGGAATCGGGCAAGCCGACCAAGCAGCAAGCTCAGGCCAAACAGCCGGCGACCGTTGCGCCGGCTGCGGCTACGGTAACCCCGCAGGTCAGCGCGCAAGCGGACCGAATCCTGCAGGACATGAGCGACTACTTGAAGGCAGCCAACGAATTCAGCGTCCGTGCCGAAATCCTGTATGACGATCTGCTGCCGTCAGGCCAGAAGCTGCTCTTCTCCGGGCGGAACGACATCGCCGTGCATCGCCCCGATCGCCTTTATTCGCACAGTACCGGCGACACCGGCGACAAGCGGCTCTGGTTCGACGGGAAACAGATCACGCTGCTGGACGATCGGCACGGCGTCTATGCGACCGAGAAGGCACCGGGAACGATCGACGCCACGCTCGATCATCTGATCAAGGAGTTGCACTTCACGCCGCCGCTGTCCGACCTGCTGTACTCCGACCCGCATGCGGTCCTGAGGCGCGGCACACTGTACGGTTTTCATGTCGGCATCAGCGACGTCGGCGGCCACCGCTGCCATCACCTCGCATTCATCGAGAACAGTGTCGACTGGCAGATCTGGATCGACGACGGGCTGATGCGAGTACCGCGAAAACTGGCGATCACCTACAAGACGCTCCCCGGAGCGCCGCAATTCATCGCGACACTGACCGACTGGAATTTCACCGCGCGCTTCGCCGATTCGGTCTTCGTGCCGGCTCTGCCACCCAGTGCGCAACGCATCGAGTTCCTGAAGGCCGCGGCGGGACCCGCCACCAACGTCCCGGCAAAGGGGGCGAAATGAAGACCGAGGAGGCAGTCATGAACGCAACAGTCATGTCATACAGCCGAGTTCGAAGCCGCGCAGTCGCAGGGCTGATCGGCGCGATGCTCGCCATCGCGGCGTGCCCGGCGTCGCATGCGCGCGGTGGATTTGGCGGCGGGTTCGGCGGTGGACACTTCGGTGGGGGCGGGTTTGGCGGCGGTGGCTTCGGCGATCACGTCGGAGGGGGTGCGTTCGGTTCCCGTTCGGGTGGCGGCGGGGACTTCGGAGGCGGTCGGGGCGACTTCGGCGACAACCGGGGCGGCAGCGGCGGCGGTGGTTTCGGTGGCGGCCGTGGCGACGACTTCGGCGATCGCTCCGCCGGGCAGGACGGCGGAGGCCAGCGTTTCGATCAGAACGACGGCGGCCAACGCTTCGGCGGCAGTGGCATCGGCTCGGGAAGTTTCGGCGGCGGCGGCCTGGGCAGCGTGCGAGCCTCGTCGAGCGACTCCGGTGTCGCACACGACTGGGGCAGTCGCTCGCAAACGAACCAGGGGAATCGCCAGCAGACCCTGCAAAGTGACGAGGCCAACCGCCAGCAGACGTTCCAGAACACGGCGGACGATCGACAGGGCACGGCGCAGCAGATGCAGCAAAACCGGTTCAACCAGCAGGATTCGATGCAACAGAGCCGCCAGAACCAGCAAGACTCGCTGCAGCAGAACCGCTATAACGAAGCCAACACGCTGCAGCAAAATGCCTACGCGCAGCAGAACAAGATGACGCAGACACACTACGACCATGCCACACAGGCGGTCCAGTATGCCGACCATCACGGATATAACTACGGGTATTACGGTTATGCCGGCGTCTATCCCGCCTACTATGGCACCTGGGGCGGTTACTACGGCGGTCTGGCCATGGCAGGCATGACCGGCATGATGATCGGCGCCTCGATGGCGTCCATCCCCACCAACTCCACGACGGTAATCGTCGAGGGCAACCCCTACTACTACGCAGGCGGTGTCTATTACGCCCCGCAGGGGTCGCAGTACGTCGTCGTGCCGCCGCCGATGGGCGCCACCGTTCAGAGCCTGCCACCGTCCTGCACGACCGTCTATGGGGCCGGCCAGGCGTTCATGGACTGCGGTGGCGCGTTCTACGCCAAAAACGCCCAGGGCTATCAGGTCGTCAGCCCACCGCCCGGCCTGACGGTCAACTCGATACCCAATGGTGCGGCCACACGCAACGTCGCAGGCGTGCAGTATCTCGAATACGGCGGCGTCTATTACCGGCCCTTCTACAGCGGGAGCGATGTGGTCTACCAGGTCGTCGCCAACCCCGGCAGTTGAGGCCGGGGAACGGCCGTCAACCCGACTCACGCCCGGCCGCACGGCTGATGGCCGTTATCCCGGGCCGGCCGGAAGCACACCGTTTTGCCCCCCCGGTCAAGGCCGCCGCGATCGGGGGTGCCCACGCGACTCAAACGCTTCTTGCTGCTCGACTTCCGAGGTGCGGGCCTGTATCGTCTGGTCTTGTTCCCGGTTACAAGGGAAGTCGCCGCGCCCGGCCTTGCCGGGCTCACCCCTTCGTTCCATCACTGCCCTCGGAGAAACTCATGTCTTGGAGCGATTTTCCAGGCATTCGTCACCTCAAACGTGCCTGGTTACGGTTGACCCGGTCGATCGCGCAGGACGTGCCCGAGCGGGTCGCCAAGTGTGAATTCGACTGCCATCGCACCGATTGCGAGCCCAGCGCCATTCGCGACTGTGAGCAGCGAGTCGACTACGCCGAGGCTGAGCGACGCATTCACGTGGTCAAGCGTGAGTCGGAACCGGCCGAGGAAGAACCCAAACCTCGCGACGCCGCCCAGGGCTGATCCGACGCAAGTCCGGCCCGTCCCCGACGATCGACACGGATTGCACCCGCCGCCATGACTGAAGAATCCCGCGCTTTCGTTCCGCTGGCCATCGCCATTCTGACAGTTTCGGACTCGCGTACGGAGGAGAACGATACTTCCGGTCGAACCCTGGCTGACCGCATCGGCAATGCCGGGCACCGGGTCGTCGACAGGCGGATCGTTCCGGACAACATCTATCGCATCAGGGCGGTGGTCTCGGACTGGATCGCCGACCCCGAGGTTCAGGTCGTCATCACGACCGGGGGAACGGGGGTCACGGGCCGGGACGGCACGCCCGAAGCGGTCTCGGTGTTGTTCGACAAGACCCTCGAGGGCTTCGGCGAGATTTTTCGATCGATCTCGTTCCAGGAGATCGCGACCTCGACGATTCAGTCGCGGGCGATCGCCGGGGTCGCGAACGGCACTTACCTCTTCTGCCTACCCGGATCGACCGGGGCCTGCCGCACCGGCTGGGACCAACTGATCAGCGCCCAACTCGATGCGCGCACCCGTCCGTGCAACCTGGCCGAACTGCTGCCGCGACTCAAGGAAGCCTGAAGCCCCGGAAACCCCGTAGGAAACCAAGCCGGAGGCTGGGACTGCCACTTACCGCCCGACTGCCATAGGCAAACACGATGCTTGAACTCACCCTTGCCGCGCTGTTCTTTTTCGCCATCCATGTCGGCATCGCCGGCACCCGACTGCGAGACGTGCTGGTTGCCCGCCGGGGCGAGGGCACCTTCCGTGCCGGCTTTTCGTTGCTCTCGGTCCTCGGCCTCGTCTGGCTGACCTACGCCTACCGCCAGGCCCCCTATATCGAAACCTGGGGACAACTGACCTGGTTCAAGCCCGTCGCCGTATTCCTGATGCTGATCGCGTTTCTGCTCGTCGTGGCCGGTGGCACGACCAAGAACCCCACTGCCGTGGGCGGGGAAAGCGCACTGCAGCAACCCGACCCGGCAAGGGGCGTGCTGCGCATCACGCGCCACCCGTTTCTGTGGGGCGTATCGCTGTGGGCCCTGACGCACCTGATCGCCAACGGCGATCTGGCCGCGCTGATCCTGTTCGGCTCCCTGCTCGTCATGTGCCTGCTCGGCACCCGCTCGATCGATGCCAAGCGCCGCCGCGCCTGCGGCAGCGACTGGGAGCGCTTCGTCGCGGTCACATCGAACATCCCCTTCGTGGCGATCAAGGAGAAGCGCAACCACTTCAGCTTCCGCGAGATCGGCTGGGCGCGCCTGGCCGGCGGCCTGTTCGTCTATCTCGCGATGATGCACTTCCACCTGAAGCTGTTCGGCGTATCGCCGCTGTTCTAGGCGTCTCTCCCAGGCGCATCACGCCAAGCCCGCATAGACCCCCGCGTTTCGCTCCGGGTAGCTCTCATAGACGTGCTCGAACACCGCCGAGCACTTCTGATGGAAGATTTCGGGCGTATAGGCTCGCGGCAAGCCGGTGTCCAGCGTGTCCTCGATCAGCAGCTTCAGTCGCGAGCGGGCCTGCGCCTTCAGCCGCCAGTTCAGCACCAACAATTCCTTCAGGCGGGCCAATAAGTCCCGCGCCACTTTCTTGACCTCGGCGCGTTCCTCCGGCGTTAGGTCCGGGGCCGGTCGCGTCAGGATGTCGAAGATGACCAGTTCTTCCTCGGACAGGTTCTCGCGCACATGGCGCTGCTGCTCCTCGGACAGGCTCTGGGACAGCTTCACCAACTCGGCGAACAATTCCTCGATGTTGCGGCTGCCGGCGTTGTAACTCTCGATCAACGCCTCGAACCGCTCCGCGAAGTCGGCGCGGGTGCGGTTCAACTGAATCATCCGTTCCAGTTGGGCGCGGATCGTCGCCTTCAACACTTCGAGATCGGTGTTCTTGCGGCGCGACTGCTTGAACCGTCGCGCCAGGGCCTCGAAGTCGATCCGGGACAGATCGAGCGGCGGCGGCCCCTGGAGCCGGATGTCGTGACCGGTGATCGAGGCATCCAGCAGATCGTTGATCACCCCCATCACCGACGAGATATCGGGCGCGGTCGGGTTCAATCTTGCGGAGATGGCCGCCGCCAACGCGGCCAGGCCGGCGACCCGCAAGGCGAATTCCAGCGCCGCCGGGTCGGGCTTCACGGCCCGATAGAGCGTGGCTACCAGGCGCTCGTGCGAGAGAAAGTCGCGGCGTACGGTGTCCGGCGAGATCAGCGCGTCGAGTGCATCGTCGAGCCATTGCAGCCGCTCGGCGCTGCCCGCCGGCAAGGACTCGATCGTGTCCAGATCGACGCCCTGTGCCATGCAGAATGCGGTCGCGGTCGTCACGGCATGGCGCAATGCGGCGACGAGTTGCTGTTTGTCCTGGACCGGGCTGCTCCCGCCCTTCCCGGTCCCGTAGATCGCCAACGCCTTTTCCAGCGATGCGAACACGTTCGCGTAGTCGACGATCACGCCGCTGTGCTTGCCGGGAAACACCCGGTTGGCGCGGGCGATGGTCTGCATCAGCGTGTGGTTACGCATGGGCTTGTCGAGATAGACCGTCGAGCAACTCGGCGCGTCGAAACCGGTCAGCCACATCGCACAGACGAACACCAGTCTGAGCGGGTCGTCCACGTCCTTGAACTTTTCGGCGAGGCCCGGCTGAGAGGTATTCATGCGCTGCCGATGCACTGCAATGTCGAGCCCCAGCGCCTGCATCTGCGGAATCTCGTTCTGCCCGGGGGAGACGATCACGGCCATGTCCGTGGTCGTAAGCACCGCGAACTGCTCCTTGAGTTCCGCTCGCCGCCGGTCCCGCCGGGCCTGCTCGGGGTCCGTATCCGCGGTAGGCGGCTGGTAGGCCAGAGCGCCCAACTCCTGCTGCACGCGTTCGGTTTCCTCATTCCAGTGTTTCCGCACCTTATCGTACATCCGCAGCGCGGTGGCCTTGTCGATGGACACCACCATCGCCTTGCCGATCGCCTGATCCAATGGCGCCCGCCCGAGGAAGTGCCGGACGATATCCTTCGCGACCGTTTCGAGGCGGTCGTCCCGTGTCAGCAGGTGGTACTGACGGGCCAGTTCCCGCTCCAGCTTGGCCTCCTGCTCGGGATCGAGTTCGGCTTCCTCGATCAACTGGTACAGGTCTTCGTTGAGGTCCGGGTTGATCAGTTGCAGTTCCGGCGTGCGGTTCTCGTAGAACAGCGGCACGGTGGCGCCGTCCTCGATGGATTGCTGGAAGTCGTAGATCGAGACGTAGTCCCCGAACACGTCCTTGGTGCGCTCCTCACCGGCGATCAGCGGCGTACCGGTGAACGCCAGGAACAGCGCCTTCGGCAAGGCGGCGCGCATGTTCAAGGCCAGCGTGTCGTACTGGCTGCGGTGAGCCTCGTCGGTCAGCACGATCACGTCGGTGCGATCGCAGAGCCGTTCCGGTGTCAGGAACTTGTGAATCAGTGTGAACACATAGCGGTGATTGCCTTGCAGCAGTTCGCGCAGGTGCGCGCCGCTGACCGCATGGCACGCGCCATCGGACACGGCGCCCACGGCCTTGAAGGTCTTAGCGATCTGCTCGTCCAGTTCCACCCGGTCGGTCACCACCACGAAGGTCCAGTTGCCGGCCAGCTTGCGGAGTATCTTCTGGGCGAAGAACACCATCGAGAAGCTCTTGCCACTGCCCTGCGTCTGCCAGAACACGCCGCCGCGGCCATGGCCCAGCTTGCGGGCCTCCAGCATCGAGGCGATGGCATTGTTGACGCCAAGGAACTGGTGATTCTGGCCTAGGATCTTCATCAGCCCGGCCTTGTGCTCCGAGAACAGCGTGAAGTTTTCCGCCAGATCGAGAAGGCGGGTGCGGTCGCAAGTGCCGCGCAGCATCACCTCCAGCGACACGCGGCGCGGCTCCTCCTCCCGTTCGATCCGCTTCCACTCGAAGAATCGCCCCCAGTCGGCGGTCAGCGAACCCACTCGGCTGTCGGTGCCGTTGCTGGCGATCAGCAGGGCGTTGAACCAGAAGAGCTGCGGAATCTGCTGCTTGTAGTGTGTCAGGTTCTCGTCGAAGGCCGCCCGCGCGGGCACGCCGGGCTTCTTCAGTTCGATCACGACCCACGGCAAACCGTTGACGAAGCCGACCAGAT
Source organism: Methylolobus aquaticus (assembly GCF_054172105.1). Taxonomy (NCBI): domain Bacteria; kingdom Pseudomonadati; phylum Pseudomonadota; class Gammaproteobacteria; order Methylococcales; family Methylococcaceae; genus Methylolobus; species Methylolobus aquaticus. The sequence goes on from NZ_JBSYXP010000002.1 coordinate 108,273, forward strand.
CAGGCCGGCAGGTGTAGAGCGCGCCGGTCACGCTGAACTGGCTCACCAGCAGGAAGTCGTTCTGCTCCGGGAATTCCCAATCGACGACGCGCAGTCGCTCGGTCTTCTGCCCGCCGTGCTCGCGGTCGGGCACCGACACCGGAATGCCGTCCTTGAGTAACCGATAGACCTCGCGGTTGGCCGCTTCCAGGCTCATCGCCGAGCGGTCGCGGGTCAGTTCATCGATGCCCGCCTGGATCGCTTCCGGCGGCAGATCAGCATTGAGCCGCGACAGGGCTGCTCGCAACCGCGGCAGCAGCACGACTTCGCCTTTCGTGTCGCGCCCCAACGAACCGTCCGGCCCGAAGCGCTCGTCCATTGCCGACACCGTCTGCCAGCCCAGTGTCGCGAACAGTGCGATGGCGGGCTGCTCGACAAGCTTCTCTTCGGAATAGACGTCATATGACATGCGGTCGCGTTCCGTCGCTAGGCCCAGAAGTTCGTAGGGTGGGCGAGCTCAGGCTTGCCCACCATGGCGGGTAACGCGGGGAGGGAGATCACTGGCTTGCCCACCATAATCCGTTATTCCCCAAACCCTGCATCATCGTCCGAGAAGTCGCTGCCACCCCAATCATCCGGATAAATGCCATCCGCAACAAACCGGTGAAAGGTGGAATAAGGCCAATCGCGAATTCGGGTGACCAAACCGTGTTTCAATGGATTGAAGTGAATGTAGTCGAAGTGCCGGTGCAAATCGTCGTCATCTCGGATTTCGTGCTCCCAATAGCGGCGTTGCCAAATAGTCAGTTCCCGATGCCTTGCCCGTGAAGCCGTCACGAGCGTTCCGTCGTGCCAGCGACCCTTCATCAATCGGGAAAACGTGGATTTGATCACATTCCAGCGCCGGGGATAATCCTTGTCGTATTCCGGCAAAGACCAGACACAGTGCAGATGATCGGGTAGCAGGACCCACGCATCGATACCAAACGGTGCGCCCTTGCGGGCGGTTATGACGGCCTGCCGCAATGCGGCGCGACTTCCCGGCCAAGTCAAGATGGGCCTGCGATCACAGGTGACCACCGTAAAGAAGTATTGGCTTCCAGGTCCCTTGGCCCGGACGTATCTCGGCATTTGGCTGTCGTTGGTTGGTGCAACGGCGGTAGACGGTGGGCAAGCTGGCGCTCGTCCACCCTACAATACTTGGTCTCGCGCCCGAGCGTCCCGCCTGCACCGGAGGTTTCGTCCAGCGCCGACACCGTCTGCCAGCCGAGCGAGGCAAACAGCACGATGGCGGGCTGCTCGACGAGTTGGTCTTCGCTAAAGGCGTGGGGGCTCATGACTTGACCTTGGCGGGCAAGGTCATATCATATTCAATATGACTGTGCCGCGGATCGTGCTGGATACGAATATCCTGGTCGCCGCGTCTCGCAGCCGGCTCGGCGCTTCGTTTGCGCTGTTGAGAGCGTTGCGGGACAGGCATTTCACGGCGCTGGCCTCGGTGCCCTTGTTCCTGGAATACGAAGCCGTGTTACTGCGTCCGGAGCAACTGGCCGCCAGCCAACGCAGCCCGGCACAGACCGTCGCTTTTCTGGATGCCCTGAGTCTGCTGATCGAACCGGTTCATCTGCACTATCTCTGGCGACCGCAACTGCGCGACCCGGCCGACGAGATGGTCCTGGAAACCGCGCTGAACGGCCGCGCCGATGCGCTGGTGACCTTGAATGTCGCCGATTTTGCCGCAGCCGTCGAGTTCCGGTTGCCGGTGCTGACGCCGGGCCTGTTCCTGCAACAACTGAACGAGGAGCCAAGCTGATGGCCAACTATGCGCTGAGAGTCCCGGAGTCGCTGTTCGCCTATGCCCGCAAGGTCGCGGAGGAGGAACAGGTTTCGATGAACCAGTTTTTCGTGACCGCGATCGCCGAGAAAGTCTCGGCCCTGAAAACCGAGGCTTACTTTCGCGAGCGGCAGGCGCGGGGCGATCTGTGCGCCTTCGATGACTGGCTCGCCGCCAGCCCGGAGGCTGCACCGGAACCCGGAGACGAGCTGCCCTGAGTGCCGGCCCGCGAAAGGCCGGCCGGCCAACGGGCGTTTGGTGTGGGCGAACGGTGTCACGCGGCTCGATTCAATCCGGCGTCTTCGGCGAGCGCCCGCTCGATCGCCGCGATGCTGGGCAGAATGGTTTGCAGTTCGTAGGGTGGGCGAGCTCAGGCTTGCCCACCATGGCGGGTAACGCGGGGAGAGAGATCACTGGCTTACCTACCATAATCCGTTATTCCCCAATCGCTCCATCATCGTCCGAGAGGTTGCTGTCACCCCAATCGTTCGGATAAATGCCATCCGCAACAAATCGGTGAAAGTTCGTAGGGTGGGCGAGCTCAGGCTTGCCCACCATAATCCGTTATTCCCCAAACCCTGCATCATCGTCCGAGAAGTCGCTGCCACCCCAATCGTCCGGATAAGTGCCATCCGCAACAAAGCGGTGAAAGGTGGAATAAGGCCAATCGCGAATTCGGGTGACCAAACCGTGTTTCAATGGATTGAAGTGAATGTAGTCGAAGTGCCGGTGCAAATCGTCGTCATCTCGGATTTGGTGCTCCCAATAGCGGCGTTGCCAAATAGTCAGTTCCCGATGTCTTGCCCGTGAAGCCGTCACGAGCGCTCCGTCGTGCCAGCGACCCTTCATCAATCGGGAAAACGTGGATTTGATCACATTCCAGCGACGGGGATAATCCTTGTCGTATTCCGGTAAAGACCAGACACAGTGCAGATGATCGGGAAGCAAGACCCACGCATCGATACCAAACGGTGCGCCCTTGCGGGCGGTTATGACGGCCTGCCGCAATGCGGCGCGACTTTCCGGCAAGGTCAAAATGGGCCTGCGATCACAGGTGACCACCGTAAAGAAGTATTGGCTTCCAGGTCCCTTGGCGCGGAGGTATCTCGGCATTTGGCTGTCGCTGGCGTTGGTTGGTGCAACGGCGGTAGACGGTGGGCAAGCTGGCGCTCGCCCACCCTACAATACTTTGCCTACCCAGGCTTTCATGCGGACGTTTTCCACTCAAATAAGAAAATTTGTTTCAAACAACAGGTTAAAAACGATGGCTGTTACTGACTCAATTAAAACCGGCATTGCCGGTTGCCGCGTGCGGAACACAGAGAACAGCCAGATGGCGAGTTGTTCGATGAACAGGACTTCGGAGTCGGCATGGGCGCTCATCGCTCAGGCGGCCTCCACGTCGATCTGGCCGGAGAGCAGGCGCGGTAGTAGCAGGTCCCGGGTGCGGCGGAGGTTTTGGATTCGGCGTTGGAGCCTGAGAACTTGCTCTGCCATCGGCGTCGCGACTGTCTCAAAGCGCCCGACCAATGACTCCGGTGGTTGCAGAAACTCGATGGTCTTGAACACGCCCCGACTGATTTCCTTAAATGTCGCACCAGACGCCATTCGTTGAAACGTCGGCACGTTTTCGGTCAACCAGTGGAACAGGAAGTAAATCGGGACACGTTCATTCGGCAGGCAGGTGATGAAGCCCTGATTGGTGCAGGCCGGATGCGTGTTGATCGAAACCGCGCCGATGGTGGCGCGGCTGGTGAGCATTACGCTGCGAGCTGGGAACATCCGCGCTGAACTCTGCGCAAGTCCCCGCTCGGTGATGTGGTCGCTCGAATCGTCCATGAACATTGTTCCTGCACCGGTCAGATCGCTTGGTGAGTACCATTGAATTGTGCCGCCATTCCAGAATTCCTTTTCTTTCCGCGATGGTGTGCCGCCGCCTGAAATCACGAATGCATCAGCAACCGATTTCACCTCCCACCCCTGCGGAATCTCACCCAGTGTCGACGCTACGCAGGGCACTGACTCATGCCCCGGAAAGCGGAAGTGGACGAACCACTCGCGGTAGAGGGCGCGGGCCATCGACTCCAGAATCTTGATGCGCCGGCGGCTGTTCTCGATGAGTTCGTCGTAGGCGGACAGGATGCCGGCGATGCGGTCTTGGGTTCGCCGGGACGGGAGAGCCATTACAAGTTCCTTCGCCGCACCAACGTTGAAATGCTGCTGTGCGACGCCGACCAAGTTGCCCGCAACCGAGGATATGCCCCAAGCCGAGTTAAAGATCGCCGCCAGGTAGTGCGGGTTCAATTCGCTTGAAGGAGTTATGACAACCAAGTCCGCACAATTCAATTCCTTGAACGTGCTGGGGATGACGCACGCGGTACCGGGGTAACCGGTTCGGACGACAGCAACGTCACCGGGGTGGAGCGCGGACTTCCGCAATTTCTCGTGAAATTCACGCGGCACATACTTGATTTCGTCGACATTTAGGCGAAATGGCGTAATGTTCTGCGAGCGAAGAAAGGGAACACCTTCTGGAGTGTATTTGTCCGCCATCGGGCCTACGTGACCGACAGTAATTCGGTCGCACACGTCCTTTAGCTTCACCTTGCGCATGTTGGCTGCAATTATCCTCACCCTTCCAAGATCCCCGCCACATTCACGGCAATGGTCTCATCCAGTCGCAGTAGTGGCTTCGTGTTCATTTTCCGATGCGCCCCACCCAATAGACCGGGCGGCGCCGTTGGTGAGCGATGGCGAGAATGACGATCTGCATAGCTTCCGCCCGATAGATCACATGAAACGGCATGAAACGGAAAGCGCCTGAAACCCGCTTTGCGGATGTCGGAGTCGGCGACACACGGAAATAAATCGGGTGTGGCGCAGATACGCCCCATGATCGCCTCGTACTCGGCAAGGTAATCCGCGCCCAGGCCGGGAAGTCGGCTTTCGTAGAACGCTACCTCGTCCAGATGTTCGGCCAGCGCGGCGCGGTGGAAGCGATAGTTCATCGCAACAAGGCATGGGCGGCGGTGCGAGCCTCTTCGGCCGAAACGGTATCGGCCAGATCACTGTCAATTTCTGAGGCGCGGCGCGCGGCCTCCGCGTGCCAGGAGTCCGCGATCTCCTCCTCGCTTTGCTCCTCAAGACTGAGTAACCGCTTGCGCGCCAACTCGGCGCGTTCCGAAGCGGGCAGTTGCAAGGCGGTCTCTTCCAGGGTTTCTGCGTTCATGATCGTCTCCGCTTACGAAAGCAACGCGGCCACATTCTGCGAGATGCGGTTTTGCAGTTCCAGCGCCTCGGCATTCAGCACCTCCAGTTCTTCGTTCAGGGCTTCGAGCTGTTCCCTGAAATCTTCGTCGCTGACCTCCTCGCCCGGCGCAACGCCCACATAGCGGCCGGGGTTGAGTGACCAGCCCTGCCCTTCGACTGCGCTCAGGGTGGCGGCTTTGCACAGGCCTGGAATGTCGGCGTACGCGGGTTGCCCGCCGAATACCTCCCTGATTCTGGCCTCGGCTTCTTCCCCGCCGAGGGTGAAATCCAGCGCTTCGCCGCGATACAGGCGCACCAGGTTGGCGATGAAGCTGATTTGCGCGGGCGACCAGTCGCGGTGGGCGCGGTCCACCTGTCGATAGATGTGGCGGGCATCGATGAACAGCACGGTGTCGGCGCGCGGCGTGCTGGCTTTGCCCTTGTCCAGAAACCACAGCGTGCAGGGCAGCGTGACGGTGTAGAACATGTTGGGGCCGACGGCGACCATGACATCCACCACGCGCGCTTCGACAAGCTTCTGCCGCAGTTCCTGTTCGCTGGAGCGGGCGTCGGAGGCCGAATTGGCCATGACGAAACCGGCGCGGCCATGGGTATTCAGCGATGAATAGAAAAGCTGAATCCACAGGTAATTGGCGTTGTCGGTGCGCGGCAGGCCGAAGGGGTAGCGGCGGCCGGGCCCCACACTGTCCTTGAGCCTTTCCTTGTCCACCGCATTGACGTTGAAGGGCGGATTGGCGAGCACAAAGTCGAACGCGCCGGTGGCGTCGTGCGGGTCGTCGTAGTAGCTGTTGACGTTGCCGCCGTGGCGGATGTCGCCCTCCAGCCCATGCACGGCGAGGTTCAGGCGGCACAGGCGGCCCGTTTCGTCGGTCTTCTCCACGCCGCAGATGGACAGCTCGGCGGCGGGCTTCTTCTGGTGCTCGGTCACGAAGCGCGCCGACTGCACGAACATGCCGCCGGAACCGCAGGCGGAATCGAGGATGCGGCCGTGGTAAGGTTCGATGACTTCGACGATCAGCTTGACCATGCTGGCTGGGGTGTAGAACTCGCCCCCCTTCTGCCCTTCGGTGCGGGCGAACTCGCCGAGGAAGTATTCGTAGATGCGACCGAAGGCATCGAAATCGACCGTGGCGGGAATCTCGGAGACCTTCTTCAGCAAGTCCTTCAGCAAGCTACTGGTGAACAGGTTGTACGTCTTCGGCAGCACGCCGGCGAGTTGGGTGTTGTATTTCTCCACCTCGCGCATCGCGGCGTTGACCTGTGCCCCGATGTCCGCGCCTTCGGGCAGGGACAGCAGGTAGTCGAAACGGGCCAGGCCGCTCAGGTACAAGATTCCTTCCGCATGGTAGGCGGCGGGCTCCTCGACCCGGCTGCCGCGGCGCGACGAGGCGCCCTCGGCTTCGAGCTGCGCGCGAAGTGCCGCGAATCGCACATCGGCAAAACGCAGGAAGATCAGCCCCAGGATCGGCCCTGAGTATTCCTGGGCCTTCAGGCCGGAGTTGGCGCGAAACTGGTCCGCGGCATCCCACAGGCGCTTTTCGAGGGTGGTGTTGGCGGTGTCTTTTTCGGAAGGTGCAATCCAGTGCATGGTCAGCGAAGGTGTCAGGGAAATGCGAGCGGCGGCGAATGCCCAGCTTGGACTCGACCGCTAGGTAAACGGAGGAAGTAGCAGACGGGTTCCCCGGCAGGCCGGGCGCCGGGACGCGGGGCGACAAGTCCCAATGACGCGGTAATCCATTCGGGGAATTCCTGCTTTTCGGAATGCGGATTTATTGCAGGAAATGCGGCGTCGATCAACCGGAGTACCGGTCTGTTTCGGCATTCTGCGCACAGCAGTCGCTCTTGGGCGCGCGTCACGTGCGAACCCCGGGGCCTCGTCGGCCGTGCGACCGCCTAACGTCTATCGTTCGCCGCGCTATACAACAGATCGCTGCCCTCGCCTCCGCCGGACAACCGGCGCGCCCTGACCTTCCCTCGCACTTCCAGCCGCGCCAGCGCCGTCCGCACGGTGGCGAGCGCGTACCGCTGGTGCAGCCAGACCTCCGCGATCCCGCGCGCCGTATCCGAGGCCTGCGGACGTTGTGACAGATAGCGGGCGATGGCCGATGCCGCCGCTTCGATATCTCCGGAATCTTCGCGCATCGACACCTCCCGGCAATCGGACCCATTGGGCTTCAATCATGCAAGGCGCACACCAGCGCCAGTGGGGCCGGCTGGCGCGGCCGGCGGGGTCTCGGTCCAATCCGCATCGACTCGATCCGGGGCAAGCCTGCCCCAACTCGGAAGTCCGTAACAAAAGGCGAACGGAACAGGGGGTAAACCCAGCCGCCAGGTCTCGCACCCAGTTCGAGCCATCTCCGGGGTCTGGTCGATCTCGGCCATCCGCCTTCGGGATCGGCCACTCGGCGCTTCGCATCGCCCTGGATCGCCGGTCCGGGGCAGTCCTGCCCCACCCCGATGACCGAATAATCCGCGGCTCACGCGCCATCGTGCGCTGCCGGTCAACCTGTGCCTGGGACCTGGCCGCCCCGGCCACGCCGCCGGAGACCGGTCTAAACCTCTGATGTTGTTTGAGCAAAACACTCGGCACGGTCTCTGCTGAATGTATGGCAATGAGCGCTTGACCACCCTGGATCAGGCAGGCAGCAACAACCGGCAACTGATGGCCAATGTATTCGCGATTCATTCGGTGGGCAGTTCGATCGTGACCTTTCTGCGCAACACCTATCCGCAGCAGGCCGACGGGCGAACCATGCCGACCTGCAATTTCGAGTTGACCTCGGGGGGCCAGCTCGCGGGCGACATCGACGAGACCACGCACTTGTCGCTGTACCTGTATCGCGTGACCGTCAACGAGCACAGCCGTCAGACCCGGCGACCCGGAACGCCGACCGACGGCTTCGTCCCGTTGGGGCTCGATCTTCACTATCTGCTGACCGCCTGGGCCGGAAATCCCCTGGACGAACAGGTCACACTGGCCTGGGCAATGCAGCAGTTGCATCGCTTTCCCGTGCTCGATGCGTCCTCGCTTTCGGACGAAGCCGGTTGGGGGCCCGACGAGGTGGTTCAGATCATCCCGGCCGAGTTGAGCAACGAGGACATCATGCGCATCTGGGATGCGTTGGAGCCGGCCTACCGCCTGTCGGTTTCCTACGTGGCCCGGTTGGTGCGGCTGGACCCCGACGAAGACACCGAAACCTTCCGGCCGGTGGTCGCGCGACGCCATGTCTATGGACACGAGGAACTGGGCTGATGCGGGCTCTGCGCGAACTCGAACGCAGCGAATGGCGGGCACTGGGTGCGGTCCGCTTCGTAGACGCGATCACGCGGGCACCGGTCGACGCACCGCTCCGGGTCGAGGCCCCCGGCGCCCTGATCCGACGTAATCGCGGCGGGCTGTTCGTGATCCATCGCTGGCAGGCACTGGCGGCGCACGAGCCCGCGTTCCAGGCGCCGCCAACCCAGCCGGCAGTCGGATCACAGACCCTGCGTCTGGTCGTCGACGATCCGCAGGGCGCTTATCTGCCGCTCGCCGTTTCCTTGCGGCTGCCCCGCAACCCCGCCGCTGGGCCCGACGCCTTGCTCCAGCCGGAAAGCGTGCCCTTGTATCCCTCTTCCACAGCGCGCCTGGGCGCGAACTGGGCCACGGTGCGCGCGACGGTCACGGAGACCCGTTCGGGCGACGCCCTGGGCGGCGCGCTGGTGCGCATACTCGCGCGCGATCAGGTACTGGCCCGCGGTCTGTCCGACTGGCGCGGCGAAGCCCTGGTCCCGGTCGCCGGCGTTCCGGTCACGACCTTTTCCGAAGACGAGGAAGCGGTCGTTATCAGCGAGATTGGCGTCACCGTCGAGGCGGTGTTCGACCCGGCGGCGGGGCGCCGAACCCCGATCGCAGCGGTCCGCTCCGGCACGGTACCCGCTTCGTTGCCGCTGGTCGACCCGACCGCCATTGAAAGCCGGCTGGCCACCCTGCCGCGCAGCCGGGCCCTGGAACTCCGTATCGCCGCGCGGCGCGGCGAGCATGTCGCGCTGACGATCCGGATTCGATGAGCGTTCCGGCCATGATCAACCACCCTCTTGATGCAAAGGAGACCCGCCATGCCTGAATACCTTGCCCCGGGCGTGTACGTCGAAGAAACCAGCTTCCGGGCGAAGTCCATCGAGGGCGTAGGCACCAGCACCACGGCCTTCGTCGGGCCCACCCGCAAGGGACCGCATCGCGCCAACGACAACGACCTGCAAACGCCCGAACTGCTGACCAGCTACGGCGACTTCGAACGCATCTATGGGGGCTATGCGGACTTGAACGTCACCGCCGGTGTCCCGGCGACGAACTACCTGGCTCATGCCGTGCTGGCCTTCTTCAACGAAGGCGGGTCTCGGCTCTACGTCTCGCGCGTACGCAGCGCCGGCGCATCGGCGGCGGAGGCCCCGGTCGTCGGTGATGGCCCGAACAACGAGCGGATCAGTTTCCTGGCCCGCTTCGCGGGCTCCGGCGGCAACGGCCGGGTCACGGTCCGCGAGATCGTTGCGCCGGCATCACCGGTCACGATGGCCAGTGCGCCGCAGGGCAGCCTGCTGCGCACCGGGGCCGGCGGCGCGGTTGCGCATCACGTCAAGATCGGCGAGACCTGGCGCCCAGCGGCCAACACCGACGATCCGGCGGCCGATGCCGCAACGCTGGCCGAAGCCAATCCGCGCCTGCTCACACTGCAGCTCACGGCGAGCGATGCCGATGACAATGTGCTGGCCTGGGACGCCCTGGGCCACGACCGGCGCCATCCACGCTGGATCGGCCATGTGCTGTCCGAGAACCCGACCCGCCGCGCCGATGCGCTGCAAAACTGGCTCGCGATCCGCATCGGCGAGGCCGTCAGTGCGATCGACCTGCGCGATGGCCTGTTCAACGGCGGCGCGGCCAACCCGCAAGGCCAGCTGGAGCGCACTCGCGTCCTGACCGGAGGCGACGACGGTGGCGAACCGACCGAGGCCGAGTATCGGCTCGCGCTCGGCGCCATTGCCGCACTGGAAGACGTGTCCATCGTCGCGGCCCCCGGGAGTTCGGCTTACGCGAACGCTGCCAGCGCGGTGATGCGCGCGCTGATCTCGCATGCCGAGGCCCGGCGTGCCTACCGGATCGCCGTGCTCGACACGCCGCCGGGGCAGATCCCGGGCAACGTCCGGACACTGCGGGGCACGGTCGATTCCCGCCATGCAGCGCTCTACTACCCCTGGGTCGTCGTCGCCAACCCGAACGCACGTCCCGGCCGGGAAGACATCCCGCGCGAAATCGCCCTGCCCCCCTCCGGTTATGTCTGCGGCATCTACGCGCGCAATGACGTGCAGCGCGGCGTTCACAAGGCACCGGCCAACGAAGTCGTGCGCAGTGCCCTGCGCTTCGAGGTCGATGTCAATTTCGGCCAGCAGGAGCTGTTGAACCCGATGGGAGTCAACTGCCTGCGCCTGCTGTCCGGCCGCGGCTACCGCGTCTGGGGCGCCCGGCTGATCTCCTCCGACCCGGAATGGAAATACGTCAGCGACCGCCGGTATTTCAACTACCTCGAGTCGTCGATCGATCGGGGCACCCAGTGGGCCGTGTTCGAACCGAACGGCGAGCGACTCTGGGCCAACGTCCGGCAGACCATCGCCGACTTTCTGTACAACGAATGGCAGAACGGCGCCCTGCTCGGCACCACGACCGACGAGGCCTTCTTCGTGCGCTGCGACCGCAGCACGATGACTCAGAACGACCTGGACAACGGCCGGCTGATCTGTCTGATCGGCGTGGCCATCCTGAAGCCCGCCGAGTTCGTGATCTTCAGGATCGGCCAGAAGACCGCGGAAGCCGCATCCTGACACCGCCCGGTAACCTTGGAGCTCAGACATGGCTGACAGAACCACTCCCTATGGCGCCTTCAACTATCTCGTCGAATTCGACGGCGGCGAGGTGCTCGGCGGCTTCTCCGACGTCTCGGGCATCGGGACCGAGATCACGATTGCCGAGTACCGCAACGGCAACGAAAAGGAAAACCACGTCCGCAAGGTCGCCGGCATCCACAAGGTTTCCGACGTCACCGGCAAACGTGGACTCATCAACTCGAAATCGCTGTTCGACTGGATCAAGGAGAGCCGGACCAACGGCCCCGATGCCCAGCGGACGATGAAGATCACGCTATTGGACGAGGCCCAGCGCCCGGTGCAGTCCTGGGTGCTGCGCGGCGTGATCCCGATGAAATACACCGGGCCGACGCTGGCCGGCAAAGGCGGGGGCGACGTCGCGATGGAGGAGATCGTCTTCTCCGCCCAGGCCTTCGAAATCACCACGTCCTGAACCGGGCAAGGGATCGAACGGCCATGCTCAGCTGTCTTCGTTTCGAGACCGCGAAACCCGCCGGCGCGGCGGCGCCCGAACGGACCGACATCGCCGCCTTCATTGGTTTTGTCGGGCGCCGTCCGGGTGCTGCGCTGCCGGCCCCGATCGCCAGGACGCTCACCGAGGCCGGCTGGCTGAACGGACCATGGGGGCGTGAACCCGGGGCGGTGGAAGCGCTGGACAACGTACCCGTGGTCGTCGAGTCCTGGGACGCCTTCGCCGCACTGTTCGCCTGGGAACGCCGCCCGTTCGGGACCGGCACCTCCGGTCACTGCACCACCTACCTTGGCGCCGCGGTCCGCAGCTTCTTCGCGCAGGGTGGAAGGCGCGCGGTCATCGTCCGCATGGGCGACCCGTATCCCGTGGCCGAAACGCCGGGCGACCGGACCGACCAGCGCGCCGCGCGTCTGCAGCGCCTGCTCCCGGGCTATGCGGAACCGGGTGTATCCGCCGTCCCGTTTAACCGGATGGACCCAGGCACATGGCGTGGCATCCATCATCTGTACGGCCTGCCCGAGGTGAACCACCTGTGCCTGCCGGACCTGCCGGACCTCTGTGCTGCCGAGCGGCCGCTACCCCCACCGGCCTTCACGCCGGTGCCGGGTCCCGAGGTGTTCGTCGAATGCAGCGATGAGGATCCCCTGCCGCGCGACGACTCGGCGCTGCGGCGGTTGTGGGCCCCGCGCTGCGACACGGAAGGCTTTGCGGTCTGGCGCAACGGCATAGGGGCAGCGCTGGATTTTCTGCACCACTTTTGCCCGGATGTGCTGTTGCTGGCCGGCGTACCGCGACCGCTGGAGATCGGCACGACCGGATCGGCCGATGCGGAGGAACCGGAACTCGCCCTGCTCCGGCAAATGCCGCTCGGCACGTCGGCCGCCGTCCAGCCCGAAGGGCGCGACCGGCACGCACGCCTGCAACTGGTGTGGCCCTGGCTCGCGACGCGGCGCTCGCGCGATCTGCCCGAACAGATCGAGCCACCGGACGGTGTCTTCGCCGGGTTGTTGGCGGCCAATGCCCTGACGCGAGGCACCTTCCGTTCGGTCGGTGGCCAGCCGCTCACGGACACTTTCGCCCTGCAACCCGAACCGTCGACCGGACTCGGTCCCGACAGCCCTAGCGAGCGCCTGGCCGAGCGCGTCTGCCTGTTCGTCCGCGAAGCCGACGGCATACAGCTCCGTTCCGACGTCACCGCCTCGGGTGAGATGGATTGGCGCGCCGGCGGAACCTGCCGACTGATGAATGCCATCGTTCGCGCGGCCCAGCGCTTCGGCGAGGCGCACCTGTTCGAGACGAACGGACCGACCCTGTGGACCCATCTGAAGCGCAGCCTCGACGGGCTGCTGCTCGCGTTCTGGGACGAGGGCGCGCTCAACGGTGCCACGCCGGCCGAAGCTTTCACGGTCCGCTGCGATCGGAGCACGATGAGCCAGAACGACCTAGACAACGGAAGGCTGAAAGCCGAGATCAGCCTCCATCCCGCCGCCGCCATCGGCACGATCACCGTGGTTCTGGATCTGGCGGCGACCGGTCCGTCGGCGGACCGCATCCCGGAGGTGGCGTGATGGCCGCCACCGAGGAAGTCGCGGAGAACCGCCTGATTCCCTTGCACGTCTTTCGATTCAAGGTGGAATTTCGCCGCGACGGCACCGGACGCAAGGCGCAACCGAGCGCAGCCGTCGACTTGTGCAGTGGCGCCTTTGCCGAGTGCACCGGACTCGAGGCGACGATGGAACCCAAGCTGATCAAGGCCGGCGGCCTGAACTACGGCAGCGTCCAACGACCCGGCCGGGTCAGTTTCGCGACCGTCGTGCTGAAGCGCGGGATGACCAGCACCCGCGATCTGTGGGACTGGTTTCAGCAGGTCAATATGAGAGGTGCCTATGCCTACCGCCTGTCGGTGGACATCACGCTGGAGGATACGAGCGGCCAGCCGGTGATCCGCTGGAATCTGGCGCGCGCGCTACCCGTGAAGTTCAAGGCCGCCGATCTGAATGCCAAGGGCGGCGAGATCGGCGTGGAAGAACTGCATCTGGTCCATGAGGGCCTGAGCATGGGCCCGGCCTGAGGAGTCCACGATGGGCGCACCGGTATCACCTCCCGAAATCCCGAAGCTGGAGAAGGCCGAGTTCCGGATCGTCAAGGGTTCGGAGCCTGCGGTGGTCGTGCACTTCAATCCGGAGTCGCTGCAGTACACGGTCCAGAACACGCTGAAGGAAGAGGGCCAGGGCGCCAAGAAGAAGCAGTACGTCAGCCAGACCACCGCCAAGCTGACGATGCAACTGATTTTCGACAATACCGACACCGGCGAGGACATTCGCGCAGTGACGGACGGCCTGGCCAAGTTGCTCAAGCCGCAGGGAACGGGCGATCAGAAGGTCCCGCCGCAAGTCGAGTTCGGATGGGGTGTCTACCGCTTCACCGGCATGGTCGAACAGTACAAGGAGACCATCGATTTCTTCGCGCCGGGCGGCGTCCCGTTGCGATCATCCATCGACATCACGCTGGCCAGCCAGGATGTCGTCTTCGACAGCAACCGCAATCCGGCGGCCTCGGTCGATCGCGCGCTGGACGAGCGCAAGACGCCGACGGTGACCACCCGACCCCACTCACCCATGGCCGTTGCCACGGCCCTGGACGACCCTCGCGCGGCACGCGCCATCGCTGCAGCCAACGGCGCCGCCTCGCTGCGCTTCTCCGCGGGCGCCGAATTTGCGGTCGGCGGCAGCGTGCGGCTGCAGGGAGCCGCCGCGTTCTCGCTCGGCGCCGGAGCCGGGATGGGTGCCGGAGCGGGCTTCGGCATCGGTGGCGGTGCGGGTTTCGGAATCAGCGGCGGAGCCGGGGCCGGACTGAGCATCGGAGGCGCGGCCGGGGTTGGCTTCGGCGCCGGAGCGAGTTTCTCGGCCGGGTCGGCCGGCGGCGCGTTCGGCCAGTTGCGTGCCACCGGCGCGGTGTCCGGAACCATGCCGAACGCCACTCCGCTGCTATCGGGCAGCAGCAGTTTCAGCACCGGCAGTGGCGTGCAGTTCGCCGCAGGCGGGCGCGTCGAAGGCGGTACCGGCGGCGATCTGAAAGCCGACGTCGGCGCCGGTCCCGGCCTGCAAGGCCGGCTGCGCTTCGGATGACACCAGCGAAAGACGACGATGCCGATCATCTTCCATGAAGTCAGTGCCGATATCGATACGCCGCGCGGACTGGCACAGGCGGACGCGGGCGATGCACCCGCCGCTCCGCGCCACGAGGCCGCAGCGAGCGAGAATCTGCTGCGCGCGCTCGAACTCGAACGCGAACGCGAACGTCGCTTGATCGCCGACTGAAGGAGCCCCGAATGAGCGAAGTGTCCGTCAGCGACGAAGCCGTCTACGCCGCCCGCCCCACGCTGCGGCTCGGCGGAGAGGAAGACACGCGCGCGGCGGAGTTGCTGTTGACGATGAAAATGGAAGAAAACGAAGGCGGTCTCAGCGCAGTGGAGCTCCGGTTCTCGAACTGGGCCAGCACGCGTGACGGGGGCGCGGAAGAAGCCTTTCCGTCCGGATCGCGCTTGAGGCTCGGCGGCCCGATCGAAGTCTACGCGGGCGATGAAACCGCGCCGCGGGAGATCTTTCGCGGGAAGATCACCGCGCTCGAGGCCGACTACCAGCCCGGGGCGCCGCCGGAACTGACCGTGCTCGCCGAGGATGCATTGCAGCAGGCCCGCCTCGAACGGCGCAGCAAACTGTACGCGGACCAGAGCCCGGCCGACATCGTCCGCGCCGTGGCGGCCGAGTTGGGCCTGACCCCGGTCATAACGGCCCTGACCGGACCCACCGGTACCTGGGCCCAGTACAACGAAAGCGACCTCGCGTTCCTGCGGCGGTTGTTGAGCCGCCTGGATGCGGATCTGCAGATCGTCGGCACCGAGCTACATGTGTCGCCCCGCGGTGAGGTGCGACGGGGTGCGCTGGAGCTCACCCTGCACAGCCAGTTATCCCGCGCCCGCGTGATCGCCGACCTTGCCGACCAGGTCACGGCCATCACGGTGAGGGGCTGGGATGTGGCGGCCGGGGCGGCGATCAAGAGTGAGAGCCGCGCCGGCGCCCATCTCGGGCCCGGTCGTGGCACGCCGGGCGCCGAGGTATTGCGCGATACCTTCGGCGAGCGCAGCGAACACATTGGCCACTTCGCGGTCGGTGCCGACAGCGAAGCGGCCGCGTTGACCCAGGCCGCCTTCGACCAGCGCGCCCGCCGCTTCCTGCGCGTGGACGGCACGACCGAGGGCAACGCCCAACTGCGGGTGGGCACGCATGTCTCGTTGAGCGGGCTCGGCGCCCGTTTCGACAACACCTATTACGTGGTCAGTGCATGCCACCGCTACGACCTGCGAGACGGGTACCGGACCGATTTCGTTGGCGAGTGCGCCTACCTGGGGGCCAGCTGACATGCCTAACGCGGCGCGCCTCGAACGCCCATCGAATTGGCTGCATGCGGCCTATTTGGCACGCGTCGTGTCGCTGGACGATCCCGAGCGTCTGAACCGGATACAAGTGCGCTTGATCGGCTTCGACGACTGCACCAACCAGGATGCGCCGCTTTGGGCTCGGGTCGTGTGTCCGTTCGCCGGCAAGGACCGCGGCGCTTTCCTGATTCCGGACCTCGACGACGAGGTACTCGTAGTGTTCCAGAACGGCGACCCCTCTTATCCGCTGGTCGTCGGCGGACTGTGGAATGGCGCCAGTGCGGCCCCGGCCGAGATTGCGGGAGGACAGAATCGCTATAAGGTCATCCGCTCGAAGAACGGCGTGACGATGACGCTGGACGACCAGCAGGGACAGGAACGATTCATCCTCGAAACCCCGGCAGGCCAGAAGATCACGCTGAAGGACGGGCCCGGCAGCATCGCCATCGAGGACGCGAACGGCAACAGCGTCAAGCTGGAAACCGCCGGCATCACCATCAACGCCGCGGCCAACGTCAAGGTCACCGCGGCCAAGGTCGACGTCTCCGCCGGCATGGTCAACGTCGACACCGCGATGGCCAAGTTCAGCGGCATAGTGAAATGCGAAACGCTGATCTCGACGGCAGTCATCTCCAGCAGCTACACGCCGGGCGCGGGGAATATATGGTAGCCGTCGCCAACCCGCGCCCGGCGGCGCGGCACCATGAGATCCGTCTCGCGGCGCCGCGCGAGTTGCGGGCGGCCGCGCCCTTCGCGGAGGCCGGCGCGCCGGCGATTCTGCAGCGCGACGACGATGATTTCATCGCAGCCGTGACCGATAGCCTGCGGACCGCAACGTCCCGCACCGCGCTCGCGGCCGATCTGGCCGCGACGCGGAACGAGCGTGGCGTGCTCAAGCTGTTTCAGCCCGTACAGCGCCGCTACCACGTGGCACTGACCGAAGCCTGGTGCCACGCCCCCGGCGCACCGCGCCTGGACCCGGCGCGGGTCGACGCTGCCGGGCTGGTGCTGCGCCGGGTGCGCCCGTCACCGCAGGGCGGCGAAGCGCTGGAAGGCTGGTTACGCGCCCGCGGCGTGGTGCAGGGGTGGGTGCCGATCGCCCGCCTCGGTGCAGAAACGGCCGATCCCGATCCGGGCGCGCGCATGCTGGCGCGCCGCAGCGGCCGTCCGGCCATCGACGAAGCCCTGGCGAGTCTGTGGGCCAGCGACGACAACGCGATTCTCGATGAACAGGTCACGCCGATGTTCGTCGCGCCACCGGATATCTGCGCCGAGGCGGGCCGAACCCTGTTCTACGGTCTGGTCCAGACCAGCAGCAGCGAGCTCGCGCAGACCGAACCCGACACGGCGGCCCTGTTCGAGGATTTCCGGCCCGGCACGACACGCTTCACCGAGCACCTGATGCAGCCGTTGCGAGGGCTCGCGTACTACTTTCCCCAGGCCGGCAAGTGGTTTGACAGCACCTGGTATCAGGCGATCGAACAGCCCGGCGCGACCCCGCCGCAGGGCGTGGTCGGCGGGGTCCGCGTGACGATGGCGGCCGATCTGTTCGCGACCATCGTCGCCGAGAGCCGCGCGTCCGGCGAGGCCGCACCGTTGCGCAAATTCCTGCAACTGCTGCGGCAGGTCGCGCTCGAGTTCGATGCCTTCGGCTCCGGTCCTGCCGGCCGGAGACTGTTCGAGGCGCTGGAGGCGATCAGCCTGTCCTACGTGCTGCAGCCGGGCGAAGGCGCCCCGCGCCGGGTCGGGGCCGGGAGCTTCTTGAGGAATGCCAAGCGGGTATTGCTCGATCGCGACCCGCAAGCCTCGGCGCTGGAGATGCCAGCTACCTGGCCGGCTCTGGATGACGCCGGTCGCGCGCGTCTCGCGAATGCACTGTTCGAGGCGATGAAGGCCCGCTTCGTGACCGTCAAGGGCCGGCCGGGACGCTTCGACGAGCCCGGCGCACGGTATCGCCTGCGCGCGTTCGTGCGACTGAAGGCCGAGGGCACCTGCCCGGCGCGGACGATCTGGAGCGATTACAGCGAACCCTTCGTGATCGCCCCCTGGTACGAGGGCGCCGGGCCGCCGGTGCAGATCGATCTGCCCGACGCGACCGACCGCAACCTGCTCGCCTCATTGAAGCCGAACGTGTCGTTCGTGCTGCCGCCCCGGCTCCAGAACCTGCTCGGCGGCGACCCCAGGAAGATGATGGACGGCGAACTTAGCGACGACGGCAACCTGTCGCTGGGCTGGATCTGCAGCTTCAGCATTCCGATCATCACGCTGTGCGCGTTCATCGTGCTGAACATCTTTCTGTCGCTGTTCGATCTGTTCTTCCGGTGGATGCTGTTCATCAAGATCTGCATCCCCTACCCCAAGAAAGGATGATGCGATGAACCCGGCTCTCCGCCCCCTGCTAGGCTGGCCGCTGCTGACGGTGCCGGACGCGTCCGGCCAGCTCGATTACCCGTCCCTGGAAGACAGCGTGCGTCAAATGATCCGGGTGATCCTGTCGACGCGCCCGGGTGAGCAACTGATGCGCCCGGAGTTCGGGGCCGGCCTCGACCGCCTAGTGCACGAGCCGAACACGCTCGCGACACGGCGCCGGATTCGCGATCTGGTCCAGGAATCGCTGACACACTGGGAACGCCGGATCCTGCTCGACCGGGTCGACGTCTGGGATGTCCCCGACCAGCCCAGCCACGTCCGCGTCGAGATCGCCTACCGTCTCGTGCGCACCGGGACACCGATGCAGACCGGGCTGACGGTCGAACTGGAAACCTGACGCATAGGACACGGCCATGCCCATCCTGCCGCCGAGCCTGGATGACCGCCGCTTCGACGATCTCGTCGAGGACCTGCTGCGCCGCATCCCGGCCCATACCCCCGAATGGACCCATCCGCGCGTCGGCGACCCGGGCCGCACGCTGCTCGAACTGTTCGCGTGGCTGACCGACACGCTGCTGTATCGGGCGAATCTGGTGCCGGAGCGTCAACGGCTCGTATTCCTGCGCCTGCTCGGGCAACCGCTGCGACCGGCTCGCCCGGCGACGGGCATCGTCACGCTGAACTACCGCCAGGCCACGGAATGGTCGGCCACGCCCCTATTGCCCGGGGCCCGTATCGGCGGGCCTATTCCGTTCGAGACCCTGGGCGAGACCACCGTGCTGCCGATCACGGCCGCGGTTTACATAAAGCGCCCGCTGAACGAGTCCGAGACGGCGCGGATGAGCGAAGTCATCGTCGGCCTGCAGCGTTTGCACCGTCTGAACCAGCCGATCAAGGCCTACGAGACGTTCCCGGTGTTTACGCAGAGCCGCCCCGACCCGGCCGGCCTCGATGTCTTCGCGGCCAGCGCCGATCGCGCGCTGTGGCTGGCGCTGCTGGCACCGCCCGCGCCGCAGCCCGATCGCCAGGCCGAAGTCAACGCGGCGGTCCGCTCCGCGCTCGGCGGCGGCGATACCGGTGCGCCCGCCCTGCTGTCGGTCGGCATCGTGCCGGCGCTGACCCTGCCCGCGGACATCGAGGACGCCGCCACCATCACCGGCCCGCGCCCCCGTATTCCGGTCATTTGGGAAATCTCTGCGCCGGGCCCCCGCCCCCGCACGGTGGACTATCTGACCCTGGACCCGCTGGACGGCAGCGATACCACCCGTGGCCTGACACGGCCCGGCGTGATTCGGCTCGCGTTGCCGGACGAATCGCTGCTCGCTGCACCGAGCAACGATGTCGCCGAGAACCCCGCTGCCGGCGTCGGCGACACGCCGCCGCGCCTGGATGATGCCGATCAGGCGGCGCGCCTGATCGCCTGGCTGCGACTGCGGCCGGAACCGGGTCAGACCGTCGAGAGCCTGCGGCTGTCCTGGGTCGGCATCAATGCTGTCGAGATCGACCAGCGGGTCACGATCACCGGGCGCGTGCTGGGCGTTTCCAGCGGCGCCGGAGATCAGGCCTTTCCGCTGCCGTTGACCTCGGTCGATCGTGACAGCCTGCGGATCGAGGTCGAGGAGCCCGGCCGGGGATACCAACCGTGGTTCAGGGTGGACGATCTGGCCG
The DNA here is from genome assembly GCF_054172105.1 of Methylolobus aquaticus. Taxonomy (NCBI): domain Bacteria; kingdom Pseudomonadati; phylum Pseudomonadota; class Gammaproteobacteria; order Methylococcales; family Methylococcaceae; genus Methylolobus; species Methylolobus aquaticus. The sequence continues at coordinate 128,202 of NZ_JBSYXP010000002.1, forward strand.
CGATCAGCGCCGATCCGGGCATCGCGCGCGAAGCCTCGGCCTACGAAGTCGATGCAGAGGCCGGCACGCTGCGCTTCGGCGATGGGGTCAGGGGCCGTGTGCCGGAGCACCAGATGCGCATTCGCCTGGCTTCCGCCCGCTTCGGCGGAGGACGCGCCGGCAACCTGCCGGCGGGCAGTCTGACCGAGATCCTGGCCACTCGGCTCGCCGGCGGCAGCGCACCGCCGCTGCGCCTGGAGCAACCGCTCGCACTGACCGGCGGCGAGGATGCCGAAACGGTGGATCTCGCCGAACGTCGGATCCCGGCTTTCCTGCGGCACCGCGACCGCGCCGTCACGGCCGGGGATTATGCCCGCATCGCCACCGAGACCCCGGGCGTCGATGTCGGGCGTGTCGAAGTGCTTCCGCGTTTCAAACCGCGCGACCGCCGTTTCGACGTGCCTGGCGTGGTCAGCGTACTGGCACTGCCGGCGCGCACGCTGTCGGGACCACCGAATCCCCGACCGGACCGCCCGTTCATTGAGCAGGTCCATGCCCATCTGCAGGCGCGCTCGCCGCTGTCGACCGAACTCTATGTCATCGGTTGCGAGTACGTGCCGCTGGGGCTCTCGGTCGGCGTCTCGCTTCGTGACGGCTATGCCCGCGACCGCGTGCTGTTCGAAGTGCGCGAGGCCTTGCGACGACTGTTATGGCCCCTGCCGCCGGGCGGTCCGCTGGGCGCGGGGTGGCCCTTGCCGTCCCTGCAGCGCGACCTACAGCCCTCGGTGCGCGAACGCGAGTTGCACGTGGAAATCTCGCGCGTCCCGGGGGTCAGGGAAGTCACCGGCCTTAACCTGTTCGAACGCGTCGCTCTGCCGGGCGGCGACGACTGGCGGCCGATCGTCCGCAATCCCAATGACGGCACCCAGACACTGAGCCTGTCGGCCTGGCAACTGCCCGAGTTGCTGTCGGTCATCGTCGTCGAGGGACCGGCAGCACCCGACAACCTGCGTGCGCTGCCGAATCCCTTCGCCGACGCCGATGCCGTCGCGGTACCCGTGGTTCCCGAGGTGTGCTGATGGACGCCAACGGCCAACGCTTCTGGATGCTGGCCGACAGCCGCCACTGGCTGGCACACGAGCGCACCGTCTGGGATCCGGAGTGCCGGGCGCTGAGCCTGGCGAGCGAACGCCGCCTTCCCGCGGCCGGCGACCTGGGCCTCGCCGCGGCGACCGCCAACGGCGCGCTCGAAGTCGTGCCGCGCGCGGTCGATGCACTGGGCGCCGTGGCGGCCTGGGATGGCGCCACCGGCACCGTAGTCGCCCGCAGCCATCTGCCCGGCGAGGCGATCACCCTGACGCTCGCGACGGCCCCGACCGATATCGCGGTCGGCCATGACGGCGTGCTGTATGCCTTGCTGCCGTCCGGGGTGCGTCTGCACGATCTGCGCGGTCGCTGGAGCGATGTGACCGTGGGACTGCCGGGCTTTACGGCCTGGCGTTGCGCGGCGGCACGAGGCGGTGGCCTGTGGCTGCTGGAACGCGGCAGCGGACGGCTCGCTCGCCTGACGGGTTCTCCGGAACCCCTGGGGCCGGTCACCGAATACGGACCCGATGTGTTCCGGCCCGATCCGGAAAACTGCCATGCGCCGGCGATACGGCTATTGCCCGAGCTAGCCTGGGACTCGGGCGAGCGTCCGCTGGCGCTGGCCTGCCAGCCCGCGGGCGAACTGCTGTTGCTGTCCTGGCAGAGGGCCAACAACGGACGAGCGCGAGTCCGACGACTGGACCCCCGGACCGAACGGCTCGGTGCCCCGATCGAACTCGTCGGAGCCCGTTACGCCTATGCCCTGGCCTGGATCGATACGGATCAGATCGCCGTGCGCCTGCCGGGTCGCCCGGACGCGCCCGCCTACCGCTGGGACCCCGGTCAGACCGAGGACGGCCTCCGCCCCACGGGTGACGTCTACCCGCTGGCCAGCGATGCGCTGGAAGCACCCTTCGCGCATCGCCTCGAAGGACCGCCGCACTACCCGGTTGAGCGTACCGGCGGCGCGCGCGGCACCGAACCGCTGCACCGGCTGTCGCTGGCCAATCTGGCGCACCGCGGCGAGGCTCGCCACTACGACTCGGCCGGACGCGTGCATTTGCTGGACAGCGGGCGTCCCGACACGGTCTGGCATCGGCTTTACGCCGAGGCGCACCTTCCGCCCCGTGCCGGCTTCACCGTGTGGGTTGCCGCAACCCCGGATCCGGAGCCGCCGGCCGCCGACCGCGTCGATGCCTGGCATCCGCATCATTTCGGCGACGTACCCGCGATGCCTGATCCGCTGGCTGCCCGCGCCAGCTGGGAGCAGGCATCCTCCGAGCTGCCGCATCATCCAGGGCTGGCCTGCTGGCAGCGGGTGCCGTATCGCAGCGGCCTGTTCTCGGCACTGATTCAGGCGCCGCGCAGCCAGGTCCGGGCCATCTCCGGACGCTACCTGTGGCTGCGGCTCGAACTCTTCGGCGACGGGCGCATCGGACCCCGGATTGCGGCGGTGCGGGCGTGGGGCAGCCGCTTCTCCTACCGTGACCAGTATCTGCCGCGCCTTTTTCGCGAGTCGGTTTTCGGCGCCGCGGCCAGAGAACCCGGCGAGCGGACGGGACGCCTGCCGGCGCACCAGTCCAACCTGCTCGATGCGGGCGGGCTGGTCTCGACCGAATTGCACACGAGCCTGGAGCAGGCCGGCCTGACGCTGGGCGCAAACGCCGAAGTGCGGGTGGAACAAGCCGGGGAATCCTGGCAGCTGCGGGATGAAGGCCATGCCCTGTGGCGCCTGCAGCGCGCAGCCAACGGCATCGGGATTTATCGGCCGACCGCGACGCCTGCCGACTTCCTCGACCGTCTGTTGGCAAACACCGAAGGCATCCTGACGCCGATCGAGGACCGGATCGCCGCGGCCCATCTGCTGACCGATCCGGCCACCGCACCGGAGCCGAGTCTGGAATGGCTGGGCGCCTGGCTGGGGGTCGCCTTCGATCCGGTGCTGCCCGAGGGCCGCCGTCGTGCCTGGCTGCAGGCGGCCGCGCCATTGGCGCGGTGGCATGGCACGCGGCGCGGTCTGGAGTTGGCCCTTGATCTGGCGACCGATGGCGGTGTCCGCAGTGGCGAGATCGTCGTGCTGGAGCATTACCGGCTGCGACGGCTGTTCGCGACCTTGCTCGGCGTGGATCTGGCAGCGGACCCCGACCCCTTGCTTCCCGGCCTGGTGCAGAGCGGGAACTCAGTCGTCGGAGATACCCTGGTGATCGGCGAGGCGGAGCGCGCCGAACTCCTCGCGCTGTTTCGCGAAGACGTGGCCACTGCTGCCGAGCAGGCAGCGGTATTGCAATTCTTCGAACAGCTCGCCCATCGCGCCACGGTGCTGGTGCACCAGTCCGTCACCGCCCAGGACCTGGGGCTGCTACGTCGTATCGTCGAACTGGAAGCGCCGGCTCATGTGGAAGTGCGGGTTGCGACCGCGACCTGGCCCTTGTTGGTCGGCGTCGCGAGCCTGGTGGGCGTGGACACCTATCTGGGCCCGCCCGAGATTCCCCATGCCGTCGAACTGGATCGCTCCGATCTCGGCGGTGGCGACTTTCTGCTAGGAACCGCCTGCTTGGATTACCGCGTCGCGGGCGCTGCGACGCCTGCTCCGCCGCCCCGGCCACCGATCGCCGAAGCGGGCCCGCCGCGCGAAGTCTCGATGGGCGACGCAGTAACCCTGGACGGCAGCGGCTCCCGAGCCCCGCAAGGAAGACGGATTACCCGCTACATCTGGCGCCGCATCGACTGACGACAGGCTCCCAAATCCCACTCGCGAGGAAAACGCCATGGCCGTATTCGAAATCAACGTACCGATCGAGACCACCGACGCGACGATACTCGTAGAGGTACCGGCCGACGGTTCGCTGCGCGTCGGGCGTCACCGCTTCCAGTTGGTCGTCGTCGACGATTCCGACAACCGTTCGCAGCCTGACATGGTCACCGTGATCGTCCGCGATACGGCAGCCCCGACAGCCGTGCTGACCGCGCCCGAGAGCGTCAACCTGAACACACCGTTCACACTGTCGGGTCAGGATTCCTCCGACGTCGGCGGTGGCAAGATCGTGCGTTACGTGTGGACCTATCTCGGACCGGCCCCGATCATCATCGGCGCCGAGCGCGACAAGTTCGAGTCGCCGCCGATCGTACCCCCCCGCTCCGACGCCCCGGAGCCGATGTGATGGCCCGCTTCGAGATCGGCACGACGATCGCGACGACCGAGCCGTTGATTGTCATCGATGCCGGCCTGCCATCCGGTCGTCATCGTTTTCAGCTGGTCGTCGAGGATGAGGCGGGCAATCAGAGCCGGCCGGATCAGGTCATCGTCACCCTCGTGGAGCGCACCGGTCCGATCCTGACCCGGCCGACGCTGTCCACCACGTCCGCCACCACCACGCTGCGGCCCCGGGCTCGCAGCAAAACCCGCAGGGGGCCCCGATGAGCGCCGTGCAAAGACTGCCCACGACCGATCCGCTGTACGCGCAACCGTCGCCGGACCGGCCTCACTACACGACCGGCATGCTGCTGGATGCGCAGGATTTCCTCGATGAACAGACTTACCACCGCAGCCGGCTGGCGCGCGCGCTGGCCTTCGTGTCCGGTGGCGGCACGCTGGCGGGCTTGCGCGTCGAACATCGTCAGGCCGACGCAGCCACGGACCGCGCCGAGGAAATCCGTGTCTCGCCGGGGCTTGCCGTCGACCGTTTGGGACGGCTGATCGAAGTGCCGCGCCCGGCCTGTCTCCGCCTGGGCGCGTGGTTCGCGGCGCGCCTTGCCGACGACGGCGGCGACCTACTCCGGCGCAGTGTCTACGACACGCTGGCGCCGTTCCTGAGCGCACGAGCTGCTGCCGCCGCGGGTACCGGCGACTTCCCCGCCGTGCCGGTGCGCGCGGCCGTGGCCGACCTGTATCTGCGGTTTATTGCGTGCGAACGCGGGCTGACCCCGAGCTTCGCGTCAGGACCGTTCGATGCGCTGGACGCGGTGTCAAGCTCGCGGCTGCGTGATGCCTACGAACTCCGCCTGGAGCTGCGGGAAGGTCTGGAGGCGGGTTTCCTCGGGTTGCCCTCGCCGGGCCCGGACCTGGCCGCGATCGGCGATACCGACGCGCGCCGGAGCGCGTTGCAGGACGCCATACTCGATGGCTGGCCCGCCACCGGGCGCAGCGGCGGAACCGGAGGCCTGGAACCGCTGGCCGAGCATCCCAGGGACCTCGACCCGAGCGCCGTGTTCCTGGCGCGGGTGTTGGTGCCGGTGACGGCCGACCTGCCGCCGCAGCGCGACGGCACCGCGGTACTCGTCGACAACTGGTCACGGCGTTTCGCGCCGGGGCTCGGGCTCCTGTCGCGCTGGATCGGTGCCTGACGATGGCTACACCGCACCCATTACCCGTGACCGTTGGCGCGCCCACCCGTCGCGCCCACCTCACCCATTGCCGGAGACAACGATGAATCCCGTACAAGGTTCCAACCGGGAACATATCGCTCCCGAGGATCTGGCCGCGTTGCGCGAGGCCGGCGTACTGGTCACGGACTCCCGTCGCGAACGCCCGCGGTGGTTCGACGGACGTTTTCTCGCCGCACGCGATCTGATCCGTGAGCAGCAGTACTTTCTGACGCGCGAGGCGGACCTCGGGCAGGCCGCCGGCAGCGGCGTCGCAACCGGGCTGTGGGTCTCGGAAGGCGCCGAGCCGCAAAGCCTGGCGATCGGTTCCGGACACGGCATCACGCCCTCCGGCGAGTTGGTGCTGCTGGAACGGCCCTTGAGCGTACGTCTGACCGACATCCCGCAGGCTGAACAGCTGTCGGCACAATTCGGCCTGGGACGGATCCCCCTGCCGCCGCTGCGCAGCCGCACCGGACTATTCGTCCTTGCACTGCGGCCGGTCGAATTTACCGCGAACCCCACCGGGGCTTATCCCACCTCGATTAGCGGCCAGCGCAGCGTGCAGGACGGGGACGTGATCGAAGCGACGGCGCTGGTGCTCGTGCCCTGGCAGGACGACGGGGCAGCAGACGCCCTGGCCGCCCGCCGCGGCCGTGCCGCCCGCGCAATCTTCGTCCAGGGCAGCGAACGGGGCGTCTCCGCCAACGTGCTGCCGGTGGCGATGCTGGCGCTGGAAAACAATACGATCGTCTGGATCGACGTACCCATGGTACGGCGCGAACTGGGAGCCGATCGCGGCGATCTTCCGGGCCTTGGCTTTGCGCCGCGCGCGCTGCGTCTCGCCCACGTGTTGCAGCACCAGGGCCACCTCGCCGAGACCGTCGCGCTGAATCGCGGCCGCAGCTTTTCAGCCGCGTCGGTTTTTCCGGCGCTACCGCCGGCCGGGCCCCTGCCGCCCGGCGTCGTCAACCCGGTCGACTTTACGCAGGGCTATTTCCCGGCCGAGATCGACGTCGACTTCTCATTACTACCGGAGGACGAGCTACCCTCCCTGATCGAGGAAGCGCTCAGCTTGCCGGCGCTGGACCTGACCGCGCCGGCCGACGCGCTCGAAGGATGCGCAGTGCTGGTCCTGGCGCCGATACCCCGCAGTGAATGGCAGGCCGTCATCAGCCGTCTTGGTGGAGCACCGCGCGCCGACAGCATCCCCGTGGTCAGACGCGCGCTCACGCCGGCCGCGGCGAATCTGGTCGCCACACGCAAGCCGCTGGAGATTTTGCAGCGTCTGCGCATCCCGCGCCCGATACTGCCGCCGCTGAATCCGAGCAACCCGGTCGACGCCGAGTGGCAGCGCCTCGCCGGTCTGCAGCTGTGGTATGTGCGTCGCCGCAATCTGGCCTATCGCGGCGAGTTGACCGGAGTCCCGGTCGCCGGAATCACGAACGACAGCGACTCGTCGTCGCTGCGTGTCGCTGCCGGGTCGAGCAATGCGTTCCGCGCCGAGAGCCTGACCGCAGGCGCGGCGGGGAGCGGTCGTCCGGCGCGGCCGCGGCGCGCGCGCACGAAACCGTCCGCTTGAGCCGCTCCCGCGCTGCATGTCCATGAATACACCTGAACGCCACCAGCGCGGATGCGGCATGTCGTGGAATCATGCCTGCCGGGACATGGCACACCCTGAGCCTCATCGAGGAGTAGTCACGTGAGTACGACTGCGATCGTTTCTGCCTTACCGGGCGAACGCCTGATCGCCCTGTCACCCCGGGACGACAACGAGGCGGCCGCCACGTGGTTGCGCCGCCCGAATCTGTTTCCTGGGCGCACGCTGACGGCGGCCACGCTGGAGGACCGGCAACTCTGGGCTGCCGGACGGCTCGCGCAGCGCGGCCAGGCCTACACGGCCGGTGTCGTCGAGGGCCTGGAGGTGGGCGCCGTGTGGGATCCCACCGTCGCTCGCCCGGTGGGACTGCCGCAAGTGCGCTTGCAGATCGCCGCCGGCCGAGGCCTGGCGGTCAGCGGCGAAGACGTGGTACTGCCGCGGGATATCGATGCCGATCTGTTCGGCGTGCCGGTCGTTGCTCCGGCGGGCCTGTTCGATCCTGATGCGGAACAGGAGGCACCGGGCGGCTTGCGGGCGCGGCGTATCGGCGGTCCCTTGGGCCGGATCCTGACGGACAACCCCGGTGCGCTGCCGATGATCGGCATCCTCGTCTTGCAACCGGTCTCCGTGGACCGGGCCGGCATCGACCCCGAGGATCCTTGCGACCGCTGCGGCTGCGGGATGGCGGGCGAGAACGTCAGCTTCGAAGACTGGCGGCTGGCGGACGCCGCGCGCCTGCTGTGGTTCGCGTGGCCGGATGAGTGGCGGGCACTGCCCGCGGTTACCCCGCGCCTTCGCAACGCGCTGGCCTACACGATTTTCGATGCCGAGGCCGCACTGCCGCCGGGCGCGACACTGCCCTGGGAAGACTATGGCGTGCCCCTGGCGCTGCTGGCCCTCGATGACGCCTTTCAGCCGCGGTTCGTCGATGCGGCGGCCGTCGTGCGGCAGGGCGGACGCGCCCGCGTTGGGCGCCTGCAGTTCGCGGCATCGCCGGCCGGCGCCATGTCGCTTGCACCTAATACGCGGCTTCCCATGCTGTGGCAGGCCCGCATCATGCAACTCGCGGAACAAATCGCCGAAGCGGGCGACCCGCCGCCAGACGCGGCGACGCTGGCTGCCGCCTTCGACCAACTACCTCCGTGCGGCCTGTTGCCGACGAATGTGTACGATCCGGTCAGCGGTGTGAACAACTTTTTCCCTGCCGGCTTCGAGCTCGACGCCGCGCCGCTGCCGCTGGACCAACTCGATCTGGCACTGCGCGAAGCGGCGAGCCTGGCCTCCCTGGATTTCTCGCAGACCGAACGCGTCCGCATCCTCATTCCCGTCAGCCAGGAATCCTGGGATCCCCGGTTGCTGCTGCGTGAGGAGCTGAATCCGGAATTCGAGTCGACCCTGCGCCGTTTCCTGTCCGCTCGCTCACGCGCGCTCGGCATGCGGCAGGCGCTGCGTACCGTCGCTGCGTACCTGACCCAGAGTATCACCGGGCAGTTTTCCGATCCTCGAGACATCGGTGCCGACCCTGCGGCGCTGGAGCCTGAGGACTTGGAACCCTGGGGCCCGCCACCCGTGACGGGTGGACACCGCAGCCAGATCCGCTCCGGGTTGCATCAGCACGAGTTCGAATCTCATCCCGCACCGCTGTTTCCGGGGGCCGGCGAATCCCTGTTCGCGTGGGTCTACCTCGATCCGGACCACCCGCCGAGTGAACTGATGCTGCAGTGGTCTACAGGAACCTGGGACCACCGGGCGTATTGGGGAGACGATCTGCTCCCGTTCGGCGCCCCGGGTACCGCGGAACGCTTCTTCATGGGCCCACTGCCCCACTTGGGCGAGTGGACTCGCCTCGAGATCCCGGCGTCGAACGTCGGCCTGGCGAACCAGACGATCAGCGGCATGGCCTTCACGCTGTATGACGGCCGGGCTGCATTCGGCGCCAGCGGTCTGTTGCGCGCGGGCGGCTCCGAGAGTCGATGGGTCGAGGGGCCGCTGCCGCCAGAGACCCATACCGGCGGAGACGAGCCCTGGGAGTTCCTGGCTCCCGGTCAGCTGGCGCTTCCATTCGAACCCGAGTTCGGCCTGATCTATGGCGGTAAATCGCCGGAAGCCGCTGGGTTCGCCGACCTCGAAGCCTCCCCGATGCTGGCACCGCTGTCGAGTGCCGAGCGCGGCCAGCTCCGAAACCTGGGTGTGGAACGCTTCATCACCTATCTCAAGTCCCGTGCCGACCGTGCCGACGACCTGATCGATTTCGGCTTCCTGAAAGTCCAGACCGACATCTATCGTGTGCGGCAATACATGCTGGGCACCTCGACGGCGAACAAGCTCATGGTGTCGCCGATGCTGGCCACTATCGCGCAAGCCGACACCGCCGTGGCTTCGCAGGAGAAGCTCACCGCGTTCTTCCAGGATCTGCGCCGGTCCATCCCCTCGCCCCGATCGCGCGCCGTCAGCGGGGAAAGCGAACTGCCCACCGCGGTGCCACGCGCCATGTCGACTGGCGCCAGCGCGGCGCAAAGCGCGCGAGTCTTCAGCGGGATGCAGCGCTTCGATACCTCCGGGAGGGCCGGCACGACATTTCAGAAAGGACCCTTGCTGGCTGAGCTCGTAAGCACCGACATCGCGCCTCTACGAGCGCCGGCAGCGCACACTCCGCGCCCGAGCGACGTCGTCAACGCACGCCCCGTCGTCGGCCAGGTGGACATTCGCACGACGACCGTCGCGGAACGGTTGATACCCCTGCCCGCGTCCGAGGCACGCAGTTATGCGGCGGCCACCCGGCACGACATGGTGCTGGGCCTCATTCGGCTTGCCGACGAACTGGTTGCGGAAGACGCTGGCGTCATGCCCGGCCTGTTTCAGGACATCGACCTGTGGGGTCTGAAGGATGATCCCTTTCTTGCGGGTCCCGCCCCGACGTCAGTCAGGGCAGGGTCGAGTAGCAATACGCCCGTCAGGAGCAAGCCGCTTGCCGATATTTTGTCCGGCGATGCCGACCGATCGACTTGGCTTGGCTTACTGCTCGCCCTGCCATCGGCCGGCGACGAGAACGCCTGCTTTTCCGACGCGACCTCGCTGTCGGACGCGACGATCGCCCTGCTGCGACAGGTCGAGGGACGCGTCCGCCTGTATCGCGATGCGATAGCCGCATGCGAGGACACGCTCGCGGCGATCCGCACCCACCTCGCCACGGCGCAGGCGCGCGAACGACAACTCGACGAGGAACTGGCCGAAGCGCGGCACGATGTGGCCGTGACGCGCGCTCTCATTAGCGAGGAACAGCAACGCCTGGACGCGATCAACCAGCGCCGCGCTACCGTTTTGGCCGAGGAGGTCCGGTTCCTGGCCTATGTGCGGCTTCGTGCCACGGACAACCTCTCGGACGTTCCAGCCCGCACCCTCGACCCGGGGCTGTTCGAAGCGGCGATCCCGATCTGCCTGAACGCGGACTTTGACATCCCGGATGAGCTCGGTGGTTTGCTGCGGATCGTGCGTGAGGCGCCGGCGGGCTGGTTCATGCAGGGTCCGAAACTGATCGGTGGTCTGGATCGCGTCGAGGTACTCGCGAAGACACTGCAGACCGCGCAGCTGCGCAGCCAATTGACGACGCCGAGCCCGATAGGGAACTTCGAGCGCATGCCTGCAGGCATTGCCACCAGCATGGCACAGCTGGCGGCGAAACAGAGCCAGTCCGTGGGCCTGGCCCGAGTCGCCGGGCTGCAGATCGACCTGGCGCGCTTCACCAGCCTCAGCTGGCTCGGCGCCCAGGCAGAGGCCACGCAGGTGGTATCGCTGGGCGATCTGATCGAAGGGGAGCATGGGCGCGGCGACGTGGCCCGCGGGGCGGCCGAACTCTTCGACCGATTCAGCCGCGTCTCGGCGTGTCTGTTCGCGGCCTTTTCCGGCGTTCTGCCCAGCCTCCGGCTCGACTGGGCCGAGCAGCTGTCGCAGTTCGACACGGCGCCGAATTTGTGCAATCTCGCTGGCCTCCCCCGCTGGCAGGAAATCGAAATCACCGATCGCCGCCGCATGCAGGGTTATGTGGATTGGTTGTATGGTCAGGTCGACACGCGCGAAGCCGCGGCCACGAGCCTGGTCAACGATGTCGTGCGCATGGCCTTGCTGCTGGCGAGCCACGCCCCGGTCAACCGCATCATCGCGGGCCGGCTGCCACGCCCCGTGTTGGCGCGGCCGGGTCTGACCATTCCGTTGGTCGCTCTCGAACCCTCAAGGCTGCGCATCGGCATGCAGGCCATGGTGTACCGGGCCAACGAAATCGTCGCACGGGCGGTCGTCGAAGATATCGGCAGTGCGGAAGCCTCGGCCCGCGTGCTGACCGCGGCCGGCAACGCCGTCCAACTGGATGAGACGGTCCGCGTGCAGTTCGCCGCGGCGGCCAGCGTGTCCTTCAGCGCGACCGCGATGCGGCTGTTCTGACGCCGATGCCCGCCACGCGGCAGATCCGGAAACTCCGGCTGCGTGCACCGGCCGAACAACAGGCCAGGCGCGGCCTGCTCCTGCTGGAAGACGCGCTGCGCACCGCAAGCCTGCACGACGAGGGCGGCCGCGTCGTTATCATGCGGCAGGTACACCTCGGGCGTTTTCCCAGCGACGCCGCACCCCAATCGGTCGCGCTGGCCCTGGAGCGAGCCGTTTCGGAACTCGCGGTCGCCTGTGTGCATGGCGGGAGCAAGCAGGCGGGCGACGCGCCGGCGATCTGGTTTCGGGATGCGACGGAAGCCTACACGCTGCTGGCGCTCCGGCTGCTGGAGGACCGCAGTACGGATGCGTGGTACTGGCCGCTGGCCGTGCCGGAGTGGACGCCCTCATCGAATCTGACCGAGAGCCTGCAGCAGCTAGCTTTCGCACTGGCCGCGCGCGATGACGCCCCGGCGGCCTTGCCTCGATGGGTTACGACCATCGCGGATGCCGGACACGCCGAGCGGCTCGCCGATAGTTTGAACCCCCGCGACCTATGCGGACTCGCGCAGGCCGCACGACTCAACTTAATCTCGCCGATCGGCGCTGATCGCCCTGACCGCCGAAGTACTCATGACCGACCGCCGGCCCCCGATGGCGCCCGTCGTACAGAGCCGTCGAGCTCGATGGGTCGGTCTACCCCCGCCCAGTGGCACAGCTTTTTGTCTGCCGCGTACCGCGCCTTGGGCAGACGACCGCCGAATCGACTGACGCAGCGCACGGTCCAGTCGGCCGCCCCGCTCCCACCATGGGCGCATCAGCAACCAACCGGGCGACGTGGAGCGGCACGTTCCTGCGCTGCTACCTTGTCGGGCGATATCGGAGCACTAACCTCACCCGCAGACGCAGAGCGTCCACTCTTTCCTTCTCGTCGGTCACAGCGGAAAAAAGGGGCCACCTCAGCCGACCGCCTATGCAATATCTCAATTGACGAAGGCGAGCCTGCACGCGCCAGTCTGCCCACGTACGGCGAGCAGACCGCCGAGGCGCCCAGTTACCCTAGACCTGCGATCTGCGGAGTCACTGCGGCGGGCGGACTGCTGTTCCTTGTCCGAGTGCTCGAACACTGCGGCTACCGCAAGTGGCTTGAGGCAAATCCTGCCTGGCGGCGCCATGACATCGCACAGCGAGTGTTTGCACTAATTCTCGCGAACCTGGGCGTAGCGGCCAATGACCCGGCCTGGGCGGTCGGCTCGGCCAGACCTCTGCGCGGCGGTCGATTGCCGCATTTCAGGGCACCCGAGACCTGGCTCAACGGCATTGCGACCCCCGGCCCGGCCCGATGGAATGGCGACCTGATCGCCGGCCGCCTCTGGGATAACTCGGACCGACTTTTGATCGCGGCGTGGGATGGGCCCATACCACAGGGGCTGGCGGGACTGATCCCGACGGCAGGCACCAGCCCGGTCGGCAGGCCCATCCGCTATGACCACATTGCCGTAGCGACTGCCTGGGCGAACACCTGCCGACGATGGCTCCGTCGTCATGCCCGAATCGGCTTCGCGGATCTGATTCTGCGTCAGGCCGAGCTGGAGTACACCTCGACACATATCGACATGCGTTTCGAGCTTTCCTCCATTGACATCCGCGTCCGGCGCACCGGCCTGGATCTCGATCCCGGTTGGGTATCGTGGCTCAGTCGCATCGTCAGTTTTCACTACGGCCATACCCGGCCGGTCTGGTCATGATCGCCATCTCCCCCCTGTTGCTGCTGATGGTCCGCCCGCAGTTCTTGGGGCCAGCGTCCCCGGCGTGCTGAACGCACCGGAGTCTTGATGAGCACAAGAACGAATAGCCCGCGACCACGTGCCAGTGCGACAACACCAGCCCTGCATGAACTGTTCCTGGCTGCACTGGCCCCAACGGCCGGGGAGACGGGCAACGAAAGCGCTTGGCTCAAGCAGTGTTTCGAGCTCTGCCACGGAAATCCGGTGGCAGCTCTGACTCAGCGTTTGCAGAACCCCACCGTTCAGGACGAACGCATCCTCGGACTGGCCGCGCACTTCCGTCTAGGTTTGTCCGAAATCATCGCCGTTACCCTGGCCGTAGCGGTGGAACGGGAGGCACTGCCGGGGCGTGTACTGGCATGGTTGCAGGCCCCTGTCGCAAGCTCGCGCCCGTCACTCGGTCTGATCAGCAGCCTGGCACCGTGCTTCGGGCTCACTGATCCGATCGAAGAAATCTGCGAGGGTGAGGCACGAGCCTGTGGCTTACTGCGATTCGACAGCGACACCCGTCCTCTGCCTGAGACCTGTATCCAGGTACCCGTGCCGATCGTCCTCGCCCTCGGTGAGCGCCAACGCCCGCTGCGCCACATTCATGGCTGGCCAAACGTGAGAGTCGCCGACGGCGCCTTGCCACCCCTCGCTGAGTCGATGCGGGTCGAGGCAGCGCGGCAAGCGCACGCACTGACGCATTCACGCGCTTTGGTGGTTCGCAGTGGCCAGCCACGCGAAGCGCGCGCAGCCTGCGCATTGATGGCCCACGACCTCGGCGGCACAGCCGTGTTCGTAGACGGGGAGTTGCCAACCGGCATGGGGCCTTGGGCCTGGCTGACGGGCGCGGTGCCCGTGATCTGCTCGGAACTGGCACCCGGCGAATCCCTGGTACTGCCGAAGCTGTACGGCTACGAAGGGCCGCTGCTGGTCGCGGCCGGCCCTGAAGGTAGTTTTGTCCTCGATGGCGATCCCGTCGGCAGCTGGCGGGTCGGCCTTCCAGCACCGCAGGAGCGCGTTCTGCTATGGCGGGAACACGTGGACGATCAGACCCTGGCCGAAACGCTTGGCCGTGATTTCCGGTGCGGAGCCTCCAACATCAATCTGATCGGTCGAGCGGCCAGTCATCACGCGCGCCTCACCGGTGCCGATGGCATCGCCCGTGAACACGTCGTGCATGCCGCTCGGCAAGGCCTGGCCTGCGACCTCGGCCGACTTGCAGAGCTCCTGCCGGATGCCATAGGCGACGAGGCGCTGGTGTTGACTCCTCTGCTGCGCACCGAGTTGCTGGCGTTGCGCCAGCGCTGCCTGTCACGCGAAGGATTGGCTGATCCCCTCGGTCCATCCGCGCGCACGCGCTACAAGCCAGGCGTCAGAGCCCTGTTCGTAGGCGCCTCCGGTACCGGCAAGACATTGGCGGCGGGTTGGCTGGCATCGGAGCTCGGTCTCCCCCTTTATCGTGTGGATGTTGCCGCGACCACCAGCAAGTACATAGGCGAAACAGAGAAAAATCTCGCCCAATTGTTCGCTCGTGCCGAACACATGGAAGTGATCCTATTGTTCGACGAAGCCGATTCGCTCTTCGGTAAACGCACCGACGTCAAGGAGTCCAACGACCGGTTTGCGAATCAACAGACGAACTATCTGTTGCAGCGGATCGAATCGTTCGAAGGTATCGCGCTGCTGACCAGCAATAGTCGATCACGCTTTGATTCCGCCTTCTCGCGACGCCTTGATGCGGTCCTAGAGTTCCCGCTGCCGACGCCCGAAGAACGGCGCAGGCTCTGGCTGGCCCACCTGGGAAGCGGACACGAACTCGATGCCCGTACTCTCAATCGCCTCGCGGCCAATTGCGAGCTGTCCGGCGGACACGTGCGTAACATCGTCCTGTCTGCGGCAGTGGCCGCGCGTGCTGCTCAACGTCCCATTCAATACAACGACCTTCTGGAGGCCGTCGCCGCTGAATACCGCAAGCTGGGCAAGCAGACGCCGGGAGGCCTCGGACCACGCGAGGCCCCGGCATGGGCGTGAGCCGCGCGCGAACCGACCCCGCGGTAGCGAGCCCACGCCGACGGCGTGCCCAGGAGGCCGAGGCTGGCCTGGACAGAGACCGGGCAGCATCGGCTCATCCTGATTCCGAGGGAATGCCACGCTATCTCGGGACGGGGACGGTCGCCGGATTGCCGATGTCAGCCGCGATCAGTAGCACCACGCACGCTGAACCAGAGGCTGGGGATAGGACACACGACACGCTGGCCCTGGCTAGCGCCGAAGCGCGCGTTAACGAACTGATTTGCGAGCAGGAGGATGCGCTCTTCAGCGAGCCGGCGGCGGAGATTTCCGAGGCGGCGACGCATTCCGGCCGACCGCTCAACGACACCGACATCAGGGGAGCAAGGGAGCAGGAAGAAATCACATGGGCTCAACCACGCGCTGCCATCAAGAGAGGGGATGGCAACGAAGACGACGATGAAGAGCACACCGAGGACCGACTTGAGCCGATCGACAGTGAGGCTGCTGCGGGCGCTGGAGACGCAGCAGAGGAAGGCAACATAGACAACGAGGCCCAGGGGTCCGATGTTGCCGACGGGGCGAGTGGCGACGAAGCGGGCAGTGGGTCCGCCGCAATGCCGGGTGCCGCGGGTGAAGGGGGCATGAGCACGGCTGCCGACGATCCCCTTGCCGTTCTGGCGACAGGTGACATTTCGCTGATCGATACGGAACTGGCGGAACATCAGCGTTGGGGGGCCTCAGCAGAGCGAGTTGGCACGGCGGGCAGTGCCGACCGTGCTGCGTTTATCCTCGATCGCGCCGGCTCGGGTGCACTCGGAGGCTTTGGCCATGGCGCCATGATGGGAGCGGCGATCGGGGCCGGCACACAGGCTGTCGAGATCGCCGCCGCCAGGCTTGTCGGCCGCCTTGCAGGACCGGCACTGGCGCGCAGTTTTCCCCTGCCGGGCATCGGCGCGGTCGTCGGGGGTGTCTTCTCGGTCATCGATCTCGCAACGCGCGACTGGGGGCGGACCGGTGAGACGATCGGCCGTTTCGGCGAAGGGGGCTCGATCTACGAGCAGCTGGCGAACAGTATCGCCGCAATCTCCGAGATCATCGGCATTGCAACGGCGGTACTGAATGTGATCGCCGGAGTAATCGGCGCAATCTCCATCGCGATGTGGGTCATCACCGTCCTGACAGTCGGCGTAGCCTCCCCATTGGCAGCCACGCTTTCGACCATCGCCGGCGCCATCGGCATCGCCACGATGGTGCTAGACGGTATCAACGCCCTCGTGCTTCAGCGGCTGGTCACTTTGTTCCGTGCGCTGCATACCTTCACTAGCCAGGCCGACCCGACCGATGTCGAGGCTCAGGGCGCCCGCATCGGCGAAGCTGCCGGAGCCAGTGCGGGGTTCATTGGCGGCATGGCAGGGGGCCTGACAGGGGCAGGGATGACCGGCGCCGGCGCGCGCCGCTTGGGCTTGCATGAACCGCCACCACGCGTGGCCGACGTCGAGCCTCCAAGGCCCGCAACGGGTGATGGCCCAAGCATTACTGCCGATCCCCCTCCTCCACCGGAGGGTATCCCCAACCGTGCCGACAGGCCCGCGGTACCGCCACCGGAATCGACCGCTACACCGCGCCGCATCAATGACGCGACCGCAGAAGCACCACCGCCCGTGGAAGGAGGAGCATCGACATCGAGCACCCCTACCCTGCCGCTCATCGATCCGAACGCGCCAACCCTACCGCCGGTGGACCCCCACGCACCAACGATACCAGCCGCCAAGCCGCACTCGCCGACCGTGCCGGCGGCGGAAGCCCCTGGCGCGTCTCCTCGCCGAATTGTTGACACCGGAGTCACCACGGGCGGGGCCGTCCCTCCCGACTATCACCCCCAGGGCTGGGTACCCCCCGAAGTGGATGTGCCGCCGCCCGGCCACAGGCCGGTTGACCCCGGACCGCCCTTAAGGCCGGGAGAAACACGCAATCCGGCGGAAGCCTTCGTGCCGGACCAAGCCGCTGTAGGGGAAAACTGGCTGTACAACGAGCCGGTTCCAGATCGCGGCACCGTCGGCACCAACGTTCAACGGGATCACGTCATAGCGCAGGCCAAGTTGCGGGACGTCACGCAGGGTCCGCCTGGGGCGCAGGCGCCAGCGGGCGCCTTGCGTCCGATCGATCAGGCGACGGTGGCTACCGTATTGGCCGAAACGGGTGCAGCAACGCCGACACGACCGGCTCTACCGCACACCGAAGTGACGTTCCATGGCCCGAACGCTGACGTCCCGCAAATCAACAATCTTCGCTCGGGAGGAGGATCAGGACACATCTCGACGGATATCGTCGGACCGAGTCGCGAAGCACGCATCGCGGCAGGGTATCCCGAAGCAGCCGTGGACCGCGGGTGGGTCGACCAACTCGGGCGGGCGGGTGAACAATACCGGCTCGGCGAGGTGAATGAGGCCTTGGCCGGACTTGAGCGCGCCGAGGGACGTCCGGTCACGCCCGACACCCCCCTGGACATGGCTGCACTGGATCGCGAGTTGGATGCGGCCTTCCCCACACCGCCCGCCAGCACCCCGGGCGCACCCGGCAAGCCGGCCGTGTGGACCGTAAAGGACCGAGTGACAGGAGAGCCGAGACCCGCTAGCGGTGCTGAAGTGATGGATGCAATCGCACGCGATCGGCGCGGCGGACCCACCGTAGGAGAGCAGGCGGTACTGGTGCCCCCGGACACCGTTACGCCGCGTGGCAACTCGGCCCCCGAATTGGTTCAACCGTCGGCTACGGACGTGGGCCCCCGCCCGGTTGAGGAACGACCTCGCGCACCAGCAGCCCAGCCGACCCGTAGCACTCGCCCCCTGACACGCGCGGAATTCGAGGCGCATGCCCGCGTTCTGTCCGAGCAGTTCGGGGTACCCCTGGACCGCATCCGACCTGGGGAGTTCACGGCCTTTCATCCCGGCGCAACACCGGCTGACGGCTATATCACCATCGGTCCCGATGTGAATCCGCTACCTGCCAGCGAGCGGCCAGCGGGATTGGCGAATCCCGCTAACGCGGCGCTGGAACCACAGGCCGTGTTGGCACACGAAGCCCTCGGTCATCGAGACGCAGAGTTGGCTGGCCAAGTGCGGCCGCCGGATCACCGACCCGGGGTCACCGATCCGAACTGGCATGAAGAGTTTCAGGCCAGCATCCGTGCCGCGCTTCTCGATCCTGCCCTGACACCCGACCAGCGCTGGCAATTACTGCTCGATGCACAGGCCCGCCGACGCCGTGCACCGGATGGCGACACCGTTTTTGTGTGGACCGGATCGCTGCGGGGCGCGGAGACCCAGACCGCTCCTGCAGCGCCCAGACCGGCATCACACTTTCGGCCACAGGACCAGTTGCCGAGCATCATCATTAATTTGGACACGCCCGGCAGCCCAGCCGCGAGCCCTGGTAGAAGCGCCGCACAGGGCACAGCGCCTGTCGTAGCCGAGGTTGGGGGCACGGCTGCTCCACGCCATGCAATAGATCCAAATGCCAAACTGCCCGAACCCAGGCTGAGCCAGCGCCGCCCAAGCCCGGGCGGCCTAATCGTCGCAGAGTCACGTCGCCCGGGGTTCGATGACCTCAGCGGCCTGGAAATCGACACCGTTATCGACACGCTAAGCCCGGATGCCAGTGGCCGAATCGCGGCGACTTCCGATACTTTTTTCGAGCTGCCGGCCGGGCCCGATACGTCGCCAGGGGGACCACCATCCCACGGCCTCCAAGACGTTCGTATCCGCACCGGGGCCGATCCGACCAAGATCCAGTATCACGAAAATATGGAATTCTCCGGTGTGCACCATGTTCGGGTTGCCGATGCCGCGAACATCGGCCCCGGAGAAAGGGGCGGCGGGCGTGGCAGCTCCGGTTCGCCGAGAACTGTCGGGAGTGTGCTTCCCGACGATCCAGCTCGCGTCCTCACAACGGCCGTGCCGCAATACGGACCCGCATCATCGAAGGCGGGCCAACCGCTGCCGTTAGAGGTCCGATTGCATTCCGCTAACCCCAGCCTGACGCTGGCAGCCAAAGATCCGCATGCGTACTCGCGTTTTAACGCGACAGTCCAGATCAACACCAGCAAGACCACCCGTTACCTGCTTCCGGACGGACGCTGGGTGTCGATGACCAGTCCCGACATCGGACCCGCCCACTTCCCGGCAGGGGGACGGTATCGGGGTCCTGCCGGTCTCGGCGAAGTGCCCGGTATTCCGGGCGGTGTCCCGACGCCACGGCCCATCACGGACACCGGGCCCGGCGTCCCCGCGGTGCGCCCAAGCACGGCGACTGCAACGCCCTCCCTCAGCAATCCGGTGACCGTGCACCCGCCCGGCATCGCTGCGGTTTCGGCTGCTACGGCTGGAACTCGCCGCACTGAGACGCCACCACACGACCTGGCAACGACTTCTATCAAAACCGGCGCTGATACCGGAGCCATTACAGCGGGATCATCCGTTGCGGCGCGGGCTGCGCCGCGTGCCAGTGCAACCAGTAGATCAGCAGTCTTCGCTGGCGGCGTCCGCTACGCTGCCAGTACTTACCTCGATACCGCGGCACCCGCTGCACGTGCCCTCCACAGCGCCTATTTCGGAAGCGGCACGCGCGAGTCACGCATCGCGCGCGGTAGCACCGCGGGCACGGTGCTCGGTGCGGTAGCCGGCGGACCAGTTGGAGCATACATCGGCCATGAAGTGGGCGCTGGCGTCGCGCGCCGCGCCGAAGATTTCAACGCCGGTATGGAGCGCGGCGCCCAACCCATAGTCGAGCCCGTGAACCCAGCCTATCCGCCGCCGCCGGGCAACGGCACACGCCAGGATATCGCGGACATGCAAAACCGGCTGCTGGCCATCCTTCGCGCCCGAGCTCAGGCTGAATCGCTCGAAGGGATGATGTGTCGCGATGCCGAACACCACGAAGCCAACAGCGCGTCGCTCTCGGCACTGAATACGCGAACGGGGGAAACCATTACCGCCACCGAAGCCCACGAGCAAGCCGTTGCGCAGCGCACGACCGCCAACCAGCGCCAGCAAACCGAAGAGAGCAACGTCACCTCGGCGCTTGGAGACTACGCGAACCGTTCGGCGGGCCTAGCCGTGATCAAGACGCCGCTGGAGGCCTTTACCGCGTTCACCTATCTGGCGCATGCGCTGCCGGATAGCCCTGACGTGTTGCGCGGTGCGAAGCGCGGCATTCTAAAGATGAATACCGACGGTCAGAACTTCCTCGATGCTCTGAACGGTGTGGATAACGCCGTTGGCGAGCAGGAGTCCGCGCAACCCGAGCGCGAAGGCGTGATCGAGGAAAGCGCCAGAAGGCTGTCGGAAACCAGCAGTGCGGCGGCTGCATCCCAAGGCCAGCTCGCCGACGCTCAACGCAGCGGTGAAGCCATCGCGGCCCGCAACGAGGCGCGCGTCAGTGACTCGCGGCAACGTGAAGCTCAGGCGGCGCAGACAGGGGCACAACTGGATGGCCAAGCCGATCAAACGCGTACCGAGATCGCCGACCTTTCGGCACAATGGCAGACTTGGGCGCAAGCGCATCGTCAGGCACGAGCCGATGCCATGGCGCAGACTCGCGCGGCCATGATCGGGCAGGGCTGGCAGCCACGTCAGGAGACCAACGGAACCCCATGAATCAAGGCGACCCCACTCTGACCAAAACGGAGCAGAGAGCACAAAACGCGCTTGTGGGCGGAGACTGGCAGGCTGCCGCGCAGCTGCTGCGCAAGGCAGCGACCATGGCGGAGGCACGGCATGACCCCCGACGAGCAGCCCATTGCGAACAGATGGCAGCTGCGCTGTTCCGCGCTGCGGGGTCGCCGGATGAGGCGCTGGCAGCGGCACAACGCATCGCCCAGCGCGATCCGACTTCACCCCAGGCACGCTTCGCGGCACAGGCCGAAACGGCCGAAGCCTTGATGGCAGCAGGCGACCATGCCAAAGCAGCCGCCGCATGGCGAGTCGCCTTGCTCGAGGCGGAGACGCTGAGGCTGCCCGCATGGGCATGCGCCACCGTCATGCGAAGGCTTGCAGCGGCCCTGGCCTACGCGCATGCTCAGGACGATGCGTGGGCCATGCTCGATGCCGCTGCTGAGTTGCAGCGCAGTACCCAGCAGGAAGCGGATGCAGCCTGGATCGACGTCGAGCAGGCGCAGCTGGCCCAATCAGTGGGCAATATTGAGCGGGCACGCTTGGCCGTTCACCGGCCCCGGGTCCAACTCGCGGCAGCGACCGATCCCGCCCTACGGGCAGAGTGCTGGCGTACCGTGGCGGAATGCGCGCTGGCAGAGGGTGATTACAATCTGGCTCGGATTGAAGCCCAACGGGCTCGAGACGCGGCACTGACTGCCGTCGCACCGGTCACGTACTTTGCGGCAACGGTAGCGCTGGCCCGTGCCGCGGAGACGCAAGGCGATCGCGCGACCTGCTATCGAACTCTGGCGACCGCCTGGGTGACGCTCGCCGATTTACTCGGGGAGCCAGTAGCGCAGACATGGGTGGAACCCGTACTGCAGGCTTACCGGTTGGCCTGGGGCCCAGCGGCCTTCGATGCGGTCCGAGCCGAGCATGACCGTGCCCGCCGCGCGGCCCGGCGAGGAGCGTGACCATGCGATTCATACGCTCTCGTTCCTCCAGTGAGAGCAACTCCTCATCCGCCAAGCCGGAACGAGTCCCGGCTGGACAGCCGCGTTACCTGCGCGGCTCCCACCTCCCCTTGCCGGAGACTGTGCAGCAGGCCCTGGAGGAGGCGAGCGGTGTCGACCTGTCGCAGGTTCGGCTGCACGCAGACGGCCCGGCGGACGAGCGAACCCGAAAGCACGATGCCGTGGCACTGACCTCCGGGCAGGATATCTACTTTCGGCAGGGCGCCGGCGAACTGGATACCGAGGCCGGCCGGCACCTGCTTTTGCACGAACTGACACACGTGCTACAACAGAAGGGTGATGTACCCTTTGCGAGTGACACCGACCTGGAGAACCTTGAGTTCGAAGCGGACCGCGAGAGCGAACGGTGGCAACGTGGGGAGCGACCACAGGTTTCGGCCGCACCCCGCGGCGTATCACAGTGCCAGCCAGCCGGCAGCGGCGGTCCTGCAAAACCCGTCACCGCAGCGCAGGCGGCGGCCCTGCAACCTCCGTTGTACACCGATTACTTCGATGAAGTGGTACCCGGCGTGCTGGAAGCGGTCGAGCAGAACGGCGAGTTGCCTCCGGATCATGCCTTGTGGCTCCTTATCCAGTCATACGGCGAACAATCGCCGCTCTCGGTCAACAAGGACAAATCGGTCAACTACTACCTGCCGTCGAAACATCACAATCGCCTGTTCAACGAGCACGCTCGCGTTACGACAGATCCTGTCACCCATAAAAAGACCGTCGTACCGGGGCAGGAGCGCCCCGGCATTTCCATCTACAACCTCCCACAAAAGGAGTTCATCGACGGCCAGTGGGTCACTGCATCCAGCCCCACCTTCGGCTACGACAGTCCGGCGCGATCCACGGCGCATCACCTGGAGTTGCTCAAAGAGCACCGTACCGGCGTTTGGAACGCCCTAAAGAATGGAAAGTCGTTCGAAGGATTTGTCGATGCGCTGCATTCCTCCGGCTATGCGACCGAACCAGCCTACGTCGTCAAGTTGAAGTCCTTGCAGAATCAGGTGCGCCTGGAGGTCACCCGGTGGCTGGCTTTCCGCCTGCCGGAATTGCGGAAGCGGGTCGAGCGCATGGTTGCGTATTGCGAGTTCCTTGAAGAACAACGAGCAATGTGGGCTCGTCGGCTGCGCGAAGAGGCCGATCCTGTCGGGGCGAACGCGCGGGAAAGCGCCCGCATCGACGCACTGGCTATCGACATGCGCCGGGAACTCGATCAACGGCGCGCGGATCTCGCCCGTCTCGAGCGGTTTTCCGCGTCGCTGAGGCCCAGACCACCGTCACCCTGATCCGTTAACGGTGGCGGGAGCTTGATCGCCGGGGGCCCCCGGCCTACAGATACTCCAGCCGGTCTATCCCGTATTTCTTGATCAGCCGGCCGAAGGTGCGGCGCTCCTTGTCGCAGCGCCGGGCTGCCTCCGATACGTTGCCGCGACTCTCCGACAGGGCCCAGCGGACGAAACTCCGCTCGAATTCCTCGATGACGCGCTCCTTCGCCCGCCGAAAGCCAAGGTCGTAACAGACGCTGCAGGCCGCCTCGAGCGTACTGCCAGTGGATGGGCTCGACCCGAACTCAGGCTGTACCCGCACCAGATGGGTATCGCTGAGGATAAAGCTGCGGTGCATGACGTTCTCCAGCTCACGTACATTGCCGGGCCATCCATAGGTCGTCAAACGTGGCACGGAGGCCTCGGCGAGCATCTTGGCGCCGGCACCGTATTGCCGGGAAAAGCGTTGCAGGAAGTGGGCGGCCAGCCGCGGGATGTCCTCGCGCCGCTCACGCAGGGTCGGCATGCGCACGGTGGCCACCTGCAGTCGATACATCAGGTCGCTGCGGAATTCGCCCGCCGCCACGATTTCACCCAGTTCGAGATTGGTTGCCGCAATGACCCGCACGTCGGCCTTGATGGGCTGGCGTGCGCCCAACGGCCGAAAGAAGCCGTCTTGCAGGAAGCGCAGCAGCGACACTTGCGCCTTGGGCGACAGCGCCTCGACTTCATCCAGGAACAGCGTCCCCCCCTCGGCATCGCCGACCAATCCGCGGGTGCTCTCGCGGCCGTCGGTGAAGGCCCCCTTCGAATGCCCGAACAGCTCGTTTTCGACCAGCGAATCCGGCAAGGCGCCGCAGTTGATCGGAATGAAGGGGCGGTTGCGCCGGGGACCCAAATAATGAATCGCGCGTGCCGCGAGTTCCTTGCCGGTGCCCGTCTCGCCGGAAATAAGGACGGTCGCCGGACAATCGGCATACCGAGCGATCAACGACAATGCCTCGCGAAACGCGGGCGCCTCGCCGATCAGGTTGAGCTCTTCGAAGATCTCCACGCTGTTCCCCCCGGGAGTCTTACGCCGCGCGGCGATGCCGGCTTGACTCCACAACAACGGCTATTGACTCGCTGCGAGACACCGGCGGCACCCCCTGCGCCGATGACATCGCACCTCCAGCGACCCGATCTCACGCTCTCACCTGCAGCCGAACGACACGCCTTCTGCACCCGGTCAGACTCGGGACTCGCGGCAGTTTAGCGGTGGGCATAGGCCATGGTCGATACCCAGAGTTACGGAGAAGGAGGGTCGCCAGACGCTTGACTGGACATGGCCGAATGCGCTTGACGCTTGGCAATCGGGCACTGTCGGATGCGGTAGCGCAGCAGACCTGGGCTACCAGCTTACTGGCAGGGCCTCCAGCCCCCGGATGGTCAGTGTCGGCTTCCAGCGCAGGCCATCCGGATTCTCGGGACGCAAGCCCGGCAAGCCGCGCAGGATCGTCGCCAATCCGGATTCCAGCTCGATGCGCGCGAGCCGGGCACCGAGGCAGTAGTGGATGCCTCCGCCAAAAGCCAGTGCCTTCGGCTCGGTAGATGGCCGACCGAGACGGAAGCGATCGGGCTCGGCATAAACCGCCTCATCGCGGTTCGCGGCCCCAAGGTTCACGTAGATGAGCCCGCCGGCCGGCACAGCGATTTCCTCGACCGACAGGTCCCGGAACGCCGTGCGCGCCGCGATGTGGACGGAGGATTCGTAACGCAGGCTTTCCTCGACCGCAGCGGCGAGCAGTTGCGGGTCAGTCCGCACCGCCGCCAGCTCGGCCGGATGGCGAAACAGACTCCACAAGGCATTCCCGAGCATGTTGGCCGTGGTCTCATGACCGGCCAGGAACAGCAAGGTGATGTTGGCGATGATTTCGTCCTCGCTGAGACGATCGGTCCCTTCCTCGGCCCGCAGCAGCAGCGAGATCAGATCCGAGCCCGGCGCCCGACGTCGTTCCGCGAGCAGGAGGCCAAAATAGTCCTCGAACAGCTCGGCCGCGCGGTTCGCCGCGGCAAGTTCCGGGGGGTTCAGGGGCGTTATCTCCAGCACCTTGACGAGCGCCTGCGTCTCGCGTTCGAACAGCGGCCGATCCGTCTGGCCGAGATTCATCAGCGCGCAGATCACGGCGATCGGGAACGGGTAGTTAAAGGCGCTGACGAGGTCCGCCGTCCCCCGCCCGCTCAAGCCTTCCAGCAAGCGCTCCGCTTCGGTCGTCGCCAGACGCCGCAGTTCCGCGGCCTGTTTGACGCCGAAGGCCTTGCTCAGAAGCGTCCGCAACCGGGTATGCTCGGGCGGGTTCATCAGCAGCAGGAAGCGCCCGACCATGCGGAACGCCGGCTCGTCCATAATGGGCGGCCCATAACGACGTACCGCACTGGCGGCGAAATCGCGGCCCAGCCCTGGATTGCGCAAGACGGCATCGGCCACCCCATAGCGCGTGACCAGCCAGACCCCTGCCGCCAGCGGCACCAGCGGCCCCATATCCCGAAGCCGCGCATAGGTCGGATATGGGTCGGTGAGGAAGTCGGGGTTGGCGAGATCGATGGGTTGGAAGCTCATATTTGGTCACTGCACCGTTTTGCGGAAGTCTTGTTTCCTGCTGCTGCGCGGCTTCTTCCACCACAGGGGCAATTCATGAATTGCCCCTGAACGCCTCCATGATAAGGTCTCTGTTCGAAGTCAATCGAACCAAGTCTTCGCACCCGTCATTTCCAGAACCTTCGGCTGGTCATTCGCACAACCTTTAGCCGTTTATTTCCGCAACCATCGAGATCAGCGTTCCCGCCAAAGCGGGCATCCAGTCTCGGGTCAAATCCCGCGGGCCTCTGTGTCGAGCTTGAGCGCAAACCTTACTGCTCGGAAACACAGTAACGCCATCCCAGTGCGTATCGGAAATCGGGATGGCGGGTGAATAGGGCCACGATGGCGGGACGTTTTTGCAAGCGACAAAGCGCTGCGAAGACGAGGAGCGCTTCCCGCGCCCCCCGCCTCCGGTAAAGGGCGCGGCGCCCAAACCGGTCATGTGCGGCTCACCCGCGAAAGGGTTCCGGAAGCGGAGGTAGTGTGCTCCGGTTATCTGACCTCAACGGGATACCACTGGGAACGGGAGCGCCGTTTGCACTGCTGTCCCGCCGGACAGAGTGACCACGATATTGCCGGTCACGCTGCCGGTGGGGACGGTCACCGTGAGGAAGGTGTTGGCTAATGCCTGGATGCTTGATGGGTCCGCATGCACCGGCCCGAAGGCCACGTCGGTGACCAGTGACTTGCCGGTGGCGTCGGTAAATCCTTGCCCGAGCAACCCGATCGTTTGGCCCACGCTACCGGCCTGCGGCACCGCGAAGACCGTCGCTTGTGGAGCCGGTGAAACCGGCGTCAGTTTGTAGATGACGCCGTAGCCCGACGGTTGCGTGGCGGTCGCCGTACTGCCGCCGTGCACGGTCGTGCCGAACACGTTCCCATTGGTGTGCAGCAGGAGTGTCGATTGTGGCGTCGCACCTTCGGCTGGCTTACCGAAACCAAGTAAATATTCGATGTTGGCATATGGAAAGTCATTCGAGAGATGAAACAAGTAGAGCGAACCTGCGTGAGCGGCTTGTTGACTACCGGCACCCACAAAGCCTTCTAACGCTGGGACTAATGTCAAACCAGCCGTTGGGTTCATGGTCGTCAGGTCGTCGAAGACTCGTATCTGGACGGATACCGGCGGCGTGAGCTTGACATAGAAGGCAGAGCCGTAATCAAGCCCAGGACCCCCACTCGTATCGTAGCCGTACGTGGTGCCCCAGAATGCCCCTTGATAATCTCGGGTCAGCGGACCGTTGGGCTTCGCGCTTTCATTTTTGGGATGCTCGTGATCAAACAACTGGAAGGTATGCAAAACCGTCAGTCCATTCTTCGGGTCGAAACGGAAGAAGGTGCCGTACGGGTTCGGTCCTTCGGTCGTTGGCCCGCCGAAGGTCGCCGTGCCGTACAGCTGGCCATCCAGGCCGATCGCCAGCGGTCCCATCGGATGGGTCCCATCGGTAGGCTGGAAGTTGTGCAGAACCTTGAAGCTGCCACCCTTGGGTCCTATCTGATACAAGGTACCGTCGTTACTCGAGCCACCCGACGACATTACCCCGTAAAATAGGCCATTGGCTCCTTGGATGGGAGGGCTCTCCGGCTTCGCGCCCTCAGCCGGTGACAGCAACCGCAACGTGTGCGGCTTGCCGGTCGACGACAGCTTGAAGATTGCTGCCTGACCCTTCCCTGTGCCCTGACTGGTTCCATACAACAAACCGTCGGCGCCTAAGGTCAGGCCCCCCTGGGGATGGCAGAGCTTCGGCGGAAAGTCGTAAATCTTCTTGAAAACGGCTCGATTCGGGCTTAGCCGGAAGGCTGTCCCGCAGCCATGTTGGCCGCCGTCCGGAGTGGTTCCATACACATTGCCATCACGTCCCTGGGCGAGCAGCCCCGTCGCGCTGGGGTAGGCGCCATCGGCTTGCGAGAAACTGTGGGCAACGGAGTAGACGATAGGCGGCGGATCAGCGGTTACTGGCGGAGCCCAAAAAATGGTGCCGGATAGAGCTAGGCCGACCGTTATTGCATTACGCAGCGAATTTGCCGTCGGGATCATTGTGAATGCGTCCATCGTGATCTCCTGATAGGGTAAGGCTATTTGAAGGGCATCCGACGCCCCCGCACTCCTGGGGCAGGCATCGTGACGGTCATTCCCATCATTGACTCTGGGCTCCTCATAAGGGCCTGGCCGGCCCATTCGTCCGCGGCGACGGGTCGTCGCTCGTCGGTGAAGGCGGCCTGAGACGGGGCCTTCTGACGGGGGCTTTCGCCGCCCCTTTGCGATGGGCCAGCGAACAAGCGGCTGATGATTGGGCCGGACACAAGGCGCCTGAACGCCGTTCACTCGTCTAGTTGGGTTCCAACCACGCAACGGGTCCGGGGAACCCCGGCTGGGATACTTGTGGAGAAAGTTAGCAGAAGATCTCGTGCCTGGGCGACAAACCCGCCAACCCAGACCAGCCAAAAACTGAGGGTTGCGGTCGGGACGGGAGTTACGTCCGCCCCCAGTCAGATCTGGGCGAGCGGCACTACCGCAGACGGTTCCTAGCCCCCCGACCCACCCCTGCTTATATCAGGTCTCGGTTCAAACGCGGATAACGACGCACGCTACCACCGGGCGGCATAGTCTTAATCCCTTCTTAATCAGGTCTCGGTTCAAACCCGCTTGGTCGAAACACTCCGCGCTGAAATCAGCGGTCTTAATCCCTTCTTAATCAGGTCTCGGTTCAAACTACACAGATGGTCAAGCTGCCCGCGTGACGTGGGGTCTTAATCCCTTCTTAATCAGGTCTCGGTTCAAACTGAATTCCTTGTTAACTATGCCGCAGTAAAAGCGTCTTAATCCCTTCTTAATCAGGTCTCGGTTCAAACTAAATGCGTTCTCTCCGATCGCTACGCCTCCACCGTCTTAATCCCTTATTAATCAGGTCTCGGTTCAAACAGAAACGCTTACTTGCGTGCCTCATAAGGGCCTGTCTTAATCCCTTCTTAATCAGGTCTCGGTTCAAACATGAAAAACGTGCTGGCTTTGTTGGTATTGGCGGTCTTAATCCCTTCTTAATCAGGTCTCGGTTCGAACTTACACCAAGGACGTGGTCCTTGGCCAATTCATCGTCTTAATCCCTTCTTAATCAGGTCTCGGTTCAAACAATTACTAGGAATTGATCCAAGCCAGTTTGCCCGATCTTAATCCCTTCTTAATCAGGTCTCGGTTCAAACCGACGATGCCGTAAGACAAGCCGCACAAGCCGCACGTCTTAATCCCTTCTTAATCAGGTCTCGGTTCAAACCGCCGGGAAAGTATCAATGCGACCGCCAAAGCAGGTCTTAATCCCTTCTTAATCAGGTCTCGGTTCAAACCTTGCGGGGCACCGCGGTACGGGTAAAACGTCATTGTCTTAATCCCTTCTTAATCAGGTCTCGGTTCAAACAATCCGGCGACGCTGGCCAAAGTAGTGGACCTTGGTCTTAATCCCTTCTTAATCAGGTCTCGGTTCAAACATGGCGCACGGGCGAATATGACTTCTGAAAACGCCGTCTTAATCCCTTCTTAATCAGGTCTCGGTTCAAACGCTGGAACTGCGCCTATACGAACCGGCAGAGGAGTCTTAATCCCTTCTTAATCAGGTCTCGGTTCAAACTTTGACCACAACGGGCATCAGGTACAAGTCTACGGGTCTTAATCCCTTCTTAATCAGGTCTCGGTTCAAACCGTCTGGGAGGATTCAGGACGCTATTTTTGGGGTGTCTTAATCCCTTCTTAATCAGGTCTCGGTTCAAACCGCATGCTCCGCACCGAACCCGGTTGTGATCCGCGTCTTAATCCCTTCTTAATCAGGTCTCGGTTCAAACGGATAAAAGACTGCATGGTGTTCAACGGCACCGGGTCTTAATCCCTTCTTAATCAGGTCTCGGTTCAAACCCGGGATTGGTCCCAACCGTGACACTTGGGACTGGTCTTAATCCCTTCTTAATCAGGTCTCGGTTCAAACTCCTCAAGTCCCACAACCTCACCACCAAGCAGGTGTCTTAATCCCTTCTTAATCAGGTCTCGGTTCAAACCCACGATACTCGTTTATGTGGGTCGCGTGCTGAAGTCTTAATCCCTTCTTAATCAGGTCTCGGTTCAAACTCACGGAGCGCCGCAAGGTGTCAGGCTATCAAAGTCTTAATCCCTTCTTAATCAGGTCTCGGTTCAAACGTAAGCGGAAGCTAACTATGATCATGAAATTGGTCTTAATCCCTTCTTAATCAGGTCTCGGTTCAAACGCCGGAGACCTACCATGATCACACGCAACCCATTGTCTTAATCCCTTCTTAATCAGGTCTCGGTTCAAACTCCTCCATCATTTTTTCCTATACGGAATATGCAGTTACAAGCACCCTTGCAGAAAAAATGCAACATCGAAAAGGCACCGATTTTGCTTGGGGCTGGAGCGGTGGATTTCCGCTCTGCCATGATGGTGTCCCAAAGGCCGGGCGCGGTCAATCGTCGTCGCCGCGGCGGCGCGGCCGCCTGGAACGGCGGCGTCCCGGCTGGTCGCCGGGACGTAACAGATCGCCACCAAGAGCGATCAGCAGCACATCATCCGGGTATTGCTGCCGTCCGTAGGTAATGCGTTCCGGGTCGGTAGGCAAGGGGTAGGCGCGGACATCGTCGACACGTGAGTCGATCAACTCGGTCAGTTCCGCCAGCAGCCATTTGAGACGGCGGGGTGTCAAGGGGACTGTGAACACCGAATACTGAACCGGAAATCCCTGATTGCGCAGAAAACGGTGGACGCGGATCAGACGCCGGGGATCCCGGATGTCGTAACAGACCAGCGTCATCCGGGGTGCTGACGAACTCACGTCTGTAAGGCCACCAACCAGCGGTGGAAGCGGTTGATGAGGCTTTCGCGCAGGAACTCGCAGCGCTCGCGGCGCCGTTCGAACAGGGCCACGGCTTCCGCCCGGGTGGGTAGCGCACAGACCGCGTGCCACTCGACCTGGCTCTGCACCCAGTACAACCGCGCCAATTGGAAATCCCAAAAGAGAACCTCGGCGAAGTCGCGAGCCAGGTTGAAATTGGGCATCGTCACGGTGTCGAGATCGACGCCACGCCGGTGCAGGCCATCGGCGGCGAAGGGCAACAGTTGGCAGAACAGTTCGCGCCCCAGGACCTGCCAGGCCGGCGCGGCCAGCAGATCGTGCGCCGCCTTGTCGAGCAACTGTCGCATTTCCGGCGCCGACACGCTGCGATATTCCGGCAGACACGCGCGATGGGCGATGCTCCGCGCGGCCATCCGGTCCATGCCGGCGCGCCAATTCGCATACAAGGCTGGCCAGTCCGGGCGCACCAGCAAATCGGACAGTCGCTGCGCCAGTTCCTGGCGTTCCGACGGCTGCCCGCACATCCGCGCCACGACGCGAGCATCGCCGTCCTGGAAGGTCACACAGATCCCGGCGCGCGCGCAGGCCAGCAGCGCTTCGAGGCTCCAGTCGGTCTGTTCGTCGGCCAGCACCCGCGACAGAACGCGCAGCGGAAACCAGCGATCGGAACAATTGGGCTGGCTCACCCGCAGCGCCGGGCCGTCGAGCCGCACCGAGAGTTGCGTGCCGTAGAGATACAGCGGCTTCATGGCTCAGCCTGCACGAGCCGCCGCGCCAGCGCGTTGGCGTACACCCGCAACAGACGCCGAAAGGGCCGCGCCTGTATCTCCCACGCCGGATAGAAGATCGCGCGTCCGGTCTTGGTCATCAGGCATCCGCCGGCATCGGTCGCAAAATGGTCCCCCCGCAAGTCGCGGTCGGCGAACAAACGCCACACCCACTCGTCGACTTTCGGTCGCAGGGGCTCGATCAGGTCCGAGGCCAGCGAGGCCCGGTTGTGGGCCGGCTCATGGTAGAAGCCGATCATCGGGTCCAGACCGGCCGTGTGCGCCGCCGCGACCGCATCGAAATGCAGCAGGGTGTACGCCAGCGACAGCGCGGCATTGACGGGATCGCGCGGCGGGCGCCGATTGCGGGCGGTAAAGCCCAGCGAGTCCGGGAACAGCGCGGCGTAGGCCGCGAAATGGGCGGCTGCGCCCGCCCCCTCCAGACCGTTGAGCCGGGTCAGTGTGAGCGGGAGCGCATCGGCCGAACGATCGATCAAGGTCGCCACAAGGCCCCGCAGCGTCTCCCCGCCCTTGTGCAACGGCAGCGGAGCATCCGGGCGGCGCCGTTCCGCCCGCTCCAGCAAACGCAGCGAGGCGCGCAGCTTGGCCAGCACCAAGGTCCGCGCCAGGCGCAAGCGTTCGTCCGGGTCGTGATGCCAGCGGTACTGGGCTATACGCCGGTCGACATCCCCGTGCGGCTTGCCGAGCAGCATCGCGGCCTGCCGGCTATGCCGGCCGGTCAGCACGCACAGCCCGATCCCTTCGTCTGCCAGCAGCGTCAGCACCCCGGTCGACAGCACGGCACTGCCGCGGATCACGACCCGCTCGACCAGATTCAAGGGCAGGGTGGAACGGCGCTCCCCGTTCTCGTACAACGCGAGGTGCTGGCCTTCCGCGCGGATCTCCAGATCCTTCCGATCGATATACAAGGTACCCATGGGCTTATCCGATGTAGAAGAAGTCGGGGTCGACCGGTGGCACGGCAACGCCGAGCGTCCCGACGCCGCTACGGGGATCGAGCCGCAACAGCAGAAAGCGATCTTCGACCGGATCGAGAACCTGCTTGATCTCAAACAGTAAGGCCCGCTTCTCGGCCTTCGTCAGAAAGCACTCGAAGACCGACTTCTGCCCGCCCGTGGCATAGTTGCGCAGCACGTACAGCGCCTTGCGCAAGCGCTTGTCGTCGCTGACGTCGTAGGCGGCGATGTAGAGAGGACGATTCGACATGGGCAGCAGCGTAGCGCCAACCGCGCCGTCTCAGCGCTCCCGCAAGCTTGCGGCCCGCGCGAGCGGGGCGCAGCGAAGGCCGGATCAGCGTGATCGAGGGTCTACGGCAAGGTGACTATTCACCCTGCTGCCTTGTTGCGTAGTGGGAGCGGGCCGGGAGGGCAAGACCGTCTGCGGGACGGAACCGGCAGACTAGCCTCCAGGGACGGATTCACGGCGTGTCTCGGCCTCCCGGACTGCTCCCGCGAGGGGGACGTGAAACGCTACTATGGCAAGCCGGGCGCGCCGTCCGAACGACTTTGCACGCACTAGGCCCCGCTGGAGAAATAGCGGGGCGGGCATGCACCCTGCTTGGGCACCGCAAGACGCCCGCGGACAGAGGCCACACAATAGTTGCCGCTGGCATAATAACCCGGGGGACAGGCTCCAAGCTTTGGCATGCCGTAGCGCGCTTGTGCGCCAGGCACGCAGAAGCGGCCGCTAGGATAGTAGCCGGAGGGACAGGCGCCCTGCTTGTCGAGAGGCATCGGGGCGGGCTGTGTCCCGCTGGCGTTCGACAAGACCCCCATCAAGGCAGCGCCCAAAAACAGCCGAAAGCGGTTACGGATCATGGCATTAACCAGAATCGTGAAACCGCACCACCGCAATCACGCCGCGCGACGAAGCGCGATGCCAGGAGGCGGAGTGATCATTCCCGGTTGGTAGAGGCTCACGCGCCATCAGGCTTCAGCCACTGCCTCACGTGATCGCGCAGACCGGGCAACTCGCGCGGACCGAAAACGCGAATTCGGGCCTGTCTGGCCCGCTCCAGCAGCACTCCGCTCGGCTCACGGGCCGTCACCAGCCAAGTGGCCCCGAACAGCCCACGGGCATCACGACCAAGGCTATCCACTTTGTACGCGAGGTCGTTGTCGTTTTCCTCCCGGTGACGGAGCGTCTTGCACTCGACGAAGAGCAGTCGATTCTGCTGCGTGGCCAGCACGTCGAACTCGTTCTTGCTGGCAATCCCGCCTTCCCAGGTCCCGTTGACGCCGAGGCGCGCATCAAAGGCACCGTTATCGCGCAGCGCGTGCCATGCAAACTCCTCCAGCCAACCCCCGTTCAGGAAACGTGTCTTCTCTTCATCAATGAAGTCGATATCGGTGGAACCGTCCCGCCAATCAAGCAGCTGCGCCCGGACCAACTGCGCCAATGCCTCGGCCCAATTTCCCCACGGCACCCTGACCAGTCTCTGGCGCGGCGCGACAAGGCACCCTGTCTCGCCCAACGCCTGATGGGCTAGGCCGTTCAAGACGCCAATGAAATCATCGAGGGATGCCGCCTGTTGCCCCAGGTACTTGCAGGCTGCCTTGCGGGCTGCAGCCCGTTCGCGCCAGGCCGGATCGTCGGACACTGACCGTGAAACGCGAAACCCCTGCGCGACAAGATAATGCGGGACATCGAGCAAGTCCGGCAGCGGCAGCGGCAGCGATGCCGGTTTGGCTGCTGTCGCGCCCGGCTCTAGACACTCAATGCGGCGGCGGGCCGTATCCGTATAGATGATGCGCGCGCCGATATCGCGGAAGGCGTCGACGAAACCCAGCATCATCAGCTTATTCCCACCTGTGGCGTTCAGCGTCACGGCAGCGTCCGGGTGCAAACGATCGATGGCCTCGGCCAGCGCATAGGCGAATTGATGAATGTCCGCAAGGCCAGAGTCTGGCGCATCGCACCGGTTTTCCACGGCAATTCCCGCGTCTGCCAGGAGCCGAATCAGGCGTCGGTCCAGGCCATGGGCCGCCATGTGTTGCGAGGTCACGAGGTAAATCAAGTCAGGGCGCTCGGTCAGCGCCGGGATGAGGTTCGCCAGGATCTGATCCGACACGATGGCAACCTGGATCTTCATCTGGGGTTCTCCCGATGGGAGCCGTTCATATGTTCGATTGCCGGGACCGCCGGGGCACTCAACGCGCTCACGCCATTCCCCCGAAATGATCCAGCACGGCCCGGTAAACTGCCGCATCGGCCCGTTTGAGCAAACGTTCCTTCTCATCGCTTGGCAGGAACGCATGCACGAAGCCCTGCTTCATCATCGCGAGCGCATCCCAGGCACGCAGGCCGTCGGGGGTCATGCGCGCGGCCGCGAGGTATTCGCCGGTCAGCGTCGTGCGGCTGATGCCGGGATTGTCGGTGCACAGCGTCAACGGCAAACCCTGCCGCCATAAAGCGGCCAGCGGGTATTCCGGGAATGCCGCGCTGTCGGGCACGTCTGGGTCACGGAACCCGACCACTTCGCGATTGGAGGTCGGGCACAATTCCAGGCAGATGCCACGATCCCGAAAGCGGGTTGCCAGCTGCGGATGCTCGCCCAATGTCAGACCGTGCCCGATGCGATCGGCGTGCAGATGGTAGGCAGCCTGCCAGATGGCATCGGCTTTCTCACCCTCCCCGGCATGAATCGTCACCGGCAGGCAGGCCTCGAAAGCCGGCATGAAGCCCGGCGCGATTTCCTCCGGCCGCGTCGTTCCCTCGTCCCCCGCGAGATCGATCCCGGCGATGAAATCACCCAGTTCGGACTTGGCGGCCACCGCCAACGCGACCACCTCCTTGATGCGCTTTCGGTCGCGCCGGTCAGCAATGATGGTGAAGCGGAACAGCGGCCGGCGGGCGGCCGGCAAGCTTGCGGCGGCATTGCGAAGCGCCGCGCGGAACGCCCTCAGAAAGGCGAGACCATCGCCGTATTTCTGTGGGCTGCCGCGCAGTTCCGCATAGGCCAAGCCTTCCGCCACGGCACCGCGCACGACGGCCGCGGCATAGGGTTCGAGCGCAGCAGGATGCCCGAGCACCGCTGAGCCGGACAATTCCCCGGGACGCTCGTAAGCCGCGAACCCGAGCCGATGCGCCGCCTTGAGGGCGACCCGCGGTTCGCTGATGCCATACAGGTTGTCGGTCAGTTGTGCGTCTTCCGCCTTCACCAACAGCGCTGCGACGCGGTGCTCCCTGGAGCCAATTCCATCACGCAGGAGGGCCGGCCAGGCGTCCGGCCAGTGCGGGGAGTGCAGCAACGCCGCCACCTCCCGTGTGGCCCGGTCCCGCTTGTCCGGTGTCAGTTCGTCCCAGATCGCCCGGCCAACGATGCGCTGCTCCTCCAGATTCAGGCATCCGCCGACATGGCGATGCAGATCCGCTTTCGGCAGCGCATCCAGCCAGTCGCGCAGGTCTGGCCCGACAGGGGTTTCACGTAGTCGTGCGATAACACGCGGCGGCAAGCGGTACAGGCTGCGCCAGTTCTCGTGCCGTTCCGTGTCGGCCAAGGTGGACAGGAAATTGCCGAGCAACTGGCTGCCCTCGCGTTCGCGCTGCTGCAGTTCGCGGCAAAGCCATGCATCCACCGGAGCAGGCCAGGACAGGGGCACGCGGGGATCCGGCATGCCGATCGGAAACACAGCGGCAGTGACCGGTCCGCGGCCATCCGCTGCGACATCGAGCAGCTCGCTGCGCATGCCGCGGCCGACGACCAGCGGCACGATCTTTGTACACCAGTCCGCCGGTAGCGGCGCCAACATTCGCTCGACGGTGACACCCCAGGTCAATTCCGGCGGCATGGGTTCGCAACCCACGACATGCACCAGCGCGTGGCACCCCAGCAGGCTGCCGGCCCATTGGAGATCGGCGCTCATGGTTTTCCGCCCGCCGGCCAGCGACAGGACCACCTCCCCTTGCCCCGCCCTATCGTGAGCCAACAGACACACGCGCACGATCAGCTCGCGCATCTGTTCACATTCGGACTGATTGCCCAGTTGATCTGTACCCGCTGCCTGCCAGACGCGCAGAGCCGGAGGCTCAAACAGCCCCGCATGCCAGTCGAGCAGGCTTTGCAGACCCGCTAGCGTCCTGTCGCCTTCCGTCGTGCAGACCCAGATCTCGTTCGGCGCGCTCAGAGCGTACTGCGCGCGCAGACCGGCCAGTTCGCCGCCTTGCGGATGCTCACGAAAGAGCGGCAGCCGCTCGGGCGCAAGAAAGGCGTACACCTCGGGTATGACGGCCCAACTGCCGCCCAGCGTGCAGACCAGGATCGAGGTCACCTGCGCGGCTCGCCGTCCCCTGCGTCCGGCGCCACGGACTCGACGCGGAACTCTTCCAGCTTCGCACCGAAGCGCCGCATGTCGTCGGCCGAAAGTTCGCGGCCGCGCCAGTGGGCCGGCAACTCCAGACTCAAGTGCAAGTAGCGCGCACCGCGGGCGCAGATGCGCGCCGCGAGATTGACCGGCAGCGTCCCAAGCACGACGTCATCGGCCCGAACGGTTTCCGGGTCCAGGTGATCGACCACCGCATCGACGGTCAGTCCTTGGTCGCGCAGCCAGTCGGTCGCGCCGGCATGGCGGGAGATGAAATAGGTGGTCATGCTTCGTCCAAAGCGACTGTGACTGAAGGCTCAGCGAGTGGGCCAGCCGCGTTCACACCAGCCCAGTTGTATCTAGCGCAGGGAGAAGTCTCGCCTGATCGCGCTCGCCGAAGTATCGCTGCTGCACCGGCTGCCTGCTATCGCGGGCGGTACGTGGGCTATGTTCCGCGCGGCACTGAGACATGCACGAAAGCGCTGCCCTGGCACAGCGAAAAGCGATAGGACAAATTGGCATCTTTCAAGTACCGCGCCATCTCAGGCGACTTTGGAAAGTGTATGGCGCTGTTCCATCAGGACTGCGGCAAAACGCATACAGGTCTTGATATCTTCGGATTCGAGACTTGGATATCGGCGGAGCATTTCTTCTTCACGTTCCCCTGCTCCTAGAAACTCCAGAATCGTCTGACCAGCGATGCGCTTGCCGCGAATCGTCGGCTTGCCATTACAAATGTTCGGGTCGATGACAATACGGCCGTCTAGAAACGTCAAGGCTGCAGCATTCATGATTACATTACCCAGTAGATCAATTATTAAACTCGGGCATCAGAAACTCTTCGTCGTAGCGGTGGAAAGCTGGACTTATCACTGCCCGCGCCAAGCGCCTTTCCGGCCGTGCTCGGCCTTTCTTGCCGAGGTGATCATGGCCAGCACCAGATGTCCGGACGGCCTGTTGAAAGCGGTCGTGTCCGAAATGACGAGCGCCGGCCGGTGCTTGCTCACAGCGCCGTCCCCGGAAACGGCGTGCGCACCACTTGCCCACTGTCATAGGTCACGGTACGCCTGATCGTCCTCGGGGCCGGTCCATTCCGAGAGCGTGCCCTCGAGCGCCTTGAGGGGTCAAACATCGCTTCCCCGCGGTCAGCCCTACCGACAATTGAGCCGCAATGCACCATTCACGGTCATCTCGTGGCCCAGCGCGGACGTTTCGGCTTGCTTTGCAGTGTCCGGAAGGGCCTGATGCCGCCTCACACCTTCACAGCCGGAATTCGGAAATACCCGACTGGTTCCCGGAAACCCGACGGCGACACTTTCGAATCCCCCGGCGATGAAAAATCACTCGAACGGGACATAAAAAATATCGGCGACCTTTCTCCGGACTCCGGGGCCGGCGCTCCATCAGTCGCCTTCGATCCTCCGAGCATCGAGCGCCATTCTCCGAGCTTCGGCGTCGGCGCTAAAAGGGGGCACGCCGACCTTTTTTGGGCCGCGACCGGCCCAAAAAGAATCGACGCCGATGAAAAATCCATCGAGCGTGGAAAAAAAAGAATCGACGTCGGTTCCCGGATGAGGTCGGCCGCGGTTCGCAGCCTTACTCTCCCCCCCATCAACGCCGCGCTGGGTCCTTCGCAGTGCCATGACGCAGCCCGGACAGTCGCTCCACCTTTGCGCCGGCCCTCGACCGGCCTCGGAAGCCCCGCCGGCGAGCTCGCCTGAACCGCCGCTGCCGGTTCGCTCCGCTGTCCGCACGTTGCGAACCTCGGGTTCGGGGTCCAGGGGTCATGTGGCGATTGCGAATCGGCCTCCGCTCCTCAAGACCCCGAGTTCGCACCCTTATATGCCCTTTCGACCGCTACGACTAATCTCGCGCTTCCTGCGCCAACTGGATTACGACGCCCTCAGGCTCGACCACCGCCCGCAGCATGACGGGCGCCTCGCTCCAGGTCACCTTATCGACGCGGAACGGCAACGCACTCTCATCGAAATCCTCACGCAAGTCAGCGCGGATGATGTCTGTGACGGGCTCCTCGCCCATCAGCATCAGATCGAGATCGGTATAGCGGCGCGCAAGACCCGACACGCACGAGCCGAACGCCCTAACCTCCCGCCGCAGCGAATGTGCGTACAGTACCGCGCGTACCATCGCGAATTGCGCGGGGGTCAGATCAAGCATCATGCTCCATGCGTTCGCGAAGCCTCTCCAGCAGTTTCGCCGCATGCCTCGCAAAGGCCGGAAGGCAGCCGGCGAGATCAGATCTCGGTTCGTACCATCAAACCGGTTTGCAGGTCGAGCCCCCATCTGTCACGACCATCGCGAGCATACATCCCTGTAACGCTGACCCAGCCCCGCCACCCATGCGGCTCGTTCGCCGGGGCGACCATTCACCGGATGGGCGCTGTTCCCCGGTTCACCCCTTCTCAATCAGGTCTCGGTTCAAACCTGGCAGAACAGCAGGCCGAAGCCTTGAAAGCGTCTTAATCCCTTCTTTATCAGGTCTCGGTTCAAACATATTTTCGCCGGGATTCCCCCGGCGAAACATACGTCTTAATCCCTTCTTTATCAGGTCTCGGTTCAAACAGCCGCGACATGGCGAAGGCCCGCCGACTCTACGTCTTAATCCCTTCTTTATCAGGTCTCGGTTCAAACCAAAGCCTCTCAGCTACACCCTTCTATTGCTCCTCGTCTTAATCCCTTCTTTATCAGGTCTCGGTTCAAACAACTGGGCGCCCACATCTACCGAGCCCGGCACGGTGTCTTAATCCCTTCTTTATCAGGTCTCGGTTCAAACAGGCCATTTGTGAGGGTGAACGGTTAGCGCGGGGTCTTAATCCCTTCTTTATCAGGTCTCGGTTCAAACAGAACAAAAATGAACACTTACCACATTGGCCCGGTCTTAATCCCTTCTTTATCAGGTCTCGGTTCAAACGAACGCGTTTATTAGGGACATACTCGTTCCAGCTGTCTTAATCCCTTCTTTATCAGGTCTCGGTTCAAACTTTGAATATAAGATTTGGAATAACGTAGCCGTGTCTTAATCCCTTCTTTATCAGGTCTCGGTTCAAACTCCTAGCTCACATTTCCTCGACTCAATCATAAGGTTACAGGGACCCTTGCAGAAAAACGAGCGCCCCAGAAAGGCACCGATCTTGCTTTTTCTGATGCACGTCAGTTCGTTGGAGACGTGGCCTGACACATTGTTCATTCGCCCATCCGAACATCTGTTGTCGTTTATACGGTAGAGCGGTCACCCGCCAACGTCGGGAAGCAGCGCACCTTACTTCAGGCTTCTTCGGCTATGGCGTCGGCGGTATCAGGCTACGAAGCAGTTTCTTGCGATTCGAGTCGTCCTTCTTGATACCCAGCCAGTCGAAGACGGTGACAGCGGTATCTCGCAGGGTTTTCCGGTCCGACTCCGGCCACTCCCCGGCCTCCTGAATCAGCAAGCGCAGACGATTGTACAACTGGTGACCCGGGCCGCGATTCCGGCTGCCCGGGTTGAGTTCCGACCGCAAGGCTTCGACACGCCGCTGGTTGTCGGACAGGGCTGCGAGCCTGCTCCGCTGCTCCTCTGCGAGTCGCGCAGCTTCTGCCTCCCGTTCGGCCGCCTGGCAGCGGAGCGTCTCCTCCTCGACACGCTTCGCAGCGAGCGCCTGCCGCGTTGCTTCGAGTCGCTCCTTCGTTCGTACCAGCCGCTGCGCGACGATACGGGACGCATCGAGATGTGGATCGCAGAGCCTAGCAATCTCGTTGAGTGGCTCGGCTGGTGCCGCGAGGTCATCGATTTCTATGAGTACCCAGCCGAAAGGCAAGAGGTTTCGGCTCTGATCCTTCTCGTCCGCGGCCAACCATAGAGTCTTCGCGGCATCGCGGAACTCATCCCGCTGCCCCTTGCCGCGCTTAATGCGGATGTTTCCTTCCCGGGCACCGTTCACCGTGACCGCTTCGGCTCCGGAATGACGCCCGACCCTCAACAAAAACGCGTTGCTTCCCTTGGCTTTCTTCTCCGAGCAAGCCAGTAC
The DNA here is from genome assembly GCF_054172105.1 of Methylolobus aquaticus. Taxonomy (NCBI): domain Bacteria; kingdom Pseudomonadati; phylum Pseudomonadota; class Gammaproteobacteria; order Methylococcales; family Methylococcaceae; genus Methylolobus; species Methylolobus aquaticus. The sequence continues at coordinate 168,964 of NZ_JBSYXP010000002.1, forward strand.
TTTCTCGATGCTGGCGAGCCACTGTTTATCGCCGAAGCCGCGGGCCTGAAGAATCCCGTTCTCGGCTTTCAGCAGCGGCCGGTAGAAGCGATTGCAGGCGTCCGCTATCGCGCCTGCGGAGAAGCGCAGGGTCGGGTCGGGCAGTCCGGCAGCCGAGCCCAAGGCGGTCACGGGCTGTATGTTGAGCTGACCGCAAAAGGCCCGATAACGCCAAGGGGAAACGCATTCCAGTATCTGATACAGGTTCTCCCCCATCGCCTTCACCAGCTTCCCTTGCTTATCGACCACCGGCGACTTCTTGCGGTTGACGGCGAGGTGCACCTGGGCACTAGGCAGGTCAGCGCCACCATCCCACTTGGCGTCTGCGACCTGCACCAAGCGCATAGGGTCGAGTTCAAACTTCCCTGCGCGAAACTGAAAGAGGCGCTGTTGAAACTCAAGGTTGTTTTCTCTGCGGTCTTTCCCTGTCCGCTTGTCCCGCAGCACCCGAAGCGACTCACAGGAATTAACCTTATCCAGCAACGCAGTACGTATCGCACCCTTCAGCGACGAGCCATACAGGATCGGCTGGCGAGCGATAGGATCGAATGCGGTGCGATCGATCTCCAGCCGATTGAGCACTTCCTTGCCACCCGCCTCAGAATTGGCCGCGCGCCCGATCCTTTGCCCGTATAGATTCGCTACACCGGGCAACACTGGGACCTGATTTACGGCGAATGCCATCAACGAATCGCGGCGTTCGAAAAAAAACCGCTGCAAGCTCTTGATAAGGTCCTGGCTTGGTCTCTGACTGGACAGTTTCAGCAGATCCTGCCGGTCCTTGTCGAAAAGCGCAGCCATTGCGCTCCCCGTATCGAATTCATACAGGATCTCGTCCTCGATGACGTAGTTCGTCGGCTCGTAGCTCTGTCCGGTGCCGATATGAACGGGCGAAAGCGGCGTGATGTGAAGACGATACGTCTGGACAACGTTCATTGAGTCACCCCCTGAGGTAAGCGGATACCCACGACGGGTGCATAACCCTGCTGCACTGTTCCGGGGATCGATTTCGATAACGAACCATCACCACCGAGCCCTCGTCCGATGAAAGGCACCCAGCGAAAAGTGGCGGGCGTCAGCACCGCTCCCGTCCGCGCCAGCAGGACCGGGGTCTTGAAGGGGTTGCCGGAATGCACGCCGATATCGCCGTGACGCCCGAAACGCGTGAACGGCTGGTAGAAGCTTCGCAGAGCGTCAAGGCCTTGCCCCTGCGGCGCGCAGGGCGCCAGCGTCAGCCACGCGTCGGCGTCGTGCTGACACGGCAGCTCGACAACGTCGACAGCCGCGCGTTCGAATTTTCCCAGGCCGATGCTGGCATCACGCCCGAAACCGATGGCCCCGATGTCGTCGATGACGGTCGACAGTTCGTCCGCACTGAGCTGCGCTTCGTCGAGGACGACATAGACGTCCAGTTCGACGTCTGCTGGACGCGTATCGGAATTTTTGCCGGGCGCCTGTGCGAACCACAGTTGCTCCATCGTGTACGGCGCGAACTGGCCTTCTCCGGTCGTGCCAGTCTCCCGGTTCAGGGTGTTGTGCGGCTGGAGACGGGGGTTGAGGGTTCCGCCGGGTACAGCATCCGACGCCTTGCTATGGGCCAGCCAGTGCTCCACCGGTTCATGGAAACACTCGATCGGTAGCCACGCCCGTCGCTTGGTGGCCTTGCGCTCGTCATCGGCAATGGCGAACCAGTGCGCTGGCAGCGCGGGGCGCGGCCAATGGCCTCGCGGTAACGCGTCCGAAACAACGACGTAGGGTTCCTGCTGGTAGCGCTTTAGCAAGTCGATCAAGCGGCTTTCGCCATAGCGGTTCCGCACCGCCCAGCACAGTTGGCCGAACAACGTGTCCCCTAGCAGCGGACTGCCAAAGGCGGAACGGGGTATCAGAGTGAATCTCAGGGTGTGCATAGTCGCTTCCCGCGTGTCGGGTCATGCCGCTACGTCGAAGCGCGATTTGCCGATCTCGCTTAGCACATCCATTTCGCCTAGCGTTAGCCGAGTGAACTTGACCTTGCCGTAGCCGCGCGAGCCCGAACCGCCGAGCCCGGTCAGCTCCAGCAGCCGCAAGCCGCGCCATACGGTCGGCAGCAGGTTTTCGTTGTCGTGTACGCGGATCGTCAGATTGAAATCGAAGCGCGCCCCGGCAGGAACCCGTTCGGTGTTGCGCGGGTGCTCGGCTACGCCGCGAATGCGGTCAATCATGTTCTCCATCTTGGTTTCGGTGAGCAGCAAATTACGGGTGTTCATGTCATTGACCCATTCGCTTTCCAAGGCGCAGTCCCAGAAGGAAAGGCGCGTCGGGCCGATTTCCTGAACCAACTTTTCGTTCTGCCCACCACCCTCCGGCGCCCCGCCGAATAGCCGGAGCAGATCCTTGGCTTTGCCCTGTTCGCTCGCTTCAAGCCTGGCGAGATGCTTGAACCCCATCGGCGCGCCGTCGGTGATGCCGACGACGCCCAGTTCCCATTCCAGCAGGCTGCGGATCTTGCCCTTGATGCTCGACCCGGGAATGTAGGGTTCCAGCGTGCGGGGGTGCTTGATGACCGGGTTGTCGGTTCCGCCGATGTGCATCTCGGTATTGCCCGAGCCGATGTGAAGCCCGGAGACCAGTTCGAGCGTGCCGGTGAGTTTATTGATCGCGGTGAGTTTCATAGGTTATTCGTCCTCCGGGTTTTTAGTTTGGCCGGGCTTGCTTAAAAAAACCAAGGAACGCCTCATAATGGGTTCTGAAATTTCGGAAAGCGGCAAGCCCTGTTTCGTTCGGCTCGCGAATCTGTTCCATACAGGTGCTAAACCATGTCACAAATTTATCGTCAACAAGATCCCTCCCACGTGCGTAGGCAACCTTGGCATTCATCATTTTTATGAATGGCAAGAGCCGTCCGAAACTATCCAGATCGCGTACCTTCTGGTCCCACATGCAAAGCTCATCGTAAAACCTTCTGACCTGGGTAGGCTTGTTCGCCTTATCCTCCCGCTTCACTCTCCACTGTTTTGTCTTCCAATCCTCGAGCAAAACCTGTGGCTCAGCTAACTCCTCGGCTACGCGACGCGCTGTAGCATCGAAAAGATCGACCGTTGGCACTCCTATTTTCAGTTCCGAGGCATCGCATTGACACCTTGGACTAGCACTGTTGAGATCAAATGTGAATAGGCTCATGACCGTCCCTCAATCACGTTGCTGATACAAATAAGCGAACAGCGCGATCTTGTAGGCCGCGCCATGTTTCTCTATCCCTTGGCTGGCAATCTCATGCGCCAACTCGACTTGCCAGACACGCCGACGCTGCTCGGTCTCCTCCCGGCTTTCTCCACCCTTAATACGCGCTTCCGCCAGCCGGCGCGTGCGGTAGGCGAAATGCGCATGCCAAAGAGCATTCTCGGGCTTCTCTTTCACACCGGCTGCCATATCGGTCAGCTGCAGCAGGCCGTAGAGGTAACCAGTCGATAAGGCGAACCCGGCCGCGATCCTTGCAAGCCCAAGTTCCCGCTTCATCAATTCCTCGAACTGCGACCAGCTCACGGTGTGCCCGAAGCAGGTCACCGCGTTCTTGGCCGGGTTTTCCTTGGGGTGCCCTTTGGCTGCGTCCAGGGATTGTTCGGCCAACTCTCCCAAGTGCCGGACCGGCATTCCTGGCTTGGTCATCGTGAGGCCAGCCGAGAAGTGAATATCCGGATTGCCAGCGACATAACGTCCAAAGTCGGTTCGCATGCGCTGGGCAAGCTTTAAGGTGGAATGCCACGGCCCGATCAGGAAGAAGTCGTCGCCGCCCGCGAACACGGTATACGTGTTTCGGTAACGCTTGACGCCTTCGTCGTCACCGTAAGCGCACAGCCATGGCAGATAGATCGCAAAAAAGGCGTTCATCTGCCGCGACAGCGCGGCCATCTTCGCAAAGGTCGGCCGTTCTAGGCCCTTCTGGAAGATCAGACCGAGGTTGTCCACATCGCCCTTCAAGGTCATCAGGGCCTCGGCACCCACCCCGTCGTGTCCATCCTCGCCGACTCGCCGATCGTCCAGCGCGAGGTGATTCAGGGTCTTGATCTCCTCGGCGTGCTCGGGCGTCTCCAATCCGCGGTAACGAGCACGATCGTAATCGTTGAGTTCCCCGAAGCGCGGGACATAGGCATTGATTTGTCGACGGGCATAGCCATTCCACAACGGCGCATCGAACGACTGCGGCAACGAAAAATCCCAGGCCCGCATCAGGTTTCCGCTTTTGGCCTCGGCACCGAATTTCCCAGTGTCGTCCTCGTCGCCGGTGAAACTCACCCGGAAGCCGAAGATCGGAGTCCGCAGAGTCCGGTGATCGAGCGTCTCACGCGTGATAAGCGCCCGCTGCTGTGTCGCCAGCCAGTGGCCGGTATCGATCTGGTCGTAGGCAAGCTCCGAAACATAGACGGAGCGATCTCCTTCCAGTTGCAATTTGCCTGGGGATCGCCCATCGATAGCGCAGGCTCCCTTGCTGTTGTCGAAGGCGTCGAGGAAGCCACGGAAAACCGGATTGGGCGCGGTATCGCCACACAGACCGAAGCGCCGCAGTTTGACTTCCTCAAGCTGTTCGAAGAGGCGTTTCATCAGTTCGCGGAATGGACTGCAACCGCCGCTCCCGCCCCGAAAGTCGGCGCACCGCGCCGGCAGTGCGGCAAGACCGATGCCCGACTGGCCGTAGGTGTGAGCCAGGAACCAGGCGTCGAGCTCGGCTTGGACACTCTGCAATTGCAGGCGAGTCGCCGGCGTGTTGGGCGCGACGATGAGGAATTTTCCGGCCGCATTGACGACCTGACTGGTCGCGGGCAGGTGCAGTGCGTCGAGGATACGCAAGGCTGCCAACTCGGTCAGCAACGACACGTAAAAGGAGCGCCCCCGCAACAGCTTGGCCGCCCTGCGCTGGGTTTCGCCCCCGCTCGCGAAGATGAAATCCTGAATACCGAAAAAGTCGCCTTGGATCAGCAGAAACTTCTCGTCTTCCCACGCGCTCCTGGCTTCGGCACACTGTTCCCTGCGCCGGTCCCATTGCGCCCCGAGTTGCTCCCGAACGCTCTGCCGGTCGTGTTCCTGATCGGCATGGTAGCGCCAGAGTGCGACGGCCAGCGCCGCCGTGGTCTTCGAATGATCGTACAGCGATACCTCAGGTTTCACATTACCGGCCGTGGCCGAAGGAATGGCCTGCGTAAACGTGAGCCAGAGGCTATCGAAATGATCCAGCCAGAGTGAAAAATTCTGGCGATGCGATGGTGGCACTAACTTGAGTCCGCCAAGGAACTCGTTCCAGAGCTTTTCGTATTCGTTCTGGGCTGCCTTGTTGTCATCGCGCTCACATTCGACAGCCGGAACGGGAAAGATCGACTTTGGCGAGAGTGGCGCCAAGGGGTAGCGCCATCCCAAGGTTTCCGTCCGATCCGTCAAGCGGATCTGTTCAAGCAGCGTGAGTTGTCGCGCGGTGTAGTGATTCTTTCTGGTCGTCGTCTCATCCGGCGCTGCGTTATAGGCTTCGAAGTCTTCCCGCTCGAAGCCGGAAGCCAGACGATCGGCCGTCGCAATAATCCACTGGAGAAAGGTGTCCGGTTTGTGGTGTCGCGCGGCAGCGTTGACGAGCGAGTCATCCGCATCGCGGTCCCGCCAGGGCGCAAAAGGCGCCATGTCCTCACCGACCAGATCCGGCAGATGGTTTTCCAGCAGATCGAAGCCGATCCCTGTGTACGCCGCGTGGACGTGGGTGTAGCGACCAGCAAACTGCGGGCAATAAAGCTGTTTATTGATGTCGGCGCGGGAATTTCCCTGGGCGTCTTTGTCGGTTGCTTCACCAATCCGCGCACGCTCGGCAAATTTGCCGAGGTCGTGGAGGTATGCCGCAAGTGCCAGACGGCAGGAAGCGGCCAACGAATTGAGCTTAGGCATAGAGGCTCCTTGAAGTTCGCACTGAGCTTATCTCCTTGAACGCCAGCGGGGCAGGCGTCGCAAGCTTTCCGGAAGCACCCGGGGTGTTTACGCCACGCAAATCGCCTCCGCCTCCAACGTCAAACCGAATCGCGTCTTGGGCCTGCGGCCTTCCCCAGTGATCAGATAAGGCCGCGCGACGGCTTCGCCGAGCGCCGCGATCAGCGCGCGGTTGGTTTTCGATTTGCGCTGTTCGAACCACTCCTTCGTGAAACCCTGCGCCAGAGCACTCACGACCCGATCGGTATCGGCCCATTCGCCGCCGGCCACGTCCTGGTAGACGGCGAGGTATTCGTGGTGGACGTCCGGTTCCGTCGACCGCACCGGCGGGTCGCCATTCAGGCGCCGCCGCACGAACCACAGGTAAAACGCGAAATCGGCCGGTGCCAGTGAAATCGTCTCGCCACCGGCGGTCACACAGCGCCCAGCCGTGTCCAGCGTCAGTTGCGGTTTGTCCAGCACCCGCTGGGCAATGTGCACGGTGTCGCTGAAGCTGGCGCGCCCGGACAGCAGGCGCTGCGGCAAACCCTCGCGCAACCTGACAAAAGGAATGTCGGCGAGGGTCACGACCGCATCGCGCGTGTCCAGCGGTCGCTGGTCTGGCGGCGGTGCGTAGATGACCTCAGGGTAAGGCGTGGGATAGAAGAATCCCGGATGCGACTCGAACGGGGCCTCCACCAGGACATGGGAAAGACGATCCCGCGGTCGGCCGAATAAAGAGAGCGCGTAACCGGCGAAAAAGCCCATGGTCTTACGCCCGCCCGCCAACGATACGTGCAACGCCGAGTCGTCTTCTGCCGTCAGACGCCGCACCCAGTCGGTGATGCAATCGGCGGCGGCAGCATTCTCGTTCGCGTTGCGGATGTCGTGCAGTGGCGCTCCGTCACGATCAGTCAGCACGTGCAGGCAATCCGCGTCGAAGCGGATTGGCGGCAAACCGTAGTCGCGGCACAGGCGGCCGAACCATCCCGGTTCGTCGCTGAGCAGCGTTAGGCGGGCCCGCTCGACACCCTCGGCCGTCGAAAGCAGCCGGATTTCATTCGGCAGGCGGGTGTTCGGCTCGGTTGCCAGCGCGTAAAGCGTTTCGGTGAGGACCTGCGGAGTGAGGCCCGTGATGCAGAGCAAGCGGGTGCCCGATCCGGCGCCGGTCATGGATCGACCTCGTCGGATACACCCGTCGGCAGGATTTCGTAACGACCGAGTCCCATGGTCGTGCCCTTACCGACCTGGGCAAACTGACCGAGCCACAGATAGGGCCAGAACGGCGCCAAGACGCCACCGGGCAACTCGAAGCTGCCAACCAGGCCGCCCATGTCCATGGTCGTTTCCTGACGCGAGGAATACCGTGTCCAGTCGTACCAGCGCAAGCGGGGCTCCAGGATTGGCACCTCGGCTGCGACACGGGTCAAGGCGGCGAAGTCGACCTCCAGCGGTGTGTCTGTGTGAAAGTAGGTCAACAGGGAGATGCGGCGCAGCAGGTGGCCGAACAGGTCGCTGAAGCGGAACGTCGCCGGGGTCACGAGGCGGTCACGGTTACGCAGGCGCAGTGGACTCAAGAGTCGGATGTGGACCCGATCCGGGCAACGAACGGCGTTGGGTGCCGTCGCCGGATACCCCTGCAGCGGCTGCCCGGGTGAATAAATGCTGAGCCAATTTTCCCGGCCGGTCTGGCGCGGTTGCAGCACATCAACCAAGCGAAAAGCTTGATGGTTGCGGCCGAGGCCGGATCGGCCGGCTTCGGACACGGCGTGGACGACGTACGGAAGATGCCGCTCGGCCCGCCCAAACAAGGTCATGCCCAGCCGATATTCGAGCCCCGACTGACGCGGCTCGACACGCAGTGCGAACGGGTGCGGCACCGCCGAGTAGCGCCGCATCTTCTCGGCATCGGGCGGTGGAGGCGTCTCGAAAATGTATGGATAGACGCAAGTTCGATAGAGCAGGCAGGCGCCGCATTCGGTATGACGAACGACACATACCGCACGCTTCAACGCATGCCCGAACACGCCGCGCCAGGCGGAGCCCGGAAACGCGGGTAGCCTGGGCGGTTCATCCAGTTCGAAGCGGAATTCGAGCTGGGTCAGGGGCAGAATCGGCGTCGAGGCCTCTGAATCCATTGGATGATTCCTTCATCAAATTCGAGCCCGGAGTGTGCAGGATTATCCAAAAGAAGTACGTCCCGCAAGCTTGCGAGCGTAGCCGGTGTGTTGACCGGAGGGAATGACCGGGATGGACGCAGACGCGGGCCATCGGCTCCGTTCCCCACAGCAAGAACGTCATCCGTGCACACCCGCGAATACGAACCGAGCGAAGGGAAGGCGGTGGATTCCCGCCTTTGCGGGAATGACGTGTGGCTTCGGGGCCGTCGGGTTTGAGGAGCGCCGACCACGCACTGGCCAGGGCTCATCTCGATCGACGAGGGCACTCGCCTCGATAACGCGGGCGAGTCCTTCCGTCCCGAGGCTGTCCTACATTTGGCGTGCGGTAACGCTCGCCAGTCGATGCATCGTCGACGGGCGATTTCCGTCGCGGCCGAGTCAGGCTGATCGGCCAGGTCGTTACCCCGAACAGAGGGCCCCAGGCATGAAATCCTTGATCACGATCGCACTCGGCGGGTTACTCCTCGCGCAGTCGCAGGGAGCGCACGCGGTTTCCCATGTCACGATTCAGTACGCCAATCCGGTCGCGCCGACCTACGTCTACCGCTGCGACGACGCAGCATGCACCACTCAGAAGCAGATCAGCTATGTGACGGTGGTGCCGGCGCAGCAAGGCTTGCCGAGCATCGCCCCGCTCAGCTTCTTCAGGACCGGCGGGATCGAAACGACTTACGCGTTCTTCCAGCATAATCCAAAGACTCAGCACTGGAATCACTGCAAGCTCACCATCAAGGGCGACGGCACGGTGAACACCGGCGCGACCACCTGCTCGGGCGCAGGCGTAATCCCGGCCTCGTCGACGGCGGCGGTTTCGGTCATTTCGCTAGGGGCCAATTTTGCGGCCCACCCAACGGCTGCGCCGTTACCGGCACCGAAAACGCGGGTACTGACAGCGGCGCGGCAGCTCACCTTTCGCAACGACACGCGGTATCGAGCCCTCTGCATCAATGGTGCAGACCAGTTCAACGACATGCGCACGGGCCGATGCACCGGCACCGGCGACCGGATCGTGCGGAAGGGTCGACCACGCGTGATCGATGTTCCGGAACGCGGCATCAACTCGGGCGCCTGGTTCGTCACCGGCTTCCAGACCAGCCAAGGCCACTGGTTCAACACCGGACGCGATGCCGCGGGCAACATCTATTCCATCGTGATGGAGCCGACCTTCTATCCCACGGACAACCCGCCGACGGGGTCGGGCGCCACGCGCTATTCAGCCTCCGATCATAGCGTCGGCGTGACGAACATCGATTCGTCCCTGGTCGACGGCTACAACTTCGGGCTGTCGATCCGGCCGTCAAAGCCCACGATTTGCAGCCATGTGAACGCCCGTGGCATCACTCGCTACACGCTGTACGGGCCGCAACGCGATATGACTGGGCTGCTGTCCGAACGTTCGCGCACGGCCGGCCATACGCTCAAGAGCGTCTGTCCCGAGGAGCTTCTGGTCAATAAAACGGGGGCATTCAAGGGTTGCTACAGCAACTGCACGCACGCGAAGAAGCACGGTGCCGCCGACGCCGATCTCGTCTGCTGCGCCGGCGCCTACTCACAGAAGGCCGAATGCATCAGCCAGGGACTCGACCACAATGCCCTGTCCTATGTCGAAAGCCTGCACGTCAATTCGGTCAATACCTACACATGGGCCTATGACGACACGAACGGGGACTTCGCGTGCGATCCCAACGGCAGCTTCACGTTCGCGATCATGGACTGACGCGGGGCAGCGGATGGGTGCGGCAAACGCCGTTCCCTATGGACGTCGCCCTATGACCGGCCGGACGCATCGCGCGTCCGGCACGGTGCTGTCTAGCGCACTGATTTCCCTGCTTCACGCCTGACCTGCGGGGTCCTCGCAACCGGCCTCACATTGACTGCTGGCCGCGGGGCCGACCGGCTCCTAGAATAGCGGCCTTTCGACCCCATTCCGGGGCGACGCAAGGCTTCGACCCCCCATGCGCCTTTTGCACACGTCGGACTGGCATCTCGGGCAGTCGCTCCATCAATTCGAGCGAACCTACGAGCACGACCGATTTCTGGACTGGCTCACCGACACGATCGAGTCCGAGCAGCCGGACGCGCTGCTGCTGTGCGGTGATGTGTTCGACAACGCGAACCCGTCGTCCGCCGCGCAGCGGCAGTTGTACCGATTTCTCAGTGCGGCGCGGGCGCGCGCCCCGTGGCTGCAGGTGGTGCTGATCGGGGGCAACCACGATTCACCGGGAAGGCTGGAAGCGCCGTCGCCCCTGTTCGACGCCTTCGGCATCACCGTCATCGGACATGTGACCCGGGCTGACGACGGCCAGATCGACCTCGATCGCCTGTTGGTGCCCTTGCCTGATCGCGCGGGTCGTATCCGGGCATGGTGTCTCACCGTGCCTTACCTGCGGCCGGTCGATGTGCCCGCGGGCGATGCGGACACCGGTTACGCGGGAGGCGTCGCGCGGCTTTATCGGGAGTTGCTCGAACGGGCATTGGCGCGACGCGAGTCGGGACAGGCGATCATCGCGCTGGGTCACTGCCACATGCATGGCGGCGCGGTATCGGAGGAGTCCGAGCGCCGCATCGTCATCGGCGGGGCGGAAGCCTTGTCGGCGGACCTGTTCGATATGCGGCTTGCCTACACGGCGCTGGGGCATCTCCACCGGGCCCAGACCATCGCGGGGCGCTGGAACGTGCGCTACAGCGGCAGTCCGTTGCCGATGTCTTTCACCGAGATCGATTACCCCCATCAAGTCGTGCGAATCGATCTGGATGGGGAACAGGCGGCCGCGATCGAGCCGCTGCGCATTCCGCGTGCCGTCGATCTGCTCCGCATTCCGCCGCAGCCCGAACCCGCCGCGAGCGTCCTGGACACCCTGGCGCACCTGGATTTGCCGCAGCTTCCGACCGAAGCACAACCCTATCTCGAAGTGCGGGTGCGGCTCGACACGCCGGAACCCGGCCTGCGCGCCCGCATCGAAGCCGCGCTGGCCGACAAACCGGTGCGGCTCGCGAAGATCGAAACGACTTACCCGGGCACCGGAGCACTCGGCGCCGAGACGCCGGCTCTGTCGCTGAACGACCTCGGCCGCCTCGAGCCGGTCACCATATTCCGGCGCCTCTATTCGCGCCAATACGATGCCGAGCCGCCCGAACCGCTGTTGCACGCCTTCGGCGAACTGCTGGACGGCAGGGCCGACGAGAGCGCGCCATGAAGATACTTGCCATCCGCGGCGGCAATCTGGCCTCGCTGGGCGGTGATTTCGCCATCGATTTCACGGCCGAGCCGCTGGCATCCAGCGGTCTATTCGCGATCTCCGGTCCGACCGGAGCCGGCAAGAGCACGCTGCTCGACGCGCTGTGCCTCGCGTTGTACGACTGCACGCCACGCCTGGCACGGGCCGGCGGGGGCCGCGGCGCTAACCTTCCGGACGTGCGGGACGAGACCGTCAGCGCGCAGGACCCGCGCAACCTGCTCCGCCGCGGCGCGCACGAGGGGTATGCGGAAGTCGATTTCGTGGGCAACGACGGTCTGCCGTATCGCAGCCGGTGGGGCGTCCGTCGCGCGCGCAGCCGCAGCGACGGGAAGCTGCAGGCCAGCGAGATGCGGCTGTCGAGGCTCCCCGATGGACCGGCGATCGGGGGCACCAAGACCGAGGTGCTCAGGGAAATCGAGGCCCGACTGGGCCTGTCCTTCGAGCAGTTCACCCGCGCCGTGCTGCTCGCGCAGAACGAGTTCGCGAATTTCCTGAAGGCCGACGACAACGAGCGTGCCGAACTGCTCGAAACCCTGACCGGCACCGACACCTTCACCGGTATCTCGCGGCGCGCCTTCGAGCGCTGCAAGCGGGAACTGGAAGAACTGCGGCAATTGCGCGACCAGCAGGCGAATTGTCAGCCGCTGAATGCGCCCGCCCGTGCCGAGCTCGCGTCGGCCAAGGCAGCCGCCGAGCACGCAATGGCCGGGTTGGAGAAAGCCCGGTCCGAGGCCGAGGCCGGCCTGCGATGGCACGAGGAATTCGAACGTGCGCGCGAAGCGGAGACCCAGGCTGCCGCCGCCGCACGCGAAGCCGTCGCCGCTATCGAATCCGCTGCCGCGCGGCGCGCCCTGCTCGCGGCCGTGGCGGCGGTGCAGGATGCCCGTCCCTTGCTCAACGAACAGGACCGGGCCGCCGCGGCGCGAGCGGAGAGCGAGGAGGCTCGGGTCCTGGCCGAGCAAGCAGTACTGGCGGCCGATCAGGCGCGATCGAATGCGGCCGGGGAGCTTGCCGCGGCCCGGGAACGCCGGCGTCTGGCCGAGGGGAGGCAACTCGGAGCCAAACCGGGACTCGACCGCGCGCGTTCGCTGGATACGGAGATCGGCCTGCTGGCCGAGCGGCGCGCCGGCGCCGAACAGGCCCGGATAACCGCCGACCACGATGCGCGGCAGGCCGAGGAGGCGCTCGCAGCCAAACAAGCCGCAGCGGTCGATGCATCGACGGAGTACGGAGCCACGGTGGCGTGGCTCGAGGCCCATGCGGACGAGCAGACACTTGCGGTCGACTGGCCTCGCTGGCACACCCTGCTGGAGCAGGCCGCCAGGACGCGTGCCGAATGCCAGGGCGCGGAAACCGAGTTGGCACGGCAGAAGCGGCAGGCCGAAGAAGCTCGCCTCGCGTTCACGGAGACGTCCGAGCGCCTCGCGGCGGCGCAACTGCAGAGCGGCGCGGCCGAGCGGAACCTGGCCCGGGCTTCCGACGCCCTGTCCGCATTCGATGCGGCGGCGCTGGCCGCGGCGAAGCGAGCCGCCGAAACCGAGCGCGACCAGCACGTGCGCGGAGAGCAAATCTGGCGCGTGCTGTTCGACGCGCTGCGGCGCACGCGAGAACTCGACCGTTCGGCTACTGCCCTGCAGGCCAGCATCGCACAGGGCGCCCGGAAGCTCGCTCAACGGGAGGAGCAGTTACCGTCGGCGCAGGCTGCGCTCGATCAGGCGGAGCGTTCCCTGCGCGCGGCCGAGTTGGCCTGTGCCGAAAGCGTGGCCGAGTTGCGTGCGGGTCTGGTTGCCGATGTGCCCTGCCCGGTCTGCGGCTCGATCCAGCACCCATGGGCAACCCATCAGCCGCAGTCCGATGCGATGCTGGACTCGCTGCGTACCGAAGCCGGCCGTTGCCGTGAGGCCGTGCTGGGGCTCCGCTCTGATGTTGGCACGGAGCGGGGACAGCTGGACTCGACCCGCACTCAGTTGCTCGACCTCGAAGCCCAGCGGCCTGCGCTCGAAGCCGTCCTCGCCAAGGCCCGCGACTCCTGGCTGGCGTGGCCGTTGGCCTCGCAGCTCGAAGCCGTGGCGGAAGATGACCGGCTGGCCTGGTTCACCGCGCAGCAATCCGCCCTCCAGACCCGACTCGATGCGTTGGCGTCCGACGAACAGACGTGGCGCACCGCGATGGCCGAACGCGAAGAAGCCCGGGCTCGGCTCGAGGTCGCTCGGACGCAACGGCATGTGGCAGAACAGCAGGAAGCGGCAGCGGCAGCTGCGGCGGAGCGCGCCGAGTTGGGGGTCAAGAGCGCCCAGAACGCGCTGCTGCTGCAGCAGCAGAAACTCGCGGCCTTGCTCGACGACCTGGAACCGTCCCTGGCCGGGACGGCACCGTGGCGACCCGAGTGGCAGCGCGCACCGGATGCGTTCCACCAGAAATGCCGCGAACGCGCCGAACGCTATCGCCAGCAGCAGGGACGTGTCGTCGAGTTGAAGGGCCTCGCCGAGCGGCTGGCTGCCGAGATCGCCGCGCTGCAGAAAGCCGTCGAGAAGACTCGCGCCGACCAGGCTGCGCGACGGGTCGAATACGAACGCGTCGACGCGCAGTGGAAGACGGCCACCGAGCAACGCCGCGGCTTGTTCGGAGGTCGTCCGGTCGACGAGGTCGAGGGCGAGTTGAAGACGGCACTCGACGCGGCGGATCGCGATCTGGAACAACGCCAGACCGCGGCACAACAGGCGGAGCAAGCCCTGACGCATGCCACGGCAACGCGCGACGCCGCCGCGCGGCAACATGATGCGGCCGTGACGGCGGATCAGACGGCGACTGTGGCACTCGCGGCCTGGCTGGCCGCGCGTCCGGCAGAGACACCCGAGCTCGCCGCCATCGACGTAAGCGCCCTGCGGGACTTGCTCCGGCACGACGCGGTATGGATCGCCACGGAGCGGGCGTCACTGGCCGCGCTCGACGCCGCTGGTCAGCGCGAGCGGGCTGTCCTGCAGGAACGGCAGGCCTCGCGCGAGTCTATCGAGCGCCAGCGCCGGACCGACCAATCGGCGTCGGTCTTGCGAAGCCGCCTCGACTCCACCAACGATGCGCTGGCCTTGCAGCGCAAGCGTCTGGCCGAGTTGGAGGTCAGGCTGCTGCAGGACGACGACCGCCGGCGGCAGTCCGAGGCCCTGGCCAATGCGCTGACCGACAAGGAAGCGCGAGTCCGCGTCTGGGCGCAACTGAATGAACTGATCGGTTCCGCCGACGGCAAGAAGTTCCGGAATTTCGCGCAGCAACTGACGCTCGATGTGCTGCTAGCCTACGCCAACCGGCATCTGGGCGACCTGTCGCGGCGTTACCGCCTGGAGCGCATTCCCGAGACTTTGGGACTGATGGTCGTCGACCAGGACATGGGTGACGAGGTCCGTTCAGTGCATTCGCTGTCCGGAGGGGAAACCTTTCTGGTCTCGCTTGCGCTGGCGCTCGGACTGGCCTCGCTCTCGTCGGACCGCGTCCGGGTCGAGTCGCTGTTCGTCGACGAGGGCTTCGGCAGCCTCGACGCCGAAACGCTGGCCACCGCAATGGATGCCTTGGATTGCCTGCAATCGCAAGGGCGCAAGGTCGGTGTGATATCGCATGTCCGCGAGATGACCGAGCGCATCGGTACACAGATACAGGTCACGCGGCTGAACGGCGGGCACAGCCGGGTGGAGGTGGTGGGATGAGCGCCGACGGCAGCCCCGTGGATCCGCAGCCATCCGACGCCACGGCCGTGCCGTCGAGCCGGTTATGGATCGCCGATCGGCTGAGCCTACCCCTGTCGGAAGTGGAACTGACTGCCATTCGTGCGCAAGGCGCAGGCGGCCAGAACGTCAACAAGGTGGCCAGCGCCGTGCATCTGCGCTTCGACATCCGCGCGTCTTCGCTGCCCGATTTTTACCAGCAGCGGCTGCTGGCTCTGCGCGATCATCGCGTTACGGACGACGGCGTAGTCGTGATCAAGGCGCAGCGTTTTCGCACCCAGGAAAAGAACCGTGAGGACGCTCTGGAGCGGCTCGCGGAGCTGATACGGAACGCGGGACGGACGGAGAAGCCCCGGAAGGCAACCCGGCCGACGCGCGCATCACAGGAACGCCGGGTCGATGCGAAGACGCGCCGCGGCCGGATCAAGTCACTGCGCGGAAAGCCCGAGGACTGAATAGCCTCAGGGCGTGTCGTCGAAACCCGGAACCAGCGCCACCAGCCGCTCCCTGAGCTCGGCCAGTTCCAGGGCGAGTTGGTCGACGCGCGCCGTCAACTGCTCGACGCTGGCATCAGCCGGTGACGCTGTCCGGGCGCTGCCTTCCCTGGCCAGCTCGCTTACCGCTTGCCGAATGTCGCCACAGAACAGGTGCGCGTAGCGGGACTCGC
Organism: Methylolobus aquaticus; assembly: GCF_054172105.1. Lineage (NCBI taxonomy): Bacteria > Pseudomonadati > Pseudomonadota > Gammaproteobacteria > Methylococcales > Methylococcaceae > Methylolobus > Methylolobus aquaticus. The sequence goes on from NZ_JBSYXP010000002.1 coordinate 184,724, forward strand.
GTTTGCCCGGCTCCCGCGGCAGCTTCGCGACGAAGGGCTCCTCGCGCGCCATCAAGGCCTCCAGCACGGCCTCCACTTGCGCCACGTCCCGCAAGGGGCACAGCCGGTCGGCACGGGTCCGCAACTCACCCGGCGTCTGCGGCCCCCGCAGCAGCAGCTCGCACAGAATCGCCACCGCCTCGGCGGAAAGTTTGACGTCGCCGAACTCGGAGTTGCAGAAGCGGTGACGATATTTGTCCACGCGGCTGCCGAAGCCGCTGGCGCGCGCCACGAGATAGCGTTTCAAGAGCGCGTCCACCGCCTCCTGCACCGCCGCCTCGGTCAACGACAGCACCGGATCGCGATTGCTTTTCTGGTTGCACGCGGCAGTCAGCGCGTTCAGCGACAAGGGATACTGATCCGGCGTGGTAATTTCCTTCTCGATCAGTGCCCCGATGACGCGGGCCTCGATCGGATTCAGTTGGCTCTTCACGGCAGCGATTCCCCGGCAGGCTGGCAACGAAGCGACCCGTATTATCCGCGCACCCGGTCCATTCGCGAAAGCGGCACTTGCGACCGCTCCGTCTAGGTTGCCAAAATGCAGCTCAAACCGGGGGCATTCCCCCTGGACTCCGGTGCCACGCTTCGACCCGCCCGCCATCGTGCTGCTCGCCACCCTGTCTCTGCTGCTTTTGGAAGCGATGGCGGCCGCCCCGCCGACGCGCCCCCCGGCGTGCTCCGGATTGCCTCCGACCGCGGACTTCATCGCAGCCAATCACCGCTTCGAAGCCCTTTATGACTCGGATCGCGCAGCCTTCCGCGCCGCGTTGACGGATTTCGTAACGCGCCACAACAATCTCGGCAGCACCGTGATACGGTTTCCGCGCGGCCCGAAAACGGTATTCCGATCCTCCCTGCTGGCGCGCAACCCAGCCTGCCTGGAGCAACTCGTGAAGCGCCATGGCGTCCGGACGATCGTCAACCTCTACTCGGGCGATTTGATCGCCGAGGGGGCGCTCGCCGCCGAAGAAGCCGATGCGTTCACGCGCTTCGGGGGGCTCAGCTACATTCGCATACTGGGGCTGTCCGATTACCCCACGCCGACCGAGTCCATCGCCGACATCAAGGCCCGCATCGCGTCCGCCATCGAACTGATACGCGCGGCACCCGGCAACGTGCTGGTACATTGCGTGGGCGGCATTCACCGCACCGGCGAGGTTTACGGCGTGCTGCAGAAGTGTTTCAACCGTGTGCCGGTGGAGACCATCCGACGGGAGTACGTGTACCATGCCGGAGGTGCCACCGAGGGCAACCCCGAATACCGAGGCGTCGATGTCGACATCATTCGCTCCTTCGATTGCCGGCGCCTTGCGCCGTAGAGGCTCCCCCGCGGTTCGCCTGCCAGCCGGCCGAAGCCGCAGGATTGCCATGGTCACCATATGTCTGGCGCTGGTGCTGGGTCACCGACCATCCCTGAGCGCGCCGGCCGACATCTCGTTCGCTGCAACGCGAATGTGCGTCATGACTGCCCCGGCGCGCGCGCCTTGGTACCTGCACGTGGAACTCGCCGACTCCGCGGCCCAGCGCGAGCAAGGGCTGATGGGTCGCTCATCCCTGCCGGCCGATGCCGGGATGTTGTTCCGCTACACGAAGCCGCAACCGCCCGACGCGGGTTTCTGGATGCCGCACGTGCCATTTCCGCTCGACATCGCCTTTCTCGATGCCGACGGCGAAGTGAAGGCCATCAGGACGATGCCGCCGTGCCCGAGCCCCGAGCGCGCGCCCTGTCCCACCTACCCGGCCGGCGTTTCGTTCCACGCCGCGCTCGAAGTCAACGCGGGTGCCCTCGCGAAACACGGCGTGCGTCCCGGACGCAGTCGCGTAGGAACCTGTCCGGGCGCGGCCAACGGAAACCGCGATTGACACGCTTGGCTGTCCGCACGCTCCATCCTGTGGTACCGTCAAGTTCCGTCGCGTGCTTGGGACCTTCCTGAGCCCAGCCATGATGGCAACGCGCGGCAACCCAACCAGTTACTGAACCCACCGGGAGTAGGTTTGGGCGCATCCACGGCGTTGCGGCGAGTCGTCGCGGGTTTTGCCATTTTTGCCTTCATCGTGGCGATTGCCTGGGTCGGCTACCTGAGCTTCGGATGCCGGCCGCTCGACGCCTTGTACATGGTGGTCGTGACCGTATTCGGCATCGGTTACGGGGAATTCTGCCCGGTTACCGACAGCGCACGCTGGTTCACGATGTTCGTGATCGTCACCGGAACCGGATCGGTTCTCTTCACTTTCGGGGGGTTCATTCAGCTCATGACGGAAGGCGAACTGCATCGGGCGCTGGACCAGCGCCGCAAGACTCGCGACATTGCCGGCCTGCGGGATCACGTGGTCATCTGCGGCTTCAACCACATCGGCCAGGTGCTGGCCCGCCAACTCCAGTTGGCCGAGCGACCGTTCGTGGTCGTCGAAGAACGCAGCCAGGCGCTGACGCTGGCCGAGGAGGCTGGCTACCGCGTCTGCCAGGGATTGGCGACAGATGAGCAGACGCTGCTGCTCGCGCGCGTCGACCACGCCAGGGCGCTCGCGACCGTCCTGCCCGACGATGCGGATAACCTGTTCATCACACTGACGGCGCGCGGGTTGAACCGGGAACTGGTGATCCTGGCGCGCGGCGACGTGCCGTCGACCGAAAAGAAACTGCGGCAAGCCGGCGCGGACCACGTCGTGCTACCGGCTACGATCAGCGGCATGCAGATGGCGAATCTGATCACTCAGCCGACCGCGGTCGACTACCTCGCACAGAACACCGAGCGACAGCGCCTGAACGAGATGCTCAGCCACCTCGAACTTCAGATGGACGAGCTGACCATTTCCGAGGGCTCCGCACTCGACGGGCTGACGATCGCGGAGATCGAGGTCAAGGGCAAGGGTATCTTCATGGTCATCGCAGTCAAGCACCCCGACGGCACCACGGTCACCCGTCCGGACTCTTCCGAAATCCTGCGGTCCGGCGATGCGCTGATCGTGCTGGGCCACGCCGGCGATATGCCGCAGTTCACACGCCGCTATGACGTATCGCATTCCTCGCGCTACCGCGCCGGCGCTCGGGGCTGAAGGCGCAGGATCCGAAACCGGAGAGAACGAACAAACACTGGCACGATGGTAACGCCTGGGACCACGCCGGGCGGCTGTCAGCGTCGCCGCCCCCGCGGCGCGTAAAGCATGTCGAACGCGCTCTTGTCGCGCAGCACGTAGCGGCGGAAGCGGCGCATCAGCGCCTCGGGCAAGCGCCGGATGAACGGCGACCAGGCGTCCCGCTCGCGCAGTAACTTGCGACAGGCCAGCGACCACTGCCCCGCCTTGAACGGCGCAACCACACGCCCGAATGCCAGAAGGCCGGAATAGAGTCGGTGCTTTTCTTCGAGGGACTCGAGAAGACGGGGGTCAGCAGCCACCTCCGGCCGTGCCATCACTGCGGCGCAGACACCGATGTCCCTTTCCAGACGCGCGTTGCGCGACGTCGTCACCAGCGAGCCGGCGCGCTCCACCACATAGCAGTACAGCGGTTCGGGCAACAATTCAAAGTGCGCTCCCTGGATCAGGCATTCGAGCAGCATCCAGAAATCGTGGGTCACCTTGATCGTGGGGTCGTAGCGAATCTGCCTATCGATCAGAAAACTCCGCAGGAAAACCGGCTTGCACAAGCCCAGGCGCAGGCTGTGGCGATCGAAGGTTTCGCTTTCGACCAGCGTCGCCGCCTCGATCCGCCCACCAAGACGCATGGCAGACTGGCCCAACAGTGTGCCGAAGGGTTCCGCCTCCCCGTCGCGTATCAGATGCAGATCGTCGGCGACGATGTCGGCGCCGCGAGTTTCGGCGAAGTCCACCAGCCGTTGCAGACGAGTTGGCTCATACCAGTCGTCTGAATCCAGCACCGCAACCCATTTTCCGCGGGCGGCGTCTATGGCGTGATTCCGCGCGGCAGCAGCGCCTTGATTCGTCGGCAAGGCGATCAGCCGGATTCGTTCATCGGCAAGACGCTCGACGACAGCCACGGAGTCATCGCTCGATGCATCGTCGACGACGATGATCTCGATTGCCGACAGCGACTGGGAGCGGGCGGAGTGGATCGCGCGTCCGATCAGCGCCGCGGTGTTGTAAGAGGGGATGATGACCGAAACGACGGGATTCATGGGCGGGCCATGGTTGAACGACAGCGGCCTGCAACTTTATCACCAGCAACATGCGCTGCACGAATCGCGCAAAGGCTCACGTCGATACAAAGCGCGCTTTGATCTTCCCGACAACCGGCTCCGGCCGCGGCGCGCGAACAGCGAGTCCTTACTTCAGGCCTGCGGCAGAAAGCGGGATTCCCGAGTGCGGGTGACCGGGGCATGACGGATCGCCGACAAGGTCGCCGCAACGGTCCGCACCGGAGCGAGCCGGCTGTCGACCGATGCCAGTCGGCGCAACCGCCACGCGATCAGATCAAGGGCTGGCTTCTCCGACGGTACGGCCGTGGCCGCGGTCAGGAAAGGCTGGCGGGCTCCATCCGTTATCGGTTGCGACCGACTTCGCCGCATGAGACTGACGAGACAGGCAGCTGCCAAACGATAGCCATACGGCGAAAGCAGAACGCGGTACACCATGGCGACGGGATCACCGATCGCTGCGCGTGCGAAAAGGCCCAGAGCCTGCATCACACGACCGCCGCGTGCCAGCGTTGGCGCGAGCACCGTTGCGTAGTTGGCGATGCTCCAACGCGCCAGCCGTGCCGGCAGGCCCGGGCGCTCCGCCTCGATGAATGACAGCGCCAAACGATAAGACCGGAGCATCTTCCCTGCCTGGGACGACATGCTGTCAGGGCGTTGCCGATAGCCGACCAGACATTCCCGGACGCAGCCGAATCGGTACCGACCCGCAATGCGGAGCTGCAGCAGATAATCCTCGCAGCCTTGCGCGCCCGCAGCCCGCAGCCCCGGCTCATAGCCCCCGGCTTCGACGGCGACGGACTTGCGCAGCAGCAAGCTGCTCGCGTGGCCGATGAAATTGACGTAAGTGTGCCGCGCCAGCACCCAGCCCTCGCAGGCGTAGCCGGGCGGCGTCCAGACGATGCGGCCATGTTCGTCGATCGCGCGAAACAGCGTATAGACAAGACCGAGTTCGGGGCCGCCGGCCAGCATCACCGCCATCTGCTTTTCGAGTTTGGTCGGGTGCCAAAGGTCGTCCGCATCGACCGGCGCGACGTAGTCCCCGCGCGCGGCTGCCAGGCCCTGATTGCGGGCGGCGGCGACGCCGCCATTCGGTTGCTGGAGCAGGCACACGCGGACGTCGCGCTGCGCGTAATCCAGCACGATTGCGGCCGTGGCATCAGTCGAACCGTCGTCGACGACGAGCACTTCGATGTTGCCGTAGGTCTGCGCGAGGATGCTGTCGAGCGTATCCGCCAGCGTACGCTCGGCGTTGTATGCGGGAATGATGACGCTGATGAATGGCCGGTTCATCATGCCACCTCGCGCTGCTGCAACTGCGCCATCGGGCGATCGAACGGGACAGGCGGCTCCCCGGAGGCCTGTTTCGTGTCAGCCGTTTCGAGCCACCAGCGACAGGGCGGGAGCAGCAGCCCCTGGGGGGCAGGGCCTTCGATCACCAGCGCGTAGAGTTCCCAATGAAAGTCGTAGGCGTAGGCCCACGCCGATTCGAACACGCCCACGTTGACCCAGTAGTCGCCACCCACGAGGTCGACACGGCCCAGCGACAGTCGCAGCGTGCCGCTACCGTCCAACGTGGGCAATGACAACCCCATCGCCTGCGTATTGAGGTCGAGGCAGGCCTGGCCGTCTTCGCTGCGCGTGATGCTGACCGAGAAAATCGGCGACGCGAGCGGTCGGGCCGCGCGATATTCGATCTCGATTTCCAGTGGATCACCGCTGGCGATCCGGTCGCCGGGAAGCAGCCGCACGCGCGTCAATTCCGCTTCGCGCGATCCGAAACGGTTGAGGTTCGACGTGGGCGAGGCTTCGGCGGAGATCCACTCGGGAGCCTCGTTCGGTGTGCGCCGCTGGCTTTCGGCACGCATCTCCACGGCGTATTGCCCGGTGACTACATCGGGTGGGCCGTCCATGACCACCTCGCCGTGGCGCAGCCAGATCGCCCGGTCGCAGAGTTCATTGATCTGGGCGGGGCTGTGCGAAATCAGCACGATGGCGCAGCCATTCGCCTTCAGTTCGGCAATGCGCCGCAAGCACTTGGTCTGAAACGCCAGATCGCCGACGGCGAGAAACTCGTCGACCAGCAGGATCTCCGGGTCGGTGTGGATGGCGACGGCGAAGGCCAGGCGCATCTGCATGCCGCTGCTATAGGTTCTGACCGCGTTGTCGATCGAGTCCTCGAGTTCGGCAAACGCCACGATCCGGTCGAACCGCCGCTGCGCCTCGCGTCGCGTCAACCCCGCTGCGACCGCCATCACGAAGACATTCTCACGCCCGGTCAGGTCCGGCGAAAAACCCGCGCCGAGGTCCAGCAAAGCACCGATCCGGCCGTCCACATCGACGCGACCCGAATCTGGCTGGCCGACACCACCGATCAACTGCAGCAGGGTGGACTTGCCGGCACCATTGTGTCCGATGATCCCCAGCATCTCTCCATATGCGACCTCAAAGCTGACATCGCGCAGAGCCCAGAAGGACTCAACGGCGACCGTCTTGCGCAAGCCGCGGAGAATGGCTTCCTTGAGCGTGGGAGGACGATCGGCATGGTAGCGGCGAAACCGCTTGCCCAGACCATTGACCCGAATCGCGACGCTCATCAGAGTTCCTCCACGAACCGGTGACTTTGCCGCACGAATAGCCGATAGCCGATCGGCAGCAGCACCAGGGCGCAGGCGGCTACGATCGCCAGGGCGTGCCAATCGGGCGGCTCACACTGGATCAGCAGGCTGCGGTACGCATTGACGATATGGACCATCGGGTTCAAGCGATAGAGCGACTGGTATTCCGCCGGGACGCGCGCGGCGTCGTAGAAGACCGGTGTCAAATAGAACATCAGCTGCAGCAGGACCTTCAGCAGATGGCCCGTGTCACGGAAGCTCACATTCAGGCCGGCCACCACATACGCGAGGGACACCTGCAGCAGGAACTGGATCAGCTGGATGACCGGAATCCACAGCGCATTAAGTCCGAACGTCACCCCGTCGAAGATCAGGAAGCCGAACAAGATCGGTAGCGCCAGCATCAGATGGACCCAGCCCGTCGTCACGACCACCTGCGGCAGGATGCTGACCGGAAATCCGGGCTGTCGAATCAGGGGACGGCTGTTGATGATCGCCCCCGCCGCCTGCACCAGCGACCCCTGAAACCACTGCCACACCAGCAGTGCCGTGAACACATACGACGGATAGTGGGCGATGTCGACGCGCACCACGACCCGAAAGATGAAAAGGAACACCAAGAGCTGAAACAGCGGATTGATCAAGGTCCACAACACGCCCAGTGCGGAGCGCTTGTAGAGCAGTTTCATATCCCGATCCACCAGCACCACGAGCAAATCGAACAGATACGACAAGCCGCGGCGCTTCGGCCGGGCGCGACACGCCGTTTCAGCCATGATGTGAGCGGCCATCGTCCTACCTCACGATCGTCAGCGGCGTTCGCGGCATCGGCGATACGACGCCGGGATGCGGGGGCGTGGCGCGGACCGGGGTCGGCTGCCCGCTCCGACCTTCACGCTTCACGCGCCGATAGGACTGCCACAACGACCATGGACCGGCCAGATTGCCCTTGATCTCAAGCAACACGAGCGAAGAGGGGTAAGCGCTCCGCCGGAACCACGACTTGATGAGGCGCGACAACTGAAATTTCGGCAATTCATAAGCCACATAAAACAAACCACGCCAATCACCATCCCGAATCCAGGTATTCAGGTTGTAGCTCACATGGCCCTTGCTGTAGTTGTACAACTGTTTTTTCAACGCCTCGTCTTCCCGACGATGTTTGTGCCAGACATAGGCCTGGGGCACATACACGATTGAATAGCCGGCCTTCAGTACCCGATAAAAGAGATAAGTGTCTTCGCCGACACCTGAGGGCATGCCCGGCCCGAGAACTTCGTCCATGAGCCCTATCCGCGGATCTGCGAAGATCGTCGCGCGGAACGCGGCGTTGGCTGTCGCGCCAAGATTCCAGGTTTTTGCGGGATGACGTATAGAGCGCGCGTACCAGGAACCGTTTACCTCGAACGAATGAAACCCACGGCCCAGACCACCATAGTTCTCGAACGCTTGTTGCGAAGGCGTATCCAGTTGCAGCGGCAATACGTGCCCGTTCACGACCATGACGTCTGCGCGAGAAAATGGCGCAACCAGCTTCTCCAGCCAGTCCTCGGGCATGGTCACATCGTCATCCGTTGCGATCATGATTTCCCCCGAGGCTGCAAGGAATCCGGCGTTTCGGGCATACGCCAACCCTTGTCGTGGTTCCGTAACCAACACGACACCCGGGAAATCCGACACCACCGGTGGCGTCAGCCCCGACTGTGGATGGTTGTCCACAACCACGATCTCCACGCGGCGCGAGGTTTTCTGCGCCGACAACGAGGTCAGGCAACGCCGCAGGTCATCCGGGCGATCAAAGGTGGCAAGAACGATCGACACCGGGATGTGGTCCGACAACCGCGGAAGCGCTGCTTCATCCGGCATCGCCAGACGGCACTTGACCGCGGATAGCGCATCGGCCCAACGCAAATCGGCACCAACCTCGCTTCCGGGCCTGATCAACGACTGTCCGAGGCCAGCGACGAGTGCTTCAGCAAGCCGTGTCACGCTCACGCTTTGACGCTGGTTGGCGATATCGACGCTGCCGAGCGGGCGGTTGTCCCAGAGCGCGAATACCCGCACTGTATCGTAGGCTTCAAGATCCGACAGCGCCGCCAAAGGCTGTGTTAGCTCCACAGTGCGCACTCCCACCGAACGGATCTGCGGCGTGCTCGGTGCCACTCCAGCTTGGCGGCGTTGCGGGGTAGCCATCTGCTCGCCAAACTTCGCGACGATTGCTTGCGTCGAACGGAGCGACTGCCGATAGGTCGTGAACCCCCTTAGGCTGCCCAGCATTTCGGCGACTATCAGGTCACGGGGAAACATCCCCGGACGGACCAGCGAGACCAACCAGCGCCGCACATTCCAATAGAGCATCCACCACGCTGCAATCTTGATGCTGCTCTTACGTTCCTCCGGATAGCGCCGTCCGACCGACTGCCAGTAAGCGAAGATGCTGCCGTTGTTGGCGAGTTGCGTCTTCAGCGTCGCATACTCGCGGCGATGGCGGTGGCGTACCATCGCAGCCGGCTCGTAAACCAGGGTATGGCCCGCTTTAAGGACTCGGAAGTACATTTCATGGTCACCCCCACCGTTCGTCGGCGTACCTACGTCGAGCGCCGGGTCGAATCCTCCGATTTCCTCGAAGACCGAGTGACGAAATGCCATATTGGCGCCGGTACCAAACTGACCTGTCCCGAGCAAACGCCAGGGAACCTTCCGGCCTGCCGGCACTCGGGCCCACTTGCGCTGGAAGCCTCGTCCGAAGCCTCCGTGATACTCAAACAGGACCTGCGCTTCCGTTTCCAGTTCGTGGGGAACAACCAGTCCGGTCAGACCCATGACCTCCGGATTCTCGACGAAGACCTGTGCCAACGCCTTGACCCACTGCGAATCCACCACCACGTCATCGTCGGTGTAGGCCAGGATCTCGCCCTTGGCCTCCAGGATGGCGCGATTGCGGGCCCAGTCCAGTCCCGGGCGCGGCTCGCAAACGTAGCGCACGGAGGGGTAGCGGGAGCGCACGAGCGCCTCGGTGTCTCGGCTGCTAGGTGCATTGTCGACCACGAGCAGATCCAGACTGGGATAGTCGAGTTGCGACAAGCCATCCAGGCAGCGGGCAAGATCCTCGGCGCGGTCCCGCGTACAAACGGCCACCGTGACCAGCGGGGCGGGCTCCGCCTGCCGCTGCCAGAACGTGTCCGCAGCCGCCGGTAGGTCGAACAGCTGTTCCAGGCGCAGCTCTTCGGGCCGATGTTCCGAAACCATGCCCTTTTGCAGCAGCACGTTTGCGATATTCCAGGCATGTGCGTCCAACACCTTGCGGCTCAGCACCTCGGCGCTGCAGGTGCCATTCGTCACCGGCGCCTCGACGTATCCGATCGGCACTCCCTGAAGCCGCACCAACCCCTTGACGGCGACATACCCTTCCAATCCCGAAAGATCCGGCAACGGCCGGGATACTTCCAGGTCAACGACTTTGATTGGGAACAACATGGGAATCCCCCAGCTCCTCAGGCAGGGCGCCTTGCGGGCCCCGCACGATTAAACGATGGTTGCGAATGCCGGTCCGGCTACGCCAAGTGGGCCCGGGCCGCGCCCCGCCCGACCGTTTGGCCGGCCCTGGGCGCGACACAAGGTCAACTCACGCGGGCGATACGTGCCGGCTTGTCCACTCGCCCGACCTGCTGCTGATGCCAGCGCCACGCGCTGCTGATGATCGTGTCCAGATCCGAGAACCGAGGCGTCCAGTGCAGCACGTCTCCGGCCCGCGTCGGTGCCGCCACCAGTTCCGGGGGGTCTCCGGGGCGCCGCGGGCATTCCCGCACCGGCACCGGCCGGCCTCCGACACGCTCGACGGCACTGATGACCTCGCGTACCGAATGCCCGTGACCGGTGCCCAGGTTGGCCCGCAAGCTTTCCCCGCCGCTCGCAAGGTGCCGCAGCGCACGCACATGGGCATCGGCGAGATCGGCGACATGGATGTAATCCCGCACGGCCGTGCCATCCGGCGTCGGATAATCCGTGCCGTAGATTTCGAGACCCTTGCGCAGGCCCAAGGCCGACTCGATGGCCAGCGGAATGAGGTGCGTCTCGGGGTCGTGGGCTTCACCGATCTCGCCGTCGAGGTCAGCTCCGGCCGCATTGAAGTAACGGAGCGCCGCGTAGTTCAAGCCATGCGCCAAGTGATGCCAGTGCAGAACACGCTCGATGAAGAGCTTGGACTCGCCATAGGGATTGATCGGACGCTGCGGGTGATCCTCCGGAATGGGCACCTCCCCTGGCACGCCGTAGGTCGCACATGTCGACGAGAACACGAGGTCGTGAACCCCGGCAGCCTTCATCGCTTCGAGCAAATGCAGCGTATTGATCGCGTTGTTGCGGAAGTACTTTTCGGGAGACGTCATCGATTCGCCGACATAGGCATAGGCGGCGAAGTGGATGACGCCTTCGATCGGATAGTCCTTCAACACGCGCTCGATAGCGGCAGTATCACCGAGGTCGCCTTCGATCAGCGGACCCCATTTGACCGCCCAGCGGTGACCGTAGACCATGTTGTCGAAGGTAACCGGCACATACCCCGACAGGCTCAATGCCTTCGCAGTGTGACTACCGATGTATCCGGCACCGCCGGTCACCAAGATATGCTTCTTCATTTCTCCCCCTGCACCGCCAGAACGGAGCACCTGTGCTCGATATACGCCTTGCAGAAAGCAGTAGCGCTCCCGGAGCGTGAATTGTTTGAAAAGGCCTTCATCCCAGAGAAAAATAATGAATAAAAATCCGTCATAAGTTCTTAAGCTGCCATGTCGCGATTGAACGGAATCGGATTCGATATCCGCTTATCGAAATACTCGATCGTCTTCAATAGCCCATCGTGGAGACAGACCTTGGGTTCCCAATCAAGCTCGGCCTTGGCCATCGTGATATCCGGCTTACGCTGTTTTGGGTCGTCCGACGGCAACTCATGAAATACCAGCCTCGACCGAGAACCGGTCAACTCGATGACCATTTCAGCCAGTTCAAGAATGGTGAATTCACCTGGGTTACCCAGGTTTACCGGTCCATAGAACTCGTCCTGAGTGGCCATCAAGCGCATGAAGCCCTCGATCAGATCGTCGACATAGCAGAACGATCGAGTCTGCGAGCCGTCACCATAAATTGTTATCGGTTCACCACGCAGCGCCTGCACGATAAAATTCGAAACGACGCGACCGTCGTCCGGATGCATCCGAGGCCCGTAGGTATTGAAAATGCGGGCGATCTTGATCAGTACGTCGTGTTGCCGTTGATATGAGAAGAACAACGCTTCGGCGCAACGCTTGCCTTCGTCGTAACATGCGCGAAGGCCATTCGGGTTGACATGACCCCAGTAACTCTCTGGCTGTGGATGAACCTCAGGATCACCGTAGACCTCGCTGGTCGATGCCTGAAGAATCTTCGCCCCGGTGCGGCGAGCGAGACCCAGCATGTTGACGGCACCGTTGACACTGGTATTTATCGTATGCACCGCGTCGCGCTGATAATGAATTGGCGACGCAGGGCAAGCGAGATTGAAGATTTGCGATACGTGCAGGAACAGGGGCTGCACGATGTCATGATTCAGCACCTCAAAGAACGGGTTCTGCAGCAAGTGCGCGATATTGGCCTTGCTACCGGTGTAGAAGTTATCCAGACACAGAACCTCGTAACCCTCGTTCAGCAGGCGCTCACAGAGGTGGGATCCCAGAAATCCTGCACCGCCGGTGACGAGTACCCGCTGAAAATCATGGCCTTGGGACATCGGTATTCTCCGTTAATCGGTTTAAGGATATGGGCAACTCAAACATAGTTCACAGAATGACGTGGATGTAAGAGCACACCCTATTTTTTCAGCCGCAACCCCATTAAGCAAACACCGGACCATTCGAGACGATTAAGGTCATATGCTTGTTCTGATTGACTTATTTTTCGTCTATACGACGCGATCCCGAGCCCGTAACGCGGCATCGTAAAATCGTCTGACAGGGTGCCCACAGCTGCTACGATCAGGACAGGCAACGGATTCCGCGCCACCCGACCCTAAACGCCTTCAGGCAAACCACCACGCACGTTGATCGCGCTGGGAAATACTGATCTGATAGCGGGTTTAGAACGACGTGAGATCCCTTCCGATGAAATGGCCGACCTTCTTCAAGCGCACGCGCGCCAACTCCGACTCGATCGAACGCTACAAACACTGGCGGCGGATCGCGCGCGAGCTGAACCTGCGGCTCATCAAACAGTTGCCAAAGGTCGCGGTTCCCGAGTGCGGGAAAAAGCTCGGGATCGTCAAGGCCGGGACCCTGGTACTGAGTAATGACGATGAAATCGCCGTGATCTACGACTACTGCCTGCACCACTACCGGCGCGGCAACAAGACCGTAATCGAACGCTACCTGGAACAGACGCCGCCCGAGCCGGACTCGGACGAGATGACCCTGTTGGAGGCGATGTCGGCATCACACGCCTCGGCCTTCCGGATCGCCGAGATCACCCCGCGATCGGGGGCCGTACTGGAGGATCTGGGCTACGGCGACCGGATCGAGCTCACCGACCTCGCGCTGGCCGAGACCGGTATCGCTGGAACCGTCGTCGTGGGCCGTATCCTCAAACTGCCGGAGCTGCAGATGTCATCCGGAACGTTGATTCCCATGCCGGAAACGGCTTACGAACAGTCGGTCGTCCCGCTGATCGAGAAATTCCTCGCGCGCTCGGCCGAAGGTGTGCGCCCCTCGCTCTCCGCAGCCCAGAATGCTGCGTTCACGGCGCTATTGCTCCGCATAGCGCTGCATGCCGGCGGGGAAGACAACGTCTTCTATACCGACATGGAACCCGGCCAATAAAAACCCATGGCGGCGCGTGCGATCCCGTCGAGTCGCTCCCGATGCGGCTCACTGCCGAGGGGGAAACTCGGCATGCCCGGTTGACCGCCTCGCCCCGACATGATCTGGAGCGATGATTTCGTCTGGCTGCACTTCCCGAAGTGCGCAGGAACCAAGACGGAGAACCTCTTTAGGCGCTATTACCGCGACCTGCTCCATATCCATCAGGACCCGGTGGACATCGCGCTCGATCCGTCCGCCTCCTGGCACCATTCGCTGGCCGAGCGCGAACATCGGGACCCCGCGTTTGTCACCGGTAATCGGCTGGTAGTCTGCCCGATCCGGCGACTGCCGGGCTGGCTGGAGAGCCGCTACAACTTCGAGGTTGCCCGGAGCCCAAGCCTCGATCATCAACCGGCGCGCCTGCTGAGAGGTCGCTTTCTCTACGCCAGCGGCAAGGAAGGGCATGCCGAGACGGTTGCCCGGCGTTATCTGCCCGATGCCCTTTTGGCGTCGCCACGCCTGGTCTTCATCCGCACCGAATCGTTCGAAGCCGATTTCCGCCGGGTATTCGCGCCCTTTCTGGACCTCGACCGCATCCCCGCGGCGGAATTCCGAGTGTTCGAGAACGCGGCGCCCGACCGCCTACCACCGGGTATCCGCCAACGGCTATGGCGCGACAATGCGGCGCTGTATGCCGAGTGCCCGCGCTGGCGCCGGATCGAACATCTGGCATATGGCGAAGACGGGGGCCGGGCGGCAGCGGACAGACCTCAGCACAGCGGTTAAACTGCGACGGACCTCATTCTCCCCGCTGCTGCAACGGAACCGTTCATCGGATGAAGATCTTCGCCACCTATTTCCGCGCACTATCCATGCTGCGCACCGAAAAGGGATTGTCCGTGACCCTCGTCCTGTCGAACATCGCGATCGCCGCCATACAGTTGGCCGAACCGGTGCTGTTCGGACGGGTTATCGATGCCCTGACCGGCGGCCGGGAAACCTTCCGCGACATCGGCCTGTGGGCCGTGCTGGGGCTGATCGGGATCGCCGCCAGCGTGGTGGTGGCACTGGTCGCCGACCGCTTCGCGCACCGGCAGCGTCTCCGCGCGATGAAGGCCGCTTTCGACCGGGCGATCGCCCTGCCGATCAGTTACCACGCCGAGCGCGGCTCCGGCCGTATCGTCCGCACGATGCTGGCCGGCACCGACATCCTGTTCGCCCTGTGGCTGAGCTTCTTCCGCGAGCATGTGGCCGCCTTTGTCGGGATCGTCTTCATGGTGCCGACCGCGATCGCCCTGAACCCGCACCTGGCCGGGATCCTCGCGGTACTGGCGGTCGTCTACACGACGCTGAACGTGATCGTGGTCCGGCGCACCGACTCCGGCCAGGCCGCCGTCGAGCGTTACAACCAGAACGTGTTCGGCCAGGTCGGCGACGTCATCGGGAACGTAGCCGTGGTGCAGAGTTATGCCCGCTTTCGCCAGGAGACTTCGGCGCTGCGGCAGTTGATGATCGACCTGCTCGATGCTCAGTATCCGGTGCTGACCTGGTGGGCGATCCTGACCGTGATGACCCGCGCTGCCAGCACGGTCACGATGGTCGCCGTGCTGGCCACGGGCGCAGTGCTGTCCCAGCGTGGGGATGTCACCGTCGGGGCGATCGTCAGTTTCGTCGGTTTCGCCGCGCTGCTGATCGGCCGCCTCGACCAGCTGTCCAGTTTCGTATCCCGCATCTTCATACAGGCGCCGACGCTGGGCTCGTTCTTCGAACTGCTCGATACCGCCGGGGACATCGATGACACCCCCGGCAAGCCGCCGCTTCAGGTCGCGACCGGCCGAGTGGTTTTCGATCGGGTCAACTTTCGTTACCCCGCCTCCGATCAGGGCATTTTCGATGCGAGTTTCGTCGCCGAGGCGGGCGAGACGATCGCCCTGGTCGGTCCCACCGGCTCAGGTAAGTCGACCACGCTTGCCCTGTTGCAGCGCTTCCGCGATCCGGATTCCGGCGCCATCACCATCGATGGCCAGGACATCCGCAGCGTCGACCTGACCTCGCTCCGCCAGGCCATGGCGATGGTGTTTCAGGAAGCCGGGCTCTTCAACCGCTCGATCGCGGAGAACATCCTGATCGGACGACCCGAGGCCACGCCGGCCGAAGTCGAGGCTGCCGCACAGCTTGCCGAAGCGCACGAATTCATCCTGCGCAAACCGGGCGGTTACGGGTTCGTGATCGGCGAACGCGGTCAGGCCTTGTCGGGTGGCGAACGCCAGCGCATCGCGATCGCACGGGCGGTGCTGAAGCAATCTCCGATCCTGCTGCTGGACGAAGCGACCAGCGCGCTCGACAACGAAACCGAGGCGAAGATCAAGCGGGCGCTGGACCGCATCCGCCGCGGGCGGACGACCTTCATCATCGCCCACCGCCTGTCCACCGTGCGCGACGCGGACCAGATCCTGGTGATGGACCGCGGCCGCATCGTCGAAACCGGCCGCTTCGATGAACTGGCGCGGGCCGGCGGTCTGTTCCAACGCCTGGTCAGCGAAGGCGGCTTCGCGCAACCGGAAGACGAAGACGCCGCCTGAGCGAGCGGCACCGAGCTTCCCCGGGCCCCTGCAGGTCCGGGATCCCGCAATTCCCCCGAATCCCAGGCGTTGCTGCGCGAGCCGCAATCGTCCGGCACGTGGCCGCGGCGGGCTGCGGCGACAGCGATTCGTCACCGTCCACCCTTGCCATCGACACACGCCAAGTAAACCGCGCTGTCCACGCGATGTCACCCTGTCGCTGACCGGCAACGCCTGTGCCGCTGGCCGGCAAAGGCATCGCCCCGAGGACACTCCCTGTCGTTGCCTCCCGACGTGGCGCCCCGTCGAACCATCCACACCGGTAAAAATACCTATTTCTTTTCAATTACATAAACCATTCCGTATAAATGGCATGGTTTATGGACTAGCGCCTCCGGGGGACATCTACCGGCCGGGGATCTGGTCGTTCGGCTTAGCAACGCGAGCGATGCCGTCGAACGATCGATTCGTTGCCTGATCCGACTGCACTGGCTACGACACCGGCGCAACTTGACCGCCGGTGCCTCGGGAAAGGCTCGCGACGCATGTCTATGCACCAACCGCGAAGCATTCCGAGAGCGTGTCCAACGTCGACCCGCCCCCCAACGACTCCCGGAGCTTACGCCCCGGGAACCTTGACGCAGGGGCCATGGTTCGAGCCACAACCCCTCGCGTGACCTTCATTAAGCCGAGGTGCTGGCCGCTCAGCGGCTGCGCCCGGCACCGATAGGCTTGAAAGCCAGGAGTACGCCATGCAACGCGGAACCTTAAACTCAGGGCAGAACGCACTGCCGAAACCCACCGCTGCGTCCAGCGGGAATCCGTCGCGCCTGCGCGGCGCCACACTGACAGCGAGTTGTGCCTTACTCGCGGCACTGATCGCGTCACCGGGGAACGCAGAGGCAGCCCCCCCCGGACAGAAGCAACCCTTCCCCAGCGTCCGGCTCAAGAACCAACGTTTCCGGGGCGAGCAGGCCATCGGCGCGCTGGCGGACAAATTGCCATCAATCGCTGCCTGGTACCGCATGACACCGCAGAAACTCGAGGAAACCCTGCGGCAGGACCGAACCGCCTGGATCGATGAATCGGGACGCCTGCTCTACATCGAAGAAGTGCCGGAGCTTCCCGACGCCGCGGATGACCTCCCATCGCCCGCCGGGGCCGAACCCGAGGCCGCGCTGCAGCCGCTGGAGCAGACCTTTTTGCTGCACAGCCGCCCCGGTGCCAGTCGTGTGATCTACCTCGATTTCAACGGGTACGTCGCCACCGGCACGGCCTGGAACAGCACCTACGGCACCACGATCAACGCGCCGGCCTTCGATCTGGACGGCAATGCCGCAAGCTTCAGCGCAGCCGAACAGGAGCGCATTCAGTACATCTGGCAGCGCGTGGCAGAAGACTATGCGCCGTTCGGCGTCGACGTGACGACACAGGAACCCGCCGCCGATGCGATCACGCGCGCGAGTTCATCCGACACCATTTTCGGGACTCGGGTGGTGATCACTCGCGACTTCACGGCTGGCACTGCCAATTCCTGCGGCTGCGGCGGCTTCGCCTACGTCGGCATCTTCGACGACACCGGCGACCGCTACAAACCGGCTTGGGTGTTCTACAACGCTCTCAGTGGCGGCAGCGAGAAAGCGACGGCGGAAGCGATTTCGCACGAGGCCGGCCACAACCTCGGTCTTGCCCATGACGGAACCGCAACGCAGGGCTATTACGCGGGCCATGGGAGCGGAGCAACCGGCTGGGCGCCGATCATGGGCGTTGGTTACAGCAAGGAAGTGACGCAATGGAGCAAGGGCGAATACTCCGGCGCCAACAATCTCGAGGACGATCTGGTGGTTCTGCAGAACACCGGCGCACCGCTGGTGGCCGACGATCACGGCAACGACATCGCGACCGCCTCGACGCTGCAGAGCGCGGGCGGCGGGGCCACGCTTTCCGGCACCGGAGTCATCGAACGGCGCGCCGACAGCGACGTGTTCGCGCTCGCCAGTGGCGCGGGCACGATTTCGATCAGCGTTGCGCCCGCCGCGCGCGGCCCCAACCTGGATCTGTCCGCCCAACTCCTCGACACGGCAGGAACCGTCCTGGCCACCTCGAGTCCCACGGGCACACTGGCGGCCACGATCAATTACGACGGTCCCGCCGGCACCTACTTCCTGCGGGTTGACGGCGTCGGCACCGGCAGTCCGCTGAACACCGGCTATTCCGACTATGGCAGCCTGGGCCGGTATCAGGTTTCCGGTTCGATCAGCGACCCGGGCGCCCTGCAGGCGCCGGTGGCACGTCTGTCCGCGAATCCGGCCCAGGGTACGGCACCGCTGCCGGTCCAGTTCGACGGACGCCAGTCGACCGATGCGGACGGTCAACTGGTTAGCTATGCCTGGGACTTCGGCGACGGCTCGACCCCCGTGGTGGGCACGGCGGACACAGTGGCACACACCTACAGCGTGCCCGGCACCTTTACGGCCACGTTGACCGTGACCGATGACGACGGGCTCAAGGATTCGGAAACCCTGCCGGTGACTGTCAACCCCGATGCGCAGGCGCTGACGCTGCACGTCGACAACATCACGATGACCGCAAGCCGCAGTGGCAGCTTCTATCGCTGCAACGCCGCCGTCACGATCCGGGACGGCAGCAACCTGACGAAATCGGGCGCCAGTGTCACGGGCCGTTGGAGTGGCACCGTGTCCGGCACTTACACTCGCACGACCTCGACCGCGGGGACGGCCAGCTTCTCGTCACCGTGGACCACGCGGCGCGGAACCTGCACCTTCAGCGTCAGCGGGGTTTCGGCCTCGGGCTACACCTACACACCCGGCCAGAACGTGTTGACTTCGAAAAGTCTGACGTACTGACCTGCGGCCACGCCCCCCGCTCCACCGCACCGTGTGGATCGGGGGTGTCGGCCTGAAGGCCGACGTACCGCATACGCCCTCGTTCCGCCGGCGCGCGGAGCGAGGGCAACCCAACCCCACTTCCTGTCTCCCGCCGCCGACGCGTGTCCTGCGTGTTTTCGAACCCAGGGCAGAGCTCTTGACCCACCGAGTCGATGTTCCTTCCGGGTCAGCGCGAGCCGCACTCTCCCGCGCCGAGCGAGACTGCGGATCGATCACCGCCGACCTGATTAGCCTTTACAAGTCCGCGCCGATGACCTAGGGTCGCGATTCTGTGGCATCGACGGACGCCTAGCGCGCACCGCACTCCCGGTTTGCGGGACCCGTGCGCAAGCCAGGCCGCTTCACAGCGCAGCGACAACGCTCGGGGGGGCGCGATGGACGACGAAAAGGACGGCGGCAAGCTGAGCAACTGGTTCAGCGACATCAATCGGCTCTTGCTGGTCCTCGTGGCCGGCACCGTGCTGGTCAGCGAAGTTCCATTCCACGAATCCCGGCCCAGCCGCCAGACGCGTGTCTCGCCGGCCTATGCGCAGGTCGACGCGCGGCTATGGCAGGATCCCTTCGAAGCCGCCGCCAGCCACCTCGATCCCGGAGAATCTTTCGCTGCGCGCTCCGGTAAGCCCGGACGCCACCTGTCGGAGGCGATGTCGGAAAAGCTTGCCGCCACAGCCGCGCGAACCCTCAATGCCGTCGCGGTGATGCTGCCGGGCGGACCCTATTTCGAAGAAAGCGAGGCACGTCGCCGGGTACGCTATGCCGTGCTGTCTGGCTTCGATGCCGCCCGGCGCTACCTGCCGGAAGATCCGGAACATGTGCAGTTCGTCGATCTGTGCGAGGGGCAGCAAGGACCGCTCAAGGTTCTGGAGCGGCCCGTCCTGTGTGACAACGATCCGCGCCTGGGCCGTATCCTCTATGAATGGCTGGTCTACAAGCCGGTGGAATACGTCTCCGGCCCGAATTCCTCCGACTCCATGCGCACTTCGGCGCCCCGCAGCTATGCACCCATCCTGCTGGTGTACCTGAACAACGACCTGTTTCACGGCCGGCCGCTGACCACCCTGAAGTCGCTGTTCGCCGCATTCAAACGCGCGACGGGAAGCCCAACCGCGCCCGTGTCGCCTTCGACGTCGCTCTCGCTGCCGCCTGTGCCTGTGTCGGCGGACGGCACGCCAAACCCGTCCACACGCCAACCCGGCAACCCGGCCCGCGACCACACCGTGAATGAACCTCCGTGGAACGTCAACGTCCTGGGCCCTTGGAACTCCGACATCCTGCAGGACCTGGTGGTCGAAGTGCTGGGCACCTCTGCGGCGCAGGGCGCCCAGCGCGATACCGATGGGATCACGCTGCGCTTCCTTTCGCCCAATGCCTCGCTGCAGGATGAGCGGCTGTTGCCGTCCCGGCTTTCCGGAACGACTCTCAG
Source organism: Methylolobus aquaticus (assembly GCF_054172105.1). Classification (NCBI taxonomy): domain Bacteria; kingdom Pseudomonadati; phylum Pseudomonadota; class Gammaproteobacteria; order Methylococcales; family Methylococcaceae; genus Methylolobus; species Methylolobus aquaticus. The sequence goes on from NZ_JBSYXP010000002.1 coordinate 205,255, forward strand.
CGAAACCTTCAAGGAACACGGGGTCCCATTTTTGCGCGTGTTGGCCTCCGATCGGGAACTGGCCAAGGCGGCAGCCAAGGAACTGGCTCTGCGCGGCATCAAGGCAGGCCCTTACAGCCGCATCCTGTTGCTCGGCGAATGGGACACGCTATACGGCTGGCACCTCCCGGGGACTTTCGGCGACGCGCTGTTGAATGAGAGCGGCGCCGACTGCGTTCACCAGACGCCGAAGGCGGGGCCGTTCATACGACAGAATGCCGAAGACCTGTACGACGAAAGCGTGCAGTGTATTTTCCAGTACAGCTATCTGCGCGGCCTCGATGGAGAAAAGGCCCGCCATCGGGACAGAGGCGACGACAAGAACGGCGAGCCCGGAAATGGGTCCGCGGATCCCGCGGCGAGCCGGCGACTGGAAGACGCCGACGGCGACAGTCAATTTGATTACCTGCGCCGTCTGGCGGCCCGACTCTCCGAACTCGACCGCGAGATCCGCACCCAGACCGAGAACCCTGCCGAGCATCCGATCAAGGCCGTCGGCGTGCTGGGGAGCGATCCCTACGACAAGCTGCTGGTGCTCGAGGCGATGCATGAACGCTTTCCGGATGCGCTGTTCTTCACGAATGGCATCGATGCGCGCTTTCTGCATCCGGACAAGAACAAGTGGGCACGCAATCTGGTGATGATTTCCGGCTTCGGCCTGGAACTCCACCGCAAGCTCCAGCGCGATATCCCGCCCTTCCGGGACAGCGCGCAGACGGCCTACCTCCTGGCTACGGAAATGGCGCTCGCCCGCATGGGCGATCCATCGCTCGCGACATGGGCCGGGGATACGGACGGCCAAGGCAGCGGCGCGATCGATACCACGGCGCCGACCCCTTGTCCCGGCGCCTGGTGTCTCGGTGAACGCTGGCGGAAAAAGCTCGCCACCGATTCGCAGAACGTCGTCGACGGTTTCCTCGAAGATCCACGCCTGCATGAGGTCGGAAGGACGCGGATCTTCCCGTTGAAACCCGATCCCACCCGACCCATCCCGATCACGAGCGCCGGGGTCCAGGTCCACCCCCTGATACCCAAGCCTACATCGACCGCCGGCATCGCCGTGCTCGGCGCTGTGCTGTTGGTGATTGTGCTGGTGCTCGTCCGACCCGCACGCGAGTTCCTATGCACGCTGGCCGGTTTCTATCTCTGCCTGCTGGTCGCGGCGATCGGCATCGGCGGCTCGGCCTACATCGCTTCGGCCGACGCCATGCCAAGGGGTGCAGCGCTCTGGGCACTGATGATCGGCCTCGGCATGACTTACGTCGCGGTCATGGCCGCAATCATCCTGCGCGACGAGAGCCATAGCCGCAAGACGACCGTGGAGCAGTCCGACTGGTTTCTGCCGCTCGGCCTGGCGTTACTCCTCGGAACCTATGCCTGGCTCTGGCACGCCGCCGCGCCAGGCCATGGCATGCTGGACAAGGGGGAGATCTACGCGCTGTTCGAAGGCGTCAGCATGTGGCCAACGGAAGCCATCCGGCTCATCGCGCTCATCCTCGCCAGCTATTTCATCGTCGAGGTGTGCCGCTTCCCCAACCACTTCACGGTCTGGCTGGAACACCACTTTCAGTTGCCACAACTGGCCGAAATGCGCACCCGATGTCGCGGCTTCGACCGTTTCGCAGCACGCTGCTTTCCCAACGAAAGGTACTGGAAAGGTCCCTGGGCGCGGATCAAGAACTGGATTTTCGGCAAGCCGGACCCGGAGGGCCCCAATACGGAACTGGCGGCCAAACTCGAGGGCTACGCGGTCCTGAACGACTGGCTGGCCTGGCGCAACACCCCGCGCCGCCTCGTGAGCGGCCTTGTCCTCGCGATCGCTTTCTACGCGTTTGCAACGTCGCTTTTCACATCGTTCGGGGCCCCTCGCCTCCCGGCCCGTGGCGAGGCCATCCTGTTCCTCGATCACTTCCTGATGCGCGGCTTCCTCGTGCCGGCCTTCACCCTGCTGCTGATGCTGGTGATCGACGCGGTCTGGACTGCGGTGCGCCTGCTGAACCGATCATTCCCCGACGAGGGGGATCGCAGCGAAGCGATTCGCTGGCCCGAGCCGACCCTGACCGCCTATGCCGAGAAGTTCAAGCTCGCGACGAATGAAATGGGGCCCTGGGTCGGCATGCGCTTCGTCGAGGAACTAACCAAGCGACTTTACGGAATCATCGGTTACCCGCTGATTGTCGCGCTGTTGCTCGTGATCGCCCGATCCAATATCAACGACAACTACGTGATGCCGATTGCGTTCAAGCTCGTGATCGTCTCCAGCCTGATGCTGCTGTTCATGTCCGACCATGCTCTGAAGAAGGCGGCCGACGGCGCCCGCAAGCGCGCCCTCAGGCAACTGCGAGCCCGTGTCACGCAGTGCCAGGGCGATGACACCGGCATCCGGCTGGAGCGCCTGGTCGGCATGATCGAGGAAACAGAAGGCGTGGTTTACCAATCCTTCACGCAGCGCCCAATTTTCCGCGGCAGTCTGTTGCTGCTGGCGGCGCTGCTCGCCGATTTCGCGGATTATTCGACACTGGCGTCGAAACTTTTCTGAGGCTTGAGTACCCTGCCGTTCCGAGAGTGACGCGCCATCTCGACCCTTCGCAAGTGTCGACGACGATCCCTGCGAGCGATGACTCAGGGCGCCATCGCGGCCAGTTCCGCCAGCAGATCGACCGCCCGCGCAATTGCCTCTATCGTCGCCGCAACTTCGCCCAAGTCCTGCATGGCCTTGACGATCTGCGCATTGGCCTGCTCCACTGCGGCGGTTGAGTCGCGATAGAGATCGGTCGCGTCGCCCACGTTGCGGTCGACCAGTTGCGCCGTGACATCGAGCACGGCCGTCAATTGTTTCCGCAGTTCCTTTTTCCTGGTGACGCTGGGCTCGGACAGGATCAGCGCTTGCAGTAGATGGGACATCTTCTGCAAGTCTTTCCCCAGGGTCGGTGCCGGTTCCCGGGCCGACGCTCGCACTTTCGGGGCACGCACCCGCCTGGGCTTGGGCTTCGCAGGCGGCTTCGTCGCCGCCGGCGTCCGTGGTGACGTCGGCTCGCTCATGTTGAGTCTCTCGTTGGGGGATTGACCGCGAGTAGGCCTAGGCTGGTCACGGCTTCCCGGTGACGACTTCCAGCGCGGTTTTCAGCGACTTGATCTGCATACCCACCGCCTGGATTTCGGCGACCGACAGGCTGTCGTCGCGAATGGCCTTGTCGAGTTCGGCATTGGCCAACTTGAGCGACTGCAGCGTCGTGACGGCCGGGCGCGAAATGACATGGAGATGAGCACCGGCCTCCTCCGCCTGCTTCTGGCCCCGCATGGCCACCAGTCGGTCGGCGTAGCGCGTCGAGGGATCGGCGAGCGCGATGTCCGCGTCGACCCTGAGCCGCGTGATGGTCGCGTCGAAGCCCTGTCCGACGTGCAGCGAGGTCTCGGAAAAGTCGGCTATCAGCAGATCGCACAGCGCGTCGACGTCGGGCGCGACGGCCGGTACGATGCGCTTGACCGCATCCGCCTTGCGGGCCTCGACCCAGAGCGCTCCGATTTGCTGCACCAGCTGTCCCAGTGCCTGTAATTGACTGTCGCCGATACGGTGACCCGACACCGACCTTACGCTGTTCACGAAGTCGTCGGAGGCTTTCTTGAGTTCTTCCTCTTGCGTTTCGCTAACCAGCGCCCACAGCAGCGTGCCATAGCTCGTCAGCGCCCGCGCCGCCTTGACCCGGGCCACGACCCGGTCGACGTCCAGGGCTTCGTCCAGATTGGATTTGTCGGCGGTGCCGCCAATCGCCACGTTGGTGACGTTCATGTCGATCGTTGCGGCGCGCAAATGGGTGAACTCCCGGGCCGCGAAGTCACCAATGTCCTGCGAGGCCAAGGCGAAGCGCGCGGTCGCATCGCGTTGATGAGGTGAGAGGGCACAGCCGGAAGCCAGCCCGACTACCAGCAGCAGAGGAATCGGCCAGCAGTTCAATTCCGCCATGGTCACACCCCACGACTTCGAAATTCGGCGTTCAATCAAAAACGCGACAGTTTCGCGCGATTGGCAAACCGGAGGGTTGTGGCGATTCGCTCAAGGCAAAACGCTCGGCACCCTGCCGGCAGCCAGCCTGATGACACTATCAGGGAAGCCGTCGCGGCAACAGCCCACCCAAGCTGTACGACCTAGGTGCCCCTCCCCAACGAAAGTCATCCCCGGTCGCCGCCGGCGCCGACACCCGACACGCTGTAGTAACCGCGATCGGAGGCGGCTTCTGCGCAGTCGCATCGATCCGCGGCTCTCGCCAAGGCTTCCGGAACCCGGACGGGCTCTGATCTGGCGTTATGGGGACAGATCGATCCAACGACTCCGAAAACCCTTGTCGGCCGCCGTCACCGTATCGTCCTTGCAGGCGTCATTGCCGACCGGCTCATCACCGTCATCGCTAAGGATCTGGACGCGCCCCGCCTCGTCGGGATAAACCACCAGGGCTTCCGGGTGGAGCCCGCCGAAATCGATGCCCGGAAGGGGTTCCGGCCCGGCCGAGGCAACGCCAGACCATCGGTAGAGCCGAAAGTCTCCCTGGTCCCCCGGCGGGCCCGCAACGATCAGGTATTGCCGTGCCGCGTCCGAGTACTCGATGCTGCGTATGCCGAGTCCGGCCAGATCGAGCAGGATGGGGTCGCCCAGCTTGGCAGGCTGGCCGTTGATCGCCCCGTCGGGATTCTCAAGGGGCACCACGAGGGCCTTGCCGTTCGGGGTCGGACTGCGAAAGGCCATCAGCAGGGCGCCGTCGGCGGGTCTTGCAGCGAGCCCCTCGATGTTCAGGCCGCCGCGTTCCGGCGGCTCACCAGCCGCTTGCTCCAGGCGAAAGCGCTTCAAGGCGTCGAGCGCAGCGAGGTCTTCGGCCAGATTGCGATAGGGTTTGCCGACCGGCACCAGTTCGGTGCGGTCGCCATGCACCCGGAGTTCGGTCGCGAACAGTCGGCGGCGATTGGGTCTTGCCTTCCCCTTCTTGCTGGCACCGTGGGAGGTGATCCAGTAGATGCGCTGCCCCACGCGCGTCGCGCCCTCGATGTCCGCTTCCGGGTGCTGGTCGTCGATCTCCAGGAATGTGTCCAGCGGGAACGTGGCCAGCGGTCCGCGGGATTCGTCCCGTCCGTAAACCCTCAGCACATTGTCCTCGTCGTTGGCGACGGCAAACGTCCCCGATCCGACCGGCACGGCGGCAGAGGCATCGCACATTGCGCTGTACCGCGTGATCGCGGTGGCGCCGCAGGGACCGACCAACAGCGCGGCGAGCAAACTTCCGGGCAAGACGATCCAGCAAGGTGGCTTCATGGGAGCAAAGGCCCTTCGGTGCGCGTATGGGGGGTCGGGTCCCGCATTGTGCCATGGGCCTATGCCGCCAGGGCAGCGTCTGAGCGCCCAACTCGATGCCGCGGCGAAATCGGTCGGCGCGGGCTGCGCGTACCCTGCTGTTTGTGAACGATCGCTGCTGCGATGGCCCATGCGACACCGTAACCATTCACCCTAACCTGGCTTGGTGGTGGAAGCGGGCTGGGAGGGAGAGACCGTCTGCGCGAGGGAACCCGTAGTCGAGCCTCCTGGGACGGATTCACTGCGTGTCTCGGACTCCCGGCCCGCTCCCACGAAAGGGGGGCGTGAACGGTTACGGCGACACCGTGCAGCGCTGCGCGCCGACGGCACCCCAACGATTTCCGCATTTCTCTCCGTGTTTTCTCGTCCCAGCACTCGTGCTATAAGCCTAAGGTCTTAGCTCCAAGCCAACACCTAGCCCACGGCAAGCCGTCCAATCCGAACCGTTCTCGACCACGCGCGGGGCTCCCAGTTGACCAGCTGCCTGCCAAGCTTGGCGACACACACCGCGGTCGCAGCCGCAAACGGGCATATCCCGGCGGGCGCTACCCGATCCGCCAAGGCCTTTCCGCGAACTCCCGGCAAAGGCGCCAGTCCCTCCCATCCATTATCTTCAGGAGATCTTTCATGCTTCGCGTCACCCTGTCTGCCTTGATGGCGTCCGTGCTGGCCGGGAGCCCCTGCGATCAGGCCCACGCGGCGACCGCCAACGCCATGGCGGTCGAAGTGACCAATCGCAGCGAGCCGGTGCAGTGCGCCGAGAAGGACAATGTGACGCTGGCTTTCGCCTCCACGAAGGTCCGCAGCTTTCGCATCGAGGCCGCGCATCCGGTCTATCTGGCGACCGGCTTGCGCGAGAGTTCGGAGGCTGACTGGACCGCCTGTGACATGTCGGCCGATCCCGTCCACAAGGCAGCGGCGCCGCCGCGCAAGACCGTCCTCTACAAGGACAACGAACTATTGGTCACGGGGGAAACACTGCCGACGTTCTGGCGTCCGGGAACGGGGACAGTGCGGGTCGGGGACCGCGTCGAGCCAGACCTGCACTTGCTGCAGGTCTGGCTGATGCACGACAAGGTCCCCGAGGAAGTCCTGGCGATCTACCCGCGTGACGGCTACTGGCGCCCACGGCCCCTGTCGCCCACGGGATTGAAAACCGGGCCGTTCGGGAGTTCGTTCCTGATCGGTCCGATCGAACAGAAAAAGCGTCCGTTCGTGGTCATCAAGGAACTGATCTTCGACCCGAAGACGCGGACCTTCGCCGTCACCTTCGAGCGCGGCGGAGCGGCGACCGTGCGCATTGCGGAAGCCAACACCAGCCGCATGGCGTTGGATGTCGTCTTCGACCGCCCCATCGTCGGCAGGCCGCTGGCCATGCTGCGGTCCATGTACATCACGGAGTTCAATAACGACGTCGCACGCATCGCCGTCCGCCAGAAGGGCGCCAAGGCGTGGAACGAGGACAACATCATGAAGTTCCATCGGGCGCTCGCGACCGAAGTGTGGGCCGGACGCCTGAGCCCTTCGCAGCACAACACGATGTCGCCGGACATCGTGTTCAACGGCTTCTCCGACAGCGCGGTGCCGTTGCACGCGAACAAGGAGCCGCCATCACAGACGCAGCCCTGAGAATGCCTCGCGCGACCCGCTGTGGCCCGCACCGGTTCGGCTAGGGCCCGTCGGCAGAGGAAGAGCGCGCTCGTCAGCCGCCGCGATTGGGCCACCCGCGAACGTTCGCGCCGAGCCCTGCCACGCTCGGAACAGCCTGGGCGCTGACCGCGCATTTGGGGCGGCTCCCACGGGACACAGGGGCCGCGTCCCGCCGAAGCGCCGCTAGAAGTCGATCACGAGCCGATCAAAGACCGGTGCAATGATCAGGTCGCCGTCGATCCCGCAGGGGTTTCCGTCGGCCAGTGCCTGTTGCACGCCGGGGTAGCGCAGGGTCACGCGTTCCGGCAGCGGCCCCGTCAGACTCAGCTCGACGGTCACGCGGGAGGGTTCACGCCAGGCTTTCACGGTAGCGTTTCCGAAGGTCGAGGGCAGCTCGTCGAGCAGGATGCCTTCGCCCTCCCACCAGGCGTCGGGAACGGCGCGGAACAGTTCGAGCGTGCTGCCGTCTTCCCGCAGCAGCATGCGGCGGATGGCGGTTGCGAACTCGGCGCCGATCCAGGTGTGAGGCATGTCGCCGATGTATTCCGGCGCGCGCGGGTTACCCCAGATCACTTCCGCCCAGTGCCGCCAGGCGCGGGGCCTGCGCCACCCAAGCGCCGCGGACAGCATCCAGAAGGCGTCGTCGAAGCGACCGAGGGCGACGAACGCGTTGATGTTTCGAATCTCGTAGGGCGTGAAGCAGCCATCGAAATCGGGTGCGCCGTTGGCCCTCATCTGCGCCGCGTATTTATCGTAGGTCGGCTTTAGAAACTCGGCCGGAAGCACATCGGCTGCCCGGCAGGGCTCGAAGGCGATGGAAGTCGACGTCGCGTCGACGTCCTCGCGCTCCGCCGAACCGTAGATCAGATTCGTACCCAGACCTTCGGTGGTCATGCGCATCGAGCGGGCCAGGTTCGCCGCCAACTCATCGCCCTTGAAACGCGCATGTGCCGCAACCTCGGTATCGCCAAGTTCGCCGGCGAGGAACTCGCAGTCGCGCCAGGCCAGCAACGCGAAGAAATTGTCCCAGTAGCTGTAGGACGGCTTGCTATAACCCTCATGGCTGATGGAGGGCGCCAACAAGCCGTGGAATCGCGTTCCCGGCCCATGCAGCGAATTCGTCCGCGCGCAGAGTTCCTCGATGAATCGCGTTGCCCGCACTACCGGCTCGAAAATCGCTTCCAGGAACGCGCGATCCCGGGTCAGACGGTAGGTGTCGGCGGCGATCGCGACGAACTCGCCTTGCGCATCGAACTCGATGTCGCTGCCGTACCCGCGATTGATCGTGCCGTCCTTGTTGAGGATGGGCGGCACCATGCCGTTGTCGTAGATCCGCTCCGCGTACCACAGGACATAGGTTTTCGCGTCCTCGACCAGACCGGCGTACAGCAGCGCCAGCGCCTGCGAGGAGCCGTCGCGTATCCATGTCCGGTCGTAATTGCGCGGGCCGGGCTTGAACGCAAAGCGCGTCGCGTTCAACAGAATCAGCGCCGTCTGCGCTTCGACCGTATCGCTGACCTCGGGATCGCCCACCGAGATCTTGCGCCGGCCGATCTTCGCGCGCCAGATCCGGGCGACCTCGTCGCGCACGCTGGCGAAGTCGGCCTCCTCGCGCGGGTCGACGTCGTTCCGCATCGCTGTCGCCGCAACGAAAGCAACGCTGGCACCCGGTGCCAGCTCGAAAGCAAACTCGCAAGCGGCACTGAGCAGCCCCGAATCGGACTGCAGGCTGCTGGCAGTCGGGTGCTGTTCGTTGTCGATCAGCCGCGCCACGTCGCCACCGTCGAAGTCGGCAATCGTGACGACAGCCGGTTCGGTCGAGAACGTCGCATAGGCTCGCTCATTGACCCAGAGGCGCCGCCCGTCCACCGCAATGTGCGTGATAAACGCATGGCCACCGTGCTGCCAGTACGGATTGACCTGCACCGGGCGCACCGCGAGCACGAGCGTCCCCGATCGCGCGCTGTCCCCGCGGTTCGTGATCCGGTACTCGACCAGCGCTTCGCCGCCGTGGGCGAGTGCCGTCATCAGCACGTCCATGTTCCCCGCGGACCAGGCCACGTTAGGGATGGGCAGCACGCCTTCCGGCAGCGATTGCGTGATCGTGGGTGAGGCCGGAGCGCCATGCAGGACGCCGTCGAGGCGCAAGAAGGGCATTAACTGCCCGGCACCGAGCTGCGGTTCGAGATTCCCGTATTCGTCGAACAAGGCTTCTTCCGGGTGCCCGATCTCTCCCAGCACCGTCCAGTAGACTTGCCGGCCCCGCAGCGACTGGGGATAAAGGTCGCTACGCGCGGCCTGAGCGGCGCGCTCCAGCTGACCGATCGGCATGCGATCCTTGTTCAGTATGCGCAGCTTGATTTCATTGACGACCGCACCTTCCGGATCGCTCGCGGCGTGCACGGTAAAACGGAAGTAGCGGCAATTGGTCGTGCGCCAGTAGAAACTGTCGTAATCGCCGTTGCCGGTGGCGATCTGGCCGACATCGCGGAAATTTTCACCGTCATCCGACAGATAGACCCCGAAAACGGTGCCGTAGGGCTTCCCCCACTCAATCAGCACACCGAGCGGCGAACGCACGTAGCCGAAATCGACCGTGATGCTCTCTCCGGGAAGCAGTTTGACCGGGCCGCGTCCGAAGGCCGGAAGCATGCCTTCCTCGTGCACTGACAGCGCGTCGGCGGGCGCGTAGAGATTGAGCTCGACGATTTCGCGAACGGCGTCGGGCGGCGCATCGTCTTCGCTCCAGCGCACGAACCGGGCCGGTGTCGGCGGGAACGCGAACACATTCTGTCCGCCCTCGCCGTGGCGCGTGCTGCAGAGGTGGGACCAGGCCTGGCCGTCGACCGAGGACTCGAAGCCGTAGATGCCGGCGAACTGCTTACCCCAATAGACTTCGATGCCGCCGAGGGTGGCGACCGTGCCTAGATCGACCTGGAGCCAGGGTTTCGCAGCCGGTCCGGCGATCCAGGAGGTCGAATAATTGTCGTCGATGGCCGACCGGGGATCGCCGCTGCTGCCAGTGACCGTCCACCGATTCTTCTCTGGGACTTGCATGGAGTCCTCTCCGCTGGGCTTGATTGGGCGCAGAGCTTAACACCGTTTCAGGCGCGCGGCTCGACTGGCGGCAAACGGGATTTCACGGCACGATCTCCGCGACCGCAGACGCCCCGTGCGCGGCATCGGGACCGATCCAGACGGTTACTTTTGCGGGCTCCGCAGCGAATGCAGTCCGCTCGTTCCAGGTCGCGAAGGCCCCGGGCTGCAGCTCGAACTTCACGGACTTCGTCTCGCCCGGCGCGAGCACGACCCGCTGGAAGCCCTTCAGCGCTCGCGTCGGCCCGGCCAGGTGGGTGCCCCGCAGCTGGACATAGACTTGCACCAGTTCCTCACCCTCGCGAGAACCCGTGTTGGTCACGGTGGTTTCCACCATCATCGCCGGCACGGCGAGGCCCTCCCCGGTTGCCAGCGTCTTGTTCAGGGCCGAGGCGCGCAGGCGCACTGTGCTGATCGTCGTGCTCCCGTACGCGAAACGGGTGTAGGAACCACCGTAGCCGAAGGGAAACTGCGGGCTGTTCTGCTCATCCACATAGCGCGACACATACTTGCTTTCGACGCTGTACGGCGGACGGCTGAGATCGCTTTCCCCGGCGGGACGGCCGGTACTGAGCGCGTTGTAGTAGAGCGGAACCTGACCGACGCTGCGGGGCCAGCTGACCACCAGCCGCCCCGAGGGATTCACGTCACCATATAGGGTGCGAACCAGCGCCGACGCCCCGCCGATGCCCGGGAACCACACGGCGATCACGGCCGGCACGTGCTCGAACGCCCAGGGTACGGTCAGCGGCCGCCCACTGAACAGCAACAACACGACCGGCTTCCCGGTCTTGACGACCGCTTCGAGCAATTCCTGTTGGCGGCCGGGGAGTCCAAGATTCGCGCGGGAACCGGCCTCGCCGTGCATCGTCTGGTCCTCCCCCAGCGCCAGCAGGACCAGATCCGCCTGGCGAGCCCCGATCACCGCGGCGGCCATTTCCTCGTCGGAACCGGTCAGCGTGCCGGTTCCCCTGAACCGGGACACGCGCTCCGCACCGATCCGCCGCGCCAGCGCCTGCGGCAGCGACTCGCGCGGTCCCGCGTTTTCGGGCACGCCGTCCGGGAAAGACGAATCGTCGCCCAGCGGACCGATCACCGCGATCTTCCTCCCCGCATCCGTCAGCGGCAAAAGGGCCTTGCCGTCCGGGCCGTCGACATTCCTGAGCAGCACCAGGGAACGCTCGGCCGCCTTCTGGGCCAGTGCCATGCTGTCCGGGAGGTAAAGGGCCTTTTTCGCGGCACTTTCGTCGGCAAACGGTCGATCGAACAAACCGAGGGCGAACTTGACGCCCAGCACATGGCGCACGGCCTCGTCGAGCGTGGCCTTTCCGATCTGCCCGGACTGCACCAGCCCTTGCAGGTGATCGTGATAAACGCTGCTCCCCATGTCGATATCCACGCCGGCAAGCATCGCCATGCGGGCTGCGGCAGCGGAATCGACGGCCACTCCGTGCGCGACCAGTTCGCCGATCGATGACCAATCGCTGATGACAAGCCCCCGGAAGCCCCATTCCTTCCTCAGGATCTGCCGCAGCGTGAACGGATTCGCCGTCGAGGGCATGCCGTTGAGTGTATGGAATGCACTCATCAGTGACGCGGCCCCCGCCTGCACGGCGGCATGAAACGGCGGCAGGTAGATCTCGCGCAGTGTGTGCTCGGAAATCTCGGCCGAGTTGTAATCACGCCCGCCCTCGGCCGCGCCGTATCCGACGTAGTGCTTCACGCAGGCCGCGATGCTGTCCGGAGCCGCCAGGCTGGTGCCCTGATAGCCCTTCACATAGGCTGCTGCCATGACGCCGCCGAGCAAGGGATCTTCCCCGGCGCCTTCCGACATGCGCCCCCAGCGCGCATCGCGCGCGATATCCACCATCGGCGAAAAGGTCCACCGGATGCCCTGCGCCGAGGCCTCCATTGCCGCGACGCGGGCGGCCTTCTCCACGATCTCGGGATCCCAGGTCGAAGCGAGTCCAAGCGGAATCGGGAACTCCGTCTTGAAGCCATGGGTGACATCGAGCGCGAAGAGCAACGGGATCCGCAACCGCGATTTCTCTACCGCGATCCGCTGGTAGGCATTGATCTTGGCCGGATCCACGACATTCAGCAGAGACCCGATCTGCCCCCGGCCGATCATGTCTTCGTAGTCGCTTCGGCCCGTACCCGGACCGGTAGGCTGGCCCGCCGAATATTGGACCAACTGGCCGATTTTTTCTTCCAGCGTCATGCGGCGCAGCAACGCATCGACATCGGCCTCGACGCGCGGGACTGCGAAACCGGAGGCAGCTCGTTGCGGCGCCGGCCCGGCCGGCGAGGACGCGCTGCGGGCCGGGCTACCGAACACGAGCGCTAGCGCTAATGCCAGGACCACTTCGACCGCCCTGCCCTCGCCGGACTCGACGGCGTCCCAGCACACCGGCCTCCGTGTCTCGGGCTTCAGGACCGGAAATGTCATGTTCAGGCGAATGTCCTCGGAAGTTGTACTCATCAGGGCTCTTTTGGGTAGCGTGTCGGATATCGAAGTGGGTAACCATCCATCGCTCTTTGCTTGGTCGCGGTAGGGAACCCGCAGGCTAGCCTCCAGGGACGGATTCACGGCGTGTGTCGGACTCCCGGCCCGCTCACGCGGGTGGGGCGTCAACGGTTACTCGAAGCGGTAGGCGCCTGCTGCAAGGACAGGTCCCGGTCCTTGGGCGCCATCAACCACACAGAATCCGCGAAATGGGCGAGGCCTTGCCAAGGTGTTCAGGTTGCGTGAGTAATCCTGGCAGGACCGATGTTGGCGCAGCGCACTAGGCCGATCTCGACCCAGCCATGCCGTAATACAGGATATAGAGATAACAGGCTGCCGACAGCAACAAAGCCACTTGAATGCCGTAGCGATCCGCGAGTGCACCGGACACCAACGGGATGACGGCGCCGCCGATGATCGACATCACCAGAATGCTCGCGCCTTGGCTGGTCAGATGACCGAGACCGCTGATACCCAGCGTGAAGATCGTCGGGAACATGATCGAATTGAACAGGCCGATACTCACGATGGCCCACATGGCCACGATGCCGTCCGTAAGCGATGTCGTGACAACGAGCCCGCCCGCGATCGCGGCAAACAGGCCTAATAATTTGCCGGCCTCGATTCTCTGAAGCAGGGCTGATCCGATGAAACGGCCAACCATGGCGCCACCCCAGTAATAGGCCACGAATCGGGCGGCGGCGGTCGGATCCAGACTGGCGATATCGGGCTGACCCAGAAAATTGATCAGAAAACTGCTGATGGAGACCTCTGCCCCCACGTAGCAGAAGATTGCCAGCCCACCGAGAACCAGATGGGGATACCGCAAGGCCGCGAAGAGGCCCGCTGGTTTGTGGCCATGCCCTTCCGCCGATGCGATCACCGGCAGCTTCAGGAAGGACATGACCGCTGCAAACCCTATCAGGGCGGCGGCGAGTGCCAGATAGGGCGTCTTTACCGACGCGGCCTCCTGCAAGCGGAATGCCTGCAGCAACTCCGGCGAAAGCGAGGGCATGACATCACCCGCAGGAATCCCGGCCTTGAGGATGAAAAGGCCTCCCAGGTAGGGCGCCAGCGTCGTGCCGAGCGAGTTGAAAGCCTGCGTCAGGGTCAGGCGACTCGACGCGGTTTCGGGTTTGCCCAGAACCGAAACATACGGGTTCGCCGCCACCTGCAGCAGCGTGATACCGGCGGCGAGTACGAACAAGGCGACCAGGAACAGTGGATAGGAGGGAACGCTGGCCGAAGGGTAGAAAAGCAACGCACCGCAACCGGCCGTCAGCAAGCCCAGAACGATACCCTGTTGGTACCCGAATCTCGCGACGATCCTGCCGGATGGCACGGACATGATGAAATACGCACCGAAAAAAGCGAACTGAATAAGCATCGCCTGCGTGTAACTGAGGTCGAACACGGCCTTCAGATGAGGAATAAGAATGTCGTTCAGCGCCGTGAGAAATCCCCACATGAAGAACAGAAACGTGACGGCAACGAGGGGCGCTCTGTAGGGTGTTTTCTGCGGCGTATGGTCGCGCGCAACGGGCACTGTTTTGGTCTTCGCCATGGTCGGGGTCAAAAAGACGTTTATGTGTGGCACAGACCTGTGCCCACCGGGCAGTGGATGGAACGTGTCTGCGGGGATTCCTTGGCGGGTACGACAGGGCTCCGGTCGGGGCCCCTCGATACTGCGCGAGGTCGTCGGGAAGCGCCTCTTCGATGCCCCGCGCACCGCCGGTGCCCGAGACCATCCTTGCGCTGCCGCCTCACGCGGCAGTTTAAACCGAGCCGTCCAGCGCGAGAACCATTGATCGACTTTGGTACCGATCGCGTGCGTTCCGCGACGCCGCGAACCCTGCGGCGACAGGTCGACCGGCTGGAGCGGTCGTTACCCGTCGAGGCAGTGGATTCCCGCTTCCGCGGGAATGACGGGGAACACGGAAATGACGGGTTGCAAGCCGACTCGCGCTCTCGAAGCCGCCGCACACTGCAGGAGCCGATCCGTCTCGGGGAATCACGGTTCGGCCAGGGCATGCGTCCATTCGCGCGAAGAGCCGGGCTCCTGCGGAAAATGCCGACATATGGCCAGCCCCCGGCTGGCGTGCGCCTCCCCGCCCTCCGAAACGTGCAAACGCCGATCGGAAAGTGCCCTGCCGCCCCGCTCGAATCAGTGTGAAGGCGCGGGCAGGCTCTGCGCCGCCCAAAAACAAGCCCCGGCAAACGCGGCCGCCAGCACGCCCCCCGTAACAGACCATCCTACCGACATCGTCCAGCCGTTGATGATGACCGACACGCCCAAGGCCGATTGCAAAATATGCAACACCGCCACCAACGCAAACAGGATGCCGGACGTCCATACGACTGCGACGGCCCCCCGTGGAATCACGAGGCTCTCCGACTGCGGCGTCCCATCGTGCGCGGCTTGCGTCGCTTCCCGTTCGCGCTGCTTCAGCATCCGCTTGCGTTGTCGGTTCTGCTCCCGGGCCTTCTCGTTCTGTTGTTTTCGGTACTGTGCGATGCCCTTGGCGATACCCTGCGCCACGAGCTTGGTCTGCTCCGGGGTCTGCCCCGGCACCTTGACGCTGCGCGCTACGCGCAGCGCAGCCGCGTCGATATTGCGTCCCGCCTGTTCCTGAAACCGCTCTTTTCGGCTTTCCGATGACATGGTTGTTGCCTCTCCACACCGCTGCATTGATCCGCATCGTCCCCTGAGCGGCGGGTCGACATCCCGAGCCGCATCGAGGAAGACAGCGCACGGAGTTTACGCGCACCGAAGAGAAACCGGACGTACAATCCTGGGCCTATGAAGCCAGACTCCCGTCTTTACTACTTCCATGACCCGATGTGCAGTTGGTGCTGGGCCTTCGCCCCGGCGTTGCGCGAGGTCGAATCCCGCTTGCCGGACGGAATGCGGCTGACCCGCGTGCTGGGCGGGCTGGCACCGGACACCGAGGAGCCGATGCCGCCCGGGCTGCGCGACAAACTGCAGGCGATCTGGAAAACGATACAGATCAGGGTTCCCGGCACTCGCTTCAACTTTCGATACTGGGAAGTCTGCACGCCCCGGCGCTCGACCCACCCTGCCTGTCGGGCAGTGATTGCGGCCAGCCGTCAAGGCGATCACGAAGAGCCGATGATCGACGCCATCCAGCGAGCCTACTACCTGCGGGCGATGAATCCGTCCGACCGATCCACCCTGATCGCCCTCGCCGGGGAACTGGGGCTGGACGTCCAATGCTTCGAACACGATCTCGACCACCCCGATACACAGACCGAGTTGGAGCAGCAAATCGCCTTCGGTCGAGAACGCGGCGTTCGCGGCTTCCCGACACTGTTGCTGGAAACGTCGGGCGAATGGCAAGCCATCGAGATCGACCCCAACCAACCGGACTTCATCCTCGCCCAGCTGCGGACCCGTTGAATGTCGGGGACTTTCGAAGCGAGGCGCTACTGCGCGGCAACCCTCGTGCTCCGGCGAGGGCAATGCCCTGAATACCCGAGGTGATCTCCTGTTCGATAGGCTAACCAAGACGTCGGCCCATGCATGTGGCCGCGCGTAATGCGGCGGGTTGGGAAGGTGACGGGGGGGAACGCAGAAGACTGGAAGGGTGTGCCAGGAGAGGGGGACATCGATTGGGGGGAATCTCCGTCCTTGTTTCCCCTGGCACGGCTGAACTATAGGACACCCCGCCAAGATGTGATGGCGCTCACAGCTTTTTTCCGACTCGGGTTCATCTCCGGCCAGCCTCAGCCGCCAACCCTTCGCGTCTTGCTGCTCGGAATCCCGCTCGGACTACCCGGCCAAGCCCTTTGCCGAGCTCGCCGATGCCCGGCGTTGGGTCGAGCACCTGATGCACTGGGACCACCACAAGCACCGTCACGGCGCGCTCCGCTTCGTGACTCCCGCCCAACAGCACGCGGGCTCGATGCGCCACTCCTGGCACAGCGCAAGACGGTGTACGAAGCCGCCCGCCGTCGCCACCCGCAGCGCTGGCGCGGGGCCACCCGCAATTGGCAACGCATCACCGTCGTTCACTTGAACCCGGACCAAACCAACACGCCTCACCACCCTGACAGGGAGTTTAACCAACCGTCCCAAAAAGCCGCTTCAAGCTGAAGCACCAAGGCGACAACCACCTTAAAAACTTCCGAGAAGCAAATCCAGGATGGAGTCGCAAGAAAAAGCAACTGAGTCCGCGCGCAAGCCAGGCCCCAGGCTCTTTTATCAGCCCGACGGCGCACGCTGGAACTCGCCGTCGCCGGGCTCGACAAGCATGAGCGGGCCTTGCGCCTGCCGTATCAGGACCCTCTCAGCGCGCTGATCCGCGAGGCGACTTTCCCGCAGACGGTGGAGTTTGCGGCGCGCGCTGTTCAGCAAGGCCCGCCTGATCAAGGATCTCGGCAACCTGACGGTGCTGTGCACGGTTAGCGGCAGACGCAGACCGCGGACGCCCTGACCGCAACACGCGAGCTGTTCCACGTCTGTTATTCGCTGGCGCGGGCCTACTGCCGGCGCCAGGTGATCTTCTTCTAGAACGGCTACACGCATTGGCAATGTATGGACCTTCACTATCCGCCCCGCGCAATGCGGGGCTTTTTCAAGAAAACCGAGCAGGAACTGTTGATTCAGCGCCGCGGCAGCCGCAAGCCGCTGGAAAACGCCCTGCTCAGTCCGGCCATCGGTGAACGCAATTACCAGCACCACGGCATCCGCCGGATCACCCAATCTCTTGAGAGGGACTATCAGCGTAAGGCGCCGCTGGTCATGGGGACCGGTGTCGGCACAACCCGCGCCCATTCCAGCGATTGACGATGCCGACCCACTCAGTGGAGTGCGTCACGCGCCTTGACCCGGCCACGCGCCAGAAGCGCAGCAGGTGGCGGAAGTTGAATCGCTTAATCTTTATTCTTAATTTTTCTATATCTTTTGATTAGCGCCAATATATTTTACAGAACTCAACAATCTACGGAGAATCGTAGCTGCATCTTGTGCCAACAGCTTTTTCTGCAGGTTTTATATGGATTTCAGCCAGCTCGCTTTTGCAGCCGGCCTCTTGGGGCCAACGGCACTGATGCTGCTGGCACTGATCATCGCGCGTTGGCCAACGACAAACGCAACCCAAATCTGGACAGGCTTTAACGCCTTGTCGCTGGGCGCTTTGGCCTGCACCGTGCTAGCAGCGTTCGGGCTGGGGGCCATGTCCAACGTGCGCCCCTGGTTGATCATCACGCCCCTTGGCGAGGTGCTGGCAGTGCTCGTCCAGTTCCTGGGTACGGTGATTGGTGTGTTCTCCGCTCGCTACCTGCAAGGCGAAACCGCACAGCTCCGCTACGTGATGGCTCTGGCGGGCGTGCTGGCCGCAGTCCATCTATTGCTGATCGCCGATCATTGGCTGGTGTTGATCGCCGCCTGGGCACTGGTAGGCATCGCGCTGCAGCCACTGTTGTGTTTCTACCCCGACCGGCCGTTCGCCTTGCTGGCCGCGCATAAAAAGCGTCTGGCGGATCGACTGGCCGATGGGCTGCTCATGGCCGCCGCCATCTTCGCTTGGTGGAGCGTAGGGAGCGGGTCGCTCACCGATCTCAGCATGCAGCTCGCGCGCGAGGGAGCATCGCCTACTTTGCACGCCAGCGCCGTGCTCCTGGTGCTGGCGGTGGTCCTGCGCACCGCGCTGTTGCCCGTCCACGGCTGGCTCATTCAGGTCATGGAGGCGCCCACGCCCGTGTCGGCCCTGCTGCACGCAGGGGTCGTGAACCTGGGGGGTTATGTGCTGATCCGCTTCGCTCCGCTACTAGAACAGGTGCCGTTCGCGCGCTGGCTGCTCGTCGTCCTGGGCCTGGCTACCGCCGTGCTGGCCGGGCTGGTCATGCTGACGCGCATCAGCATTAAGGTCAGGCTGGCCTGGTCCACCGTGGCGCAAATGGGTTTCATGGTGCTCGAGTGTGGTCTGGGCCTGTACACCCTGGCAGCGCTGCACCTTGTCGGCCATTCTCTTTACAAGGCGCATGCCTTCCTGTCGGCCTCGATGGTGGTTCGGGAGACCCGGCTTCAAACCATGCGCGGCGCACACAAGCCGATTTCGAGGAGTCTGTGGACAGCACCCGCCTTGACCGTGGCCGCCGTGCTGCTGTTGCAGTCGGCCGTCAGTCCCGGCGCGTGGCCCTGGTGGTGGAGCGTATTGCTGGGTCTGGCCTGGGCGCCCTTGCTGTGGTTGTCGGTGCCGCCTGCCCAGCCGGCCAGCGGCATGGTCAGAAGCGTGGTGTCAGGGCTGCTGATGGTTCTCGGCCTGACCGGGGCGGCTTTGCTGGCCCATGCCCTTCCTTTGGGCCTTCAGGATGCGCCGCATAACACACTGGGTGTCGTGGCATTGTTAGGCATGGGAACGCTCTATGTGAGCCTGGTGCTGCTGCAAGCACGCCCTCAAGCTCTCGAAGCCTGGCGACGCTGGAGCTACGCTGGTTTCTATGTGGACGAGTACTACACCCGCCTGACCCTGTGGCTGTGGCCCACCCGCTGGACGCCTGGTGCCTCTAGCACGAGCCATCCAGTGACAGTGACCTTGACCGCAGCCAACGCCCAAGACTAACGCCCAGAGAGGACCTCACGATGAACACGATGACTCTTTGGGCCGATACAGAAGCGGCGGCAGCGCCAAGCCCGACCCCTGATGAGCCAACCCCCGAATGGAATACCCAAATTGCCGCCGCGTGCGCGCAGGCCTGTCATACGATCGCCCCAGCATGGCCCCTGGATAGAGCCATTGCCGTCAATCCGCACTGGTCGCGCATTGGCATGCCGCTGCGCCAGGTGGCAGCCCGCATGGCTGTGCTGGCAGACGTTCAGGTCTTCCCGTCGCGCTCGGCGCAGCAACTCGCTTGGGAGCAGGGCCGTATAACCCTGCCTGACCTTGTACATGCCCTGGCCCACGTGCCTGCGGCAAAGGCAGCAGGCCTGAGCCCCGAGTCCTGTTTGCAGGCCCTGCAACGCCAACCTGCCATCAACCACCTACCCCTGCTCATCGATGTGTTGGATGCTGACCCTCAGCGACATACCCGGCTGTCGTGGCGACAAGCTATCACGCACCAGGTAAGCCAGACCTGCGCCGCCTATTTTGACGTGCATCAGGCCAACTGGCAGCCCGACAGGCAGCACGGTTTGTATGCATTCTGGCGTGACACCCTGCAGCACGACCATGGCATTGGCGTGCTGATGGGTTTGCCCCGACTGGGCCGCGCGCTCAAGGTGCTGCCCCCCACGCGAGAGGACGCCGAACGCTGGGTGTTGCAACGGCTCGGCCTAGCACCCGATGTCTGGGCCGCCTATCTCGAAGCCGTCTTGCTCACAGTGAACGGCTGGGCCTCGTGGTGTGCCTACCTGGGCTGGCAGGCGGGGCTTCAAGGCAGCGAGGACGGGAATCTGCGTGATTTGCTGGCCATCCGTCTGGCATGGGGCGCCATCCTGCTGGAGTGCAAGGACGACGACGCAGCGGCCGCAGCCTTTGCCGCATTGCAAGCCGCCTGGAACCAGGCGCCTGCGTTGTTGAAACAGGCCGAGGAAGCACTGTTGATCGACGAAGTCTGGCAAGTGGCCCTGGAGGCCGGCTACCAGCGGCAACTGCTCCAGCGACTCAGCTTCGCCACCGGCGAAACGGTCCCCCGAGAGGCGATCGAAGTGCAGGCCGCCTTCTGCATCGATGTGCGCAGCGAACCCATGCGGCGAGGGCTCGAAGCCGTCTGGCCCGCCGTCCAGACCATCGGCTTTGCCGGGTTCTTCGGGCTGCCCGCAGCGTACACGCCGCTGGCCACCCAGGCGCGGCGGCCCCAGTTACCGGGCCTGCTGGCACCGGGTGTGGAAGTGACGGACCAAGTCGGGCGCCAGAACCCGCTGACCAACGAATCACAGGAAGCCCTGCAGAACGCGGTGGCGCGCGCCCGCTCTGACCGCTTCGCCTTGTCGGCCCAATGGCAGGCCAGCAGCCAATGGCCCAGTGCCGCGTTTTCTTATGTGGAAGCGGCCGGCGTGGGCTACCTCGGCAAACTCTGGCAATGGCTGCGTCCGTCTCAGCAGGCGCGGGTGAATGATGACTTGGCCGGTCTGCCCGTGCGCTACCGGGCCGTGTGCCGGCCGCAGTTGGCAGGGCTGGATACCATGGCTAAGGTGTCCATGGCCGCACAGGTGTTGCATGCCATGGGACTGGACCACCACCTCGCCCCCCTGGTGTTGTTCGTGGGGCATGGCAGCCAGTCCAGCAACAACGCCCACGCCGCCGCGCTGGACTGCGGTGCTTGCTGCGGCCAGACGGGCGAGGTCAACGCCCGCAGTCTGGCGCAACTCCTCAACGAACCTGAGGTCCGCAGCCGCCTGCAGGGCCAAGGCATCAACATTCCCCGGGAAACGTGGTTTGTGGCGGCGCTACATAACACCACCACTGACGAGATCGAGGGGTTTGACTTGGACCTGCTGCCGCCTGAGGCACAGGCCCGCTGGAAGCAACTGCACTCGGTATGGGATCAGGCCGGCGATCAGGTTCGTCGCGAGCGTGCCCCGCGTCTCGGGCTGAACCCGCGCGCGCCCTATGGCGAACTGCTCGCCCAGCTTCGCCGGCGTGCCAACGACGGGGCACAAACCCGGCCCGAATGGGGGCTGGCCGGGAATGCCGCGTTCCTGATAGCACCGCGCTCGCGCAGTCGTGGCGTGGTGCTGGAGGGCCGGAGTTTCTTGCATGACTACGACGCCAGCCAAGACGCTGACGGCAGCGTGCTGGAATTGCTGATGACGGCGCCGATGCTGGTCACGCACTGGATCAACTGGCAGTACCACGCGTCAACCTGCGAGCCCCTGCGCCTGGGCAGCGGCAACAAGGTGCTGCATAACGTGGTGGGCGGGCACCTCGGCGTGTTCGAGGGCAATGGCGGCGATCTGCGCATCGGCCTGTCCCGCCAGTCGCTCCATGACGGCGAGCGCTGGGTGCATGAGCCTCTTCGCCTGACAGTGATCATCGACGCGCCGCAATGGGCCATCGACCAAGTGATACAAAAGCATGCAGTGGTTCAGCAACTACTGGACAACGGGTGGTTGCACCTATGGCGTTTTGACCAGACGCAGGTGCTGCGATACGAGTCAGGCGAGTGGCATCCGTTGCAGATGGATATGAGCTGACGTCCAGATCCAGGGCCGCGCAGGGCACGTCAACGATCTCCAACACCTTCACGGTCTTGCCACTGGCATAACACCGCGCCGCATCCGATTGATTGCCAGGCTTTCAATCATGCGGCCGCTTCGGCCACGCTGTCCTCGTCGTATCCGGTCCGCGGACGGGACAGCGCCACCTCCAATGCACCTGGATCACGCACGCCCAGCGCGCCACCGTAACGCTGCATCAACACCGCGTGCATGCCGAGCACGTCGGCTACAGTCAAGTAATCGTGCGGCGCCGCTTACTTCGCCAATTCGCGGTAGACGCTGTCGAACTCGTCGAGGCTGGATGTGAAGGAGTCCATCAGATGACGGCGGGGGTGCTCCCTCTGCTGCCGGTCGTCGTAATCGCGCAGAGCTTCGTCCAGAACCGCCTGGAACTGACACCCCTGGCCCTCGGCGATCCGACGTAGCGCGGCCAGCACCTCGGATGCTGCCTCGGAAGAAAACTTCTCGCGGACGGCAGTGGTCATGGCCATCTCCATCATGCTTCATGTTGACGGCTCACGTTAGAGCAAGAGTCGTTAACGCGCCACCATGCCTGCGCGTTGGAGAGGCGGCGCCGGTCGCCGTAGTTCACGCGGAACCGGAACCAGTGTGTGAGCTGTTGCTTGTGACTCGGAGCATCGGCTAAACGAACCGTATGAACCCATAGTGAGAGTAGCGGCTAGGGGGCAGCTGCAGGGCCATCTCCGTGAAGGAGAAAAAACAATACCATCTCCAGCCGCTGGCTCACTCAAGTCGTTGCTCATGCAATAGTTCTCATCTGCTCTGGGCAGCAGATATTCCGTCCTCCGCCGCCCCCTCTCGGAATCGCTCGCTCCAGTTCCGTCACACGGACCAGTCCAGCGTGCTGTGCCGAAATCGTTCTCCAAGCCAATTGGATCCACGAGCGTCACTCACACGAGTGACCCGAAGTGAGCGACCCAAAGCGGGTGACCCAGATTTTGCGACTTGTTCGCAATCGCCCCCAGGGTCACCCTTACTGCCAACTCACGGGGGTTGCTCGAACCAGTGCTCCCGTCCTTCCGCACTCTACCGATTAAAGGAGGGTTCCGTGGACCAGCGATTCGAAAGTGAAGTAATGCAAGACTTGATGGAAGGCAGTCCTCCCCCTCCTTCGGCCGACGAGTTCTTCGAGGAAGATGGTTTTGAAGGGGAAGGCTACGAGGAAGACTTCGGAGCAGAAGGCCTCGAAGAGGAGGGCCTGATGGAAAGCGGGGACGCCTACGATGAGGGCAACGGTTTCGAGGAAGAGGCGCTGGCCGAGGGTTATGGAGATGGCTTTGAGGAGGACGCCTACGAGGAAGATCTCATGGCCGGTGATTACGCGGAGGAGGAGGAGGCCGATCTCGCCGCCGAGTTGGAAGATGTCGTCGCCGATGCGCTCGACGCAGAGGACAGCGATGAGTTCCTGGGACGACTGATCGGCGGCATCAGCCGCGTGGCTGGATTGGTCAGGCGGGGTGCGCGAACGGCTCGCGGTGTCGCTGGCACGGTCGGGCGTGTCGCCGGTCAGGCCGGCCGTGTTGCGCGAACGGTAGAGGGCGTTGCCGGTCGGACGCGTCGCGCGACCCGCCCCGCTGCGCCCGGTCGCCGGCCGCGCCCAATACCGGGCCAGCCCGCCGCGTTGCAGGCAATCCTGGGCCAGTTACTGCCGCTTCTGCAGCAACAGGCCGGTCAGGGGGCTGACGAACTCGAGTTGTTCGAGGACCTGGCAGACTGGTTCGAGGAAGAGGAAGCCGATGAGGCACTGCCGGTTTTGGCCGGGATCGCAGCGCGAGCGGCCGTCAGGCCGCTGATCCGTCGGACCGGTGCGCTGCTGGGCCGCACGGCCGGGCGGCAACTGGTGCGGGGAGCAGTGCAGGCGGCTCGCACGCTCGTCAGCCGGCAAGGACCCCGGGCGGTGCGCGCTTTGCCACGTATCGCACGCAGTGTCGGACGCGCGGCGGCCCGTCGGGGCCTTCGCCCGACGGTGGTACCGGTCGCGATGCGGCGCGCCGCCGCTCGTGTGGTCGCCCAGCCGGCGCTGGCCAGGCGGCTATCCCAACCAGCGGTCGCAAGCCGCCCGCCTGGGGTTCGGAGAAGGGGCGTCGTGAGCAGCGGCGTTCCGCGACGCTTTACCGTCGCGGGTCCAGTGGAGCTCATCATGCGGCGTTGACTCCGTGGACGAGCCTTTTCATTCAAAAACCATGAGGACAGACCCATGAGCAGTTTTGAAGCCGACGTAATGGAAGATCTTCTCTACGACGAGGCAGAGGGTCCCGCGCGCGGACATCAGTTCGACGAGTTCTCCGAGTACGATGAATTCGGTGAGGAGGAGAGCGACGAGTTTCTGCGCAACATCATCGGTGGCATCGGGCGCGCCGTCGGCGGCCTGGCGGGCGGCAGTGATCAGTACGATGAGGCCGAGGAATGGGGCGAGTACGATGCCTATGATGAGGCGGAAGACGCCGACGTCATGGACGCCATGGAAGAGGCTGTCGCCGACGCCCTCGGCGCCGAGGATACGGACGAATTCTTTCGGCGGCTGGCACGCGGCGTCAGCCGTGTCGCCCGGGGTGCCGTGCGAGTGGCGCGCCGGGTAGCCCCCGTCGTCGGGCGTATCGCGCGCACCGTGGCGCCCATCGCCAGCGCGATACCTCTGCCCTGGACACAAGCCGTCGGCCGTGTCGCGAACGTCGTCGGGCGCCTGATGGCAGACGAGGCGGACGAGTTCGAGGCCTTTGACGAGATGCTCGACTCGTTCGACGAAGGCGAGATCGATGCCGCGGCACCGGTGATCGCCGGGCTGACGATACGCCGCACCATGCCGGGTGTTGCGAGGTTGCCGCGGACGCAGCGGCGCCAGTTGGTCCGCAGCGTGACGCAGGCCACACGGACGGTCGCGCGTCGCCAGGGCGTGCCGGCTGCGCGCGCTGTTCCCGCGGTGGTCAGGGCAGTACAGCGAGGCGTCCGTACCCGCCGTGTTCCGCCGCGCGCAGTGCCGAGGGCAATCACCCGGGCCGCAGCACAGGTGGCGCGCAGCCCGCAGACCGTCAGGCGGCTGGCGCAGGCCACGCCACGCACGGTGGGCCGCGCGACCCGCCCCATCGGTCCCGGCCGGCGGTTCACCTTGCGCGGTCCGGTCACCATCAGCATTCAGGGACGGTGAGCGCAAACCCCAGGGCGGGAGGGACGGGACATGGCCATGCTGACGCGCACCTTTCTTCGCACCAAGATCCTGGCCTTGGCCGCGCGGGCGCGCCGGCTGTCCCGGATCGATGGCGAAGGCGTGGGAATTCGTCCGCAGGACCGGCCCTACGCCCCTACGCCCGCCCATTTCCGCGCCGCCAACCAACGGCTGGCGGCGATTGACCAGCAAATCGCGGGACGTTTGGCCCGGGTGGAACAGTGTTGGCAGACCGCGCCGGTGCAGCGTGTACTGATCGACATTGCGCTGGTAGAACGGGAAATCGACCGGGCGCGCAGGACCTTCGGCTTGTTTTTCGAGATCTTCAGCCAGCGCGGGTCGATGTTCGCACCGACCCTGGCGGCCTATGACGTCATCGCCGAGGATTGCTACAGGGCGGTGCGTCAGGCCGCGCCAGCGGTTTTTCGGGGTCCGCTGATCAAACCCCTGTGCTACATGGAGCATGGCTTTTCGCCGGCGACGATGCGGCGGGGTGTGCTGCTCAGCCGTCTGTTGGGCGAACCCAATCCCTTCCCCATCGTGCGGATCCCGTGGGACCGCGACAACCCCTGGCAGCCGGTGATGCTGCACGAGGTGTCGCACAACCTGCAGGCCGACCTCGGCATCTGGCAGGAGAACCGGCAGGCCGTGATCCGGCGGATCCTGCGCGCCAGCGGGGATCCCGCGCTGACGCGAATCTACGGGCTGTGGCACAAGGAAATCTTCGCCGATCTCGCCGCCATCCTGCTGGGTGGCCCGGCGGCGGCGTGGGGCATGGCGATCTTTCTGGCTCACCCGGCCTCGCGCACGATGACGTATCGCCCGGGGGGCGCTCATCCCACGGCCTATCTCCGCATCCATATCCTGGTGGAGATGCTGGGCCGGCTGGGTTTCGATCAAAGCGCGTATCGGCTGCGGAGAGTGTGGGAAGACCTATACAACCCCCGGGGCTTCAACCGCCTCCCCGTTCGCCTGCTGGCGACATCGAGCCGCATCATCCCGGAGGTGGTCGACGAGATCGCCTTCCAGACGCGCCGCAATCTCGCGCAGCGGGCATTGGCGGACATCATCCCCTTCGGGCCTGCGGATGAGCGCCGGATTCGGATCGGGGCCCAAGCCCTGCAGCGCGGTGGTGTGCCGGACGACCTGCCGCCACGCCATCTGGTCAGTGCCGCGGGCTATGCCCTGGCCAGTGGCCGGGTCGCGCCGCGAATGGTGGCCAACCGCGTCATTGGCCTGTTGAACGACATGCGCGCCAGACCCACGGAGACGCCGCGAGACAGGGTTCTATCCCATGCGGCATGACATGAGTAATTCGAACAACCAGCCGAGGTGAACGACATGGCATCTCCATCCAGCAATCCGTTTTACGGCAGCGCTGCCGGAAACACCCCGGCGAATAGCGGGTATCAGCGTTTGGCGTTGGACAACCTGCTGCGGCGTGAACTCCGCGTCAGTGATCCCAACGATCCTCAACAAATCGCAAACGCCTTGCTCGACCGGTTCAAGGAAAGTCCGCGTGCTCAGGCGATTGGCCAGGAGGCTCGCGGACTTCCGTTCCTGCAGGCACTGCCGGCGGCTGTTTCAGCGATGCCCGCAGGAAACTCATCGGACGTGGAATTGCAACAGGCGAAGGACGATGTCGAGCGCGACCTACAGGAATTGCTCACCAATTCGCTGTTGAAAGATGTAACTCCCGAGATTCACGGCTGGGCGCAGGCCATTCGATCGGCTATCCAGGAAGGAACCATGGCCGCGCGTTTCGCTCTGGATCCCAGGCAAAGGGACAAGTCCTTCGCGATCCGCCGCCAACTGAGTGACTACGCTCGCATGGCACGACTGGTGGGTACGCTGACGCCGGCCACCAGCATGATCTACCGGAAGTTTGCTCAGAGTCTGGACGAAGTCGGTGCCGTCATTCTTGTGCTGATGGGGGAAAGCCTTTCCAACGTGGGCTTCAACGGAGGCAGGTTTCTGCTCCAGGTACCGTTTGCCGAGTTGGAGGTCCGTCGGGATACCGTGATCTATTCACTCCGGAATCTGATCGGTGCGACGCAGGAAGCCTACGGCCCCAATGACTGGCCGCGTGGACTCGACGGCTATCGTCTGCTGTTTCGCGAACTGGAGAATCAGGGCTACGGCGATCTGCGAGCCTTGCTGCAGGAAAATGAACTGTCGCGGATTATGGACGAACTGATCGAGCGTGCCGACCACGGGCGCGTCCAGGGCTTACGTGCGTTGGGCTCAACAGCGCGGATTGATATCGAACGATTCCGCCGCCTGGTAGTAATTGGCCAACAATTGGCTGTGGACGAACAGAATCAGCCCGCGCCGTGGTCGCCGCCGTTGACGGCTTTTCTGGAGTCCTTACTCCTCTTCTCGGACTCTTTCGACAGTTCAGGTGGGTTCCGACTGGTTCGCGTCGCGCGGCCTCCTGTCCTGTACTACGGCTTGTTCGGCAATCGTGTTGCCGACGCTGGTGAGGACAGGCTGATGGCGCTGATCGTGGAACGCAACCGCTTGGCTGAAGGCCTCGACTGCTGGGCAGATTGCGAGTGCGGGCCGGATGCAGTCATCTGCCAGGTGATTCTGGACAAGTTGCTTTACGACACCGACCGCGCAGTGGATCTGTACTGCAATGGTCAGCAATCGTTCGGCTTACCGGAACAGCGTGCATCCGCCTACGGTCTGCTGGTTGACGTTTTCGCCAATCCCAGACCAGGCGAACTGGGGCCGCGGTTCGAGGCTTGCTCGGCTCGTCAAGACTCCAGCCTCGCGCAGCGCGTGCGAGAAAGTCTGAATGCCATTTCCGGCAACTCAGGCTTGCGTCCTGCTGAGTTTCAGACTGAATTCGATCATCCGCAGCGGAGAGCGGCCTTTCAAGCGTTGTTGCACCAGGAACTCTGCCTGCAGCGTCAAAGGGAAGATCAATCGCGTGCCATGCTCGAAACCCTGGCCCCCAATTGTCACAGTTTCGACACGATCTTCAACGCCGTTTTCGCCGTGATTGATCGGGCTGTCGGTCGCCTGAACGCCGTGCCGCAGCGGGCTTGCCCGGCGCCCGACATCTTGCTGCCACCTCACCCCGACGTGAGCTTGGGGCGCTCGTCGCTGACTTGAAGCGAACGACCACTCACCAGTTGGAGGACATCAACATGCTACGAGTAGTCACGACCCATGTCGGCGTCACCGACCAGAGGACCAAAGCCATCACAGCGGAAATTGCCGCGCTACAGAAGGCGCTGGAGCGGTTTGCGGACGTGATTGCTGATACGACGTCGAAGCAGATCAACCCGCTTTTCGACCTGTCCCAGGGGCTCCGCAACGCGGTCGACAGTCAGGCGAGGGAACTCGTCAAAGCTTTACAGCGCATTGCATCGCTAGAGGCTCGACAAGCAACGGAGTCCATCCCGTTTTCGGCAGGTCAGGTCAAGGAGCCAGCCCTCCAGGCGATTCGCGTACTGGCTCAGGTACAGGACATAGTGACCGACAAGGACTTTAAGCTGAAGGAAAACAACGAAACCCTGACGAAGAAGATCTCCGTCAGTTCCCCGTACAGGGAAAGCCTCGAGAGGATTTCGGATGCCGCTTTACAGGAAGAGTACAAGCGCGCCTTTGCACCGTTTTTGAAGGGTGATCATGAGGAACGGAGTGAGCGGTTCGTGATGATTCAGAAACTCAACAGCCGCCTCATTCAATTCTTCGCAGATCAATCCGCCTAGGTGGGCTGTAGCGAACATCCTAATGAATCCTCTTGCCGAAGGAGCTTGAGCCATGAGCTTCAATACCACAGAAACCATTCAACGACTCTGGGAGCAGTTCCTCCGAGAGCAACTTGCGTCTCTTCCTCCCGAGGAACGCCAACAATATGAGCAGCAGTTCGAGGACCGCTTTGGCGACCTGTTGAAAAAGGCCGCGAACGCCGATGGACGGGACGCATTCCTCGACCTGATCGGCTTTGGCGGCAAAGGGCCGGTCGAATTTGGTGAGATGTCTTATCCGTACATCCAGCCCGATTTCGACGACTCGGTCGTTCCGAGCCAACTGCACGCCGCCGCCGAGCTGTATTACATCTACCAGCACGAACGGATGAAACTGTTCCAGGTGGTCGATGTACTGCTGCGGCTGTTCCATCTCGGCAAGATGCGCATCCAGCGCGGCCCTGGCGCGCGCGGCCTGTACCTGCTGGAGAAATGGAAGCCCCTGCGCTACACGCTACGCGACCGCATGATGGCCTACCGCCGTGCATTCAATTACGGCACGGCGCAGGCGCCGGCCGGTGCGGTGGTCAACCGTAACTTCCACCGACAACTGGTGGGGTTCATGGTGGCCTTGTCGCAATACTTCCGCGACCTGTTGATCGGCGAGGTGATCCGTGGCGGGCAACTGATCGAGCAGCGTCCGTTTGGTTCAGTCGCTACGGTGCAACGTATCGGGCTGGACCTCCGCTACGCGCTGGACCGTTCCACCTATGGCAACGTTTTCTCGCTGACGATGGAAACCGGGCACTACCTGAAATCGGTATTGCAGCTGCTGGACGCACCCGACATCAAGAAGGCCTTCGACGCGAACACCAAATGGGATGTCGTCGAAATCGTCTCTCAGCGTTACCTGGGCGGCATCGCCGAACCCTCGCAGCGTGCGAAGATGGCGGAGAGCGGGCGGCGCATCCTGCAGTTCATCGCCGACAACGACTTCAAGACAGCGATCGATCCGATCCTGTTCCAGTCGACCATCCGACCGATGGGCGCCCACGCCGAAGCCTGGGTGGCGGCTTACCGGATGACGCCCGAAGGGCGGGGCTTTGTCGGCACGACACCCGCGTTGCGTAGCGTACTGGGAATGCCACCGACGGCGGCCCGGGCCACGGCGGTCTGACGAGCCGCGGAACGCTGGCGACGAAACGCATCTTTGCATGACTTGAGGTGCTCCGGCATGTACCAGACATTCGACGCCGCCGTCAGCGAAATGCTCCATGACGAATTGGACAGATTGGAACGCGGCAGTAATGGCAATTCGCCGTTCCGGCCCGTGTGCCGGCGTTGCCGGGTACAACCCTGCGAATGTGGAGCGTCTGGAACACGCTCACGACATCGCGTGCGAGGAAATCCCAGCGATCGCTCTGAACGCAGCAAGCTCGACGCATTCGAAGGGATGGAAGCGCACGATGCGGCAGCGGACTCGGACTTGGCTGACGGCATGGACGCGGCCGATGTCGAACTCGATGATGATGCGGATACGGCCGCGCGCAGCCCCCTCCGGCGCAATGTCCGGCGCGGCGGTGTGGCCGAGCGTCGACTCGAAAGGGTGTTCCGCCGTCATGGTTACGCGCTGGAGCGGCAGGTGCCGGTGGTATTTCTCGACCCGCGTGGAACGCCACGCGCTGGCTCGGTCGACGTGGTACCCGTTTCGCGCCGCGGCGGGCGTCCCGCCCCTGCTGCGTTCGAGAGCAAACATATCGATTTGTCCCGTTACCGGCTGCCAAGCGGTGGACTTGACGCGACGCGTCTGCGGGCCACGGTCAGCCAGCATGTCGCCCAGGCCCTGAACTATCAGCAGGGCTTGGCTGCACTGAACCAGATGCGGGGTGCACGCGGACTGCCGGCGCTGCCACAACGCGTCCGGCTGATCTATCAGGTACCCCAGGCTACATCGCGCACCGACGCGGCTCAGTTTCAGCGTCTCGCCGTGGCGGTCGCGCGTCCGCGGGGCGTCGCCGTCACGGTGTTCATGCCAGGAAGCCCGGCGTCGCGTGCATTCGAGGAGTGACGGGCGCCCAGCCCGCGGTCAGCTTTCATCCGAGGCAGCGTAAACAACATGAACGCGGTGTTGCCCGAGCTTTCCGTCAACATCAGCCAAAAGCGCTGGTCCTGCGTACTCGACCCAACCCTGGCGCTGTCCAGCTTCGGGTTGCCGCTGGCCACGCGCTTGGGCCGGGTCATGGACCTGTGGGTGGCGCGCGAACTGTGGCATATCCTCGACAACACCCATTTCTATCTACAGGAGCCGACCAGTCTGCTGCACACGGCCGACGATGAGGGCGCCCCAGCGCCTGAACGCTCGCGAATCGTCGTGGAAGCGCTGCGTGAATGGGAAAGGATCCGCCTCGAAAACGACCCCGGCCGGCAGAACTGCTATTGGATCGGCGACGGACCGATGGAGTCATTTCTGCCCGATGGCCTGGAACCGGAAGTGGTGTGGCGGTACGAGGCGATATGCGCCGACCTCGACCGGCTCTTGCCGGACAAGACGGTGCTGCCGTCCGCTTACCGCGATGTGGTGGCTTTGGCAGCAACCTTGCCATCAGCGTTCGTGCTGACGCACCTGCCAGCCACCGGCGAGACGGGTGAGCCGGGTGGCCGTGTCGGTTCAAGGCGTGTCCCGGATATTTGCCAGGTGTTCGAGCAGTGGACGGCAGTGCACGGTGATCGGCCCAGCCAGCGGTGCATTGAAGTCGCCGAGAATGACCCCTGGAGGCGTGAAGAAACCGATCTGCTCCGCAGGGCCATGCTTCATGCCGGGTTGGGGAAATGGGTCTGGTCGGGCTTGCGTCTCGCCGTGTTGCACATTGCGGCCCCGGCCGCTGCGATAGCCGCGGGGAGCCGACGGGGTGAATTCGGCTTCATGGGCGATGATCTCGGGGAGTTCGATGCCGAAACGCTGCCTGCTGCCGACTATTGGCGGGATGCACAGGCATTCTGGTATCCGTTATGACCGCTCGCATCACCCCGATGCTTCCACCGAGGAAGGGACGATGAACCGACACGGCCACCGTTCGCGGTCGGGACCACGGCTCAACGGCGAGGATCTGGTAATGGTCGCGGTCCAGGGCCAGATCGCTCATCCGGTCGGCGCAGCCAATCCCTACCGAATCGGAAACGATGGTGTGCCCCGGGTGTTACCGGCTACCGGTGGTATCGTGTTGAACCACCGCATCGGCGATCGCTGTGTCGGTTTGGCGGGCGACCATATCGAACCCGGTGTCTCGCTGCACAATAACCAGCGGGAGGTCGTTGGCGCCCGAAATGGCCCTAATCGTGCGCTGATGACTTACGCCTGTGTGGGCAACGCCGCCCGCGTCGTGACCGGTCCCTGCACGGGCCAGATCGGCCTGGTTACCGGCAAGCACGGCGGCATAGACCATGTCATCGTGGACTTCCCGACCTCCGTGCTGCAGCGCCTCAATATCGGCGACCGGGTTCAAATCTACAGTTGCGGCCTCGGCCTCGAACTGCCCGACTACCCCGAAATAGCAGTGTTCAACAGTGCGCCACGGCTTTTACTGCGCTGGGGCATTGCGGAGCACGACGGAGCCCTCGAAGTACCCGTCACCCACCGCTTCCCGGCGGGCATCATGGGCTCAGGCTTGGGGAAGAACACCGTCTGGCGAGGTGACTACGACATCCAGCTTTTCGATCAGCATACGCGCCGGCGTTACCGCCTGGAAACGCTGCGCTTCGGCGATCTGGTCGCGATCGCCGACGCCGACACCCGTTTCGGGCCAAGTGCAAGACTAGGCCGCATTACCGTGGGTGTCATCGTCCACGGCGATAGCACGGTGAGCGGTCACGGCCCGGGCCTGACACCTTTACTGACAGGACCGACTTCCCTAATCCGAGTGGTGCATGACGCCGAGGCTAATTTAGCGTCGATCTTTGGCATCCGAGCGTCAAGGCCGGCTCGACGGTTCCCAACGCTGATAGAGAAGCAGCTTAGGCCCGGACGGCTCGAGGTACGGCGCTCCCCCACGATTGGGGCTCCCCGTGAACTCTAGAGGTAGCCAAATGAAAGCTTCACCTTGGTTTTGCAAGCACCGAATTGAGCCCCTCGGCAGCGAGGAGTTCACTGGAGACGCGGCCGCCGAGATGGTGGACTTCCCCTTCGACATCGAAGGCGGCATGTTCTGGGACGAGATTGATTGGCTATGGGACTGCGGTCAGGAATGGGATGGTGATCAGCCTTTTCAGAGCGGTATGGACGACTCCCTTTTGCACTAAAGACGTAGCGCTTATCGACCGAGGCTATAGGCAGTCATACCGATTGTCTTGAGGTCGGGATCGTGACAGCCTAAAAAACTTGCCGTTATCTGGCTGGAATCCTTGCTGTCATCCCCGCGATGGATGGCTCGGATTTTCCTTCCATATCCTGGCGGCGTTCGATGTCTGCGACGGCGACCTGGGGGGGGCGCCGAGCGAACCCGGCTGAATGATCTTCCTGAAATCAGCCTGGCTTGCGGATGCCGCCTCCTCATGTACCCAGGCACAGCATGAAACGGGTTGGCTTCTCGCGCCGTAATGGGAAGCCGGGGGGTGGGAATGAAGCCTGATGATGGCAGCGATTTCTCGACGACGCCGGGGAGCAATAAACTTGTCGGCACCTTTGTCCTTGGGGATAAGGAGTTTCACATAATCTTGCTATCAGACACTCTGGCTGGGCCAGCCTTCGCGGAACAGGTGTCGGGCGGTACATTGAATTACACAGAAATCTGCCGGTTTGCGGTTGGCGACCGACAATGTTTGATTGCACGAAAGGCAAGCGTGAGTATCGATGCCCTTGGCCACGCGGGCACACTGAGTGCTCGCGAACTTCAAATTGCGGCGCTCGTCGCAAAAGGGGCACCGACAAAACAGATAGCCGCCCATCTCAGACTGAGCGAATGGACTGTCGCAACCTATCTGCGGCGCATTTGCGCGAAGCTTGGTGTCCGCACCCGTGCGGCGATGACCTTCAAGTGTGCAGCGGTTATCGAACTGGAGCAAGCAAAAGAGCGCCTACGGAATTCCACGGACTGCAGCGAACCAACACGAGGCGGTTAAGCGTCACTTTCGTAGAGTGCCGCCACTCCCGTCCCAGGAAGTGACAGTGGCGGAAACGCGAACCGACAAGACAGGTTCACCATCCGACGCGCTTTTGGGAGTTCGAGGCCGGCGCTGTCAATATCGCCGGGATCGAAGCCCATCCGGATTATCATGCGCGGTTGCTGGTGTTGGCGCTCGCGCTGGAATATGGGAACGATGGGTTCATCGTGCCCTCGGATGTCCCAGGCGGATCCTTGTGCCGCATCCGCGGGTACCTCCGCACCAACCGAGTCGGCAGTTCCACAAGAAAGCACTGCCGAATATGCGCGCGCATTCCACAGTGCAAAGCGCAGCTTTCTCTGAGCCGGTGTCCGATCCACAAAGTCCTTCCGGATGGGCGCTTCCGGGGCCGCGGTCAGTCGGCGCCCTTCGCCCATCAGACTCCCGCGCTGACCTTCCCACTTATCCCTCGAATTGTTGACGGCAAGTAAGGCTTTCCTGAATGCACACCATGGCTTGACCGACCTCGCGCTGTTCGGCTCTGCCCTTCCCGATGGAGAGCAGGAACCCAGTGACTTCGGCGTCCTGGTCAACCGCGACGCATGTCTGAAGATGTGCAGCGCGGGAGGCGGGTCTAGATGGACGACACTGCCCTTCGCGGTATGCTTCGAACACAAAAAAGCCAGCAGTGACGCTGGCTTATGGACGTTGTTGGATTCCTTTGAATCCTGAAGTGGTGGAGGCGGCGGGAATTGAACCTTGTGCTATTTCTGACATTTCAGTTCCTTACACTCAACTCTTGGCATACAAGTGTCGATTTCGGACATGCCATAGCCCGATGTTTTTCGACCTGCTTCGCGAAGCCTAACGGTTTCTTCCTGATTTAGCCGAAGTTTGTCTGGCTAACCTAGACACCCTTTCGACACCAGCTTTTCCACGGTTCGTCAGGCGAAAGGCGACACTTCGGAACATCCATACCGCCTTGCCCCCCTCTGTTCCAAACGCGCCGAGTTGGGGCCCTCTGCTGGGAAAGGAGGCCACGTCCCCCTCAGACAGAGCAGAACCGTGCCGCCCGCTCAACCATCTAATCGTAACATACTGTTTTTATTGACACTATAGCGTGTTAACAGTAAGATGCACAGACTGAGTAAAATATCGCACGTTTCATTCCATCTGGCGAGGAGAACACCGGCAAATGGCCATATACGCAATCTGGAATAATAAGGGTGGAGTTGGTAAAAGCTATCTGACTTTTCAGTTGGCCTCGGAATACGCTAGACAGCACCCAGACCGAAAGGTCCTAGTGATAGATCTATGCCCACAAGCCAACTCATCTTCAATGCTACTTGGCGGCATGATTGATGGCGAGAGCCGCTTAACAGAAATTCACACGGCACAACCAAGAAAAACCATTTCTGGCTACATCGAAGATAGAATTCGAAGCCCGTACATGTCGCCACAGTCTGGAGCTAGCTATGTAACACAGGTAGCTCTTCATAACAACAGGGTACCTAGTAACTTATACATGGTCGTTGGCGATGAACAGCTGGAGATTCAGTCTTCACGAGTTACCAGCGCGACATTTCCGGGCCCTCAAGACGCCTGGAGGATCGTTCACCTTTGGGTGCGCGATTTAATTACAGACATACTCGCATCCTGGAATGACGAAGCATCATGCGTGTTTATTGACTGCAATCCAAGCTTCACTATTTACACTGAGTTAGCCCTTACAGCCGCAGATCGATTGTTGATTCCGTTCTCTGCTGACGGATCTTCAAAAAGGGCGGTCAAAGCCGTTCTCTCACTTGTCTATGGCATTCGGAGACATACCGGCGACCCGCAATCTGACTTTCACCTAGAATCGACGAGATATAGGATGGCAACACCTGAAATATATATGTATATAGGAAACCGTTTAACTCAGATGAATAACTCTTCTGCCTCGGCTTTCAAGACAGTTGTCAACGAGATTGGTGAAGAAATATGGCGGGTTTGGCAAACATCACCGCAACTCTTCTGTGTACATCCAACGGGCGCGCCGACGCCGAATTCAAAGAAAGCGTTCAAGACAATGTTTCAGTATGAAGTTAACGATGCCAATACCGCGTCGGTTGTTTCCGGAGCCCTTGGAATCCCTATCTCGTCACTCACGTCAGGCCAGAAACACTTCACAGGAAAAACCATTGTCGTCAATCAATCTCAGCTGGACAAACAGGTTCCTAATGTACAGGAGCTAGTAAAAAACATTGAGTAGCCAAACGAAAGCGTCTTTTTTCAAACCTCCCACTCAAGCATTCAGAACGGCACCCCACAGTTAGCGGTGTTTTGCCTCGACGCGACACCACCTCTTCCGTGAATCAAAATAAGGAACAGACAACGGAGATATTTCCTACTCCTGCAGCCTCAAAGGGATCCGGATCTGACTACTTAGCCAACGCGGGAGACGGAGTAGCCTATTGTTCTATCGACGATTAGTGAATCCATCGCCCATAAACCTTCCTAATCTGCCCCCAGTCCTTGTGGCCCATCTGCTGCGCGACCCACATGGGATTCTCGCCTCTTGAGAGAAGCGTGGATGCGAACGTGTGACGCGTCTGGTAAGGATTCCGGTAGGTCACCCCGGCCCTGGCAAGCGCGGGGATCCAGACGGTTTTCCGAATCGCTTGGTCGTTCTTCCAGGCGTCGCTCTTTCGCGAATCGTGGAACACCCAGTTGTTTAGCTGGCCGGTGAACTCGCGCTGGCTAAGGAGCGCTTCTCTCGCCTGGGGCTGCAAGGTGACTTCCCGCGATCCCGAAGCGGTCTTCGTGCCTTTGAGGTGTCCCCGAACCTTGGCCTCGCGAACAAAGATCCGACCTTGCTCCAGGTCCACATCCTTCCACCGCAAGGCGATCAGCTCAGAGGTGCGGAGACCCGACCAGAACGCGAACTGGATCAGGTTACGTTCCTGGCCGGTGAGCTCGTTCAGAATGGCTGCGACTTCTTCGCCTGTGAACGGATCTGGCTCACGAGCGGGCGCCGGTAGATTCTTGACGCGCTCCAGGGGATTCTTGTCGATCCTCTCATCGAGGTACATCTCTTCGTAGACCTGGCGCAACGGCGTCAAGATGTTGTTCTTGCGCTTGTTCGAGCATGGCAGTTCCGCAAGCCACTCCTTGACCATGATGGCCGTGAGCTGCACAAGAGGGAGAGAGCCGAATCGTGGGATCAGGTGATAGTCGATCGCGCTGCGGTAATCGCGCAGGGTGCTTCGCTCACAGCGATCCCGGGCACGCTGGAACCAGGCGTCCAGGGCTTCGCCTATGGTGTACCGGTCGGCTCGGGAGGTCCGCAGCTTCTGCGCCGTCTTGCTGTATGGGAAATGCTGCAGGTAGTCGAACCGGCCCGTCCTAATCTCGTGCTTGATCGCCTGGAGTTGCTGCGCCAGCGCCTTCAGCAACGTCTTTGTCGGCGGCCCGGGCAGGCATTCGCGGCAACGGACCCCCTGATAGGTGAAGGCCAGTTGGATGCTGTTTCCCCGGACGGTTATGCCTTTGTACCCTGTATCCATGCGTCGACTGCCGTGAGTTTGATGAATATTCGACCATTGGGCGCTTTGACCCAGTGGATGCCTTGGCGCCATTGGCCCTTCTTCTTGAGCTGCCGGATGGATTCCGGGGTGATGCCGTAGAGTTCCGAGCACTTCTTGACGGTCACGAGTTCGGTTGGCCGGTTCATATGCCCTCCTTGTCGAGCTCAGCGAGGTGGCGTTGGATCTCCTGCTCGTCACTCAGCCGGCCCTTTTCGGGCACCTTGTGCTTGCCCATGATCACCGCCCAGAAGCTCTTGAGCGCCTTGGTGATGGCGTAGCCGACGCTCTTGCGCTCGCCGGCCGGCGTGATCGGCTCGCAGACGTCCTTGAACTCGATGCCGAGCACTTTTTCGTACTGGCGATAGGTGGCCGGGTTGTGGACGAGCTTGAGGACACGCCAGCCGAAGTACTGGCCGATGACCAGGGCACCGAGCGCGCTTTCGAGCGTCGTGCCGAGGCCCTTGAAATCGTCCATGTGCTGGAGGATGACTTTCTCGGTGGCTTCGTCCAGAACGAGGAGTCGTGCGTTGCTGGTTTCCATGATCACTACTGCCTTTGAGAGTTACTACTGACTTACAGAGTAGCTAGTGACTCTCAGGATCAAAACCGGCTGACCGATCAGCTTTCCAGCAATGTGATCTGGGTCTCGAATTCTTCCTTGTTGTACTGCCGGATCTCATCGTGGAGCTTCACGACGACCTCGATTTGGTCGTTCATCGTCAGCACGCCGCAGACGAGGCCGATCTGCGTGATATCGGGGAGTTGCCCGGCTTTGGCGGCATTCTTGTCCAGCACGGCCAGCCGGTAGATCAGGGCGACCGCTTCCTCTAGCGTGAATTCGTTCATGGCCAGGGGCTCTCGTTTGGCTTTTCTGCGCATGGGCTTTCCGTCAGTGGGTCCGACCGGTGGACTGATCCGGGTCAGTACAGTTATTGATACAGGTCCAAGGGAAGACCGCTGCGCTCGGAGCCGATCCCGGAGGGGAGAGCGTGAGCGGGGCGGCAGGCATGGCTGATGGTTCTTCCGTGGTCGGCAGCTGCGCGGCGGGGCGGGGCGCAGTCCCTGCGCTTCCGCCCTCGCCCGCTGCGCTGCCTTTGCGGGCGAGCGTCCAGAAATGCTTGCGCGTGTCGTGGGGCGTGTCCCGATGGGTGATGCCTGTTACGCGCTGGGGTGCCTGGTCTCCGTACTGGCCCCGGGTGGTGTAGACGATTTCCCCTGTAGCCGGGTGGAGCTGTCGGCCGAGCCCATAGAGGGGCTTGGCAGGATGGGCGCGGCGTGGCAACAAGGGTCCACCCATGCCGAGCGTGTAGGCCGCCCAGTCGCTGGCGGTCGCAGCGCTGCGCAGGGTCTCCAGGTCTTCGTCTTCGACCTTGGCGAGCTTCCGCATCTGCCGCCAGACGGTGACGCTGGGTCCGCCGATCTGCTGGAACTGGCGGATGTTCCAGACCGAGGCCCAGGTCGTGATGCGCTCGGCGGCGTGGCGTGCATCGTTGCCGATCTGATCCGCTTCCAGGCCGTGCCCGTCGATGTTCTTGGCGACGTACTTGGCGATGTAGCCGGTGGCGGTGCCTTGGGCCGGATCGATAGCGACCGCCTTGAAGCGGTGCGTCTGTGCGCCCGGTTCATCCCCGTTGTCGGCCAGGGCATAGCGGCGCATAACGGCCCGGACGAGGGCCGCATGCTTGGCCGGCATGAACAGCAGCAGATGCCAGTGCGGCGTTGCGTCGTGATGGGGCTCGACCACGCGGAACCCATAGGGCCGGATACCCTGCCGGTGCAGCTCGGAGCGGATCAGGGTCCACAGGTGGGTCAGGTAGACGTGCGCCTGGTGCGGGTTGGTCCCGTCATAGCGTGGGTTGCCCTGTCCATCGTGCAGGCGGGCGTGCATGCGTGACGGCGTGGTGAGGGTGTAGAACTCGCCCACGTCCCCGAGCAGGCCGGCGACCATTTCGAAGCCCTTGATGCGGACCATGAGCTCGGCGCGACGGATTGCCGGATTGGAAACCGAGCGGTCGGCCAGTTCCTGCAGGGAGTAAGTCTGCCCCGCTTCGTTGCCGACGAAGGTGGATTCCAGATAGAGGCGGCTTCGTTCTCGCTGGCGGCGCTTAAGCCTGACCGTGTAGTCACTGGCATAGGCGCCGCGACAGCGTGTCACCAGTTCGATATCGCGGGCGACGGCTTCGAAGGTCTGGAGGCGCAGGGTCTGGATTTTGCGGAACCACCATCGGGCATCGCACATGCGATTGAGGGCGGGCTCCAGGGCGCCATCTTTGACGTGGGGAGGCATGAGCCGGTAGCGCTCGACGATGCGGAGGCAACCTTGATGGGCGTCGGACGGTGTTGAGGCTTCCTGGCGCGTGAAGCTGCACCGAGTGGCGCAGGCGCGAGCCACGCCCCGGAGTTCTTCCGTGTCAGCGCAGAGGTTCAGGTCATGAATGCGGAGCCGCTCATGGATGTCCAGCAGTTCACGGTTGGCGTGAACGTGACTGAAGCGCTCGGCGGTCTGCGCGTACCGTCGCCCGAGATCGATAGCGATCGGAGCGAGGTCGCTGAAGATGCGTAACCGAAACGGTCGGCACTCGAAGGTGCCCAGGCCGGCGGTGAGGCGGTCCGCCTCGGCGACGTGTGGCGAATTTGTGTCAAATTCGTGCCACCACCGAGGCCGACGTAGACCGACCGAGACCGGTCGCGTCTTGTGGCTCGATCGACTAAAAGACTGATTTACATCGGTCTTAGTCGGTCTGTATGGGTCCTGAGTGGACCCCAATTTGGTGGAGGCGGCGGGAATTGAACCCGCGTCCGAAAGCCCTCCGCCCTCGGCTCTACATGCTTATCCAGCTCTATTAATTTAACCGTACGCCACCCGAGTGGCAGGGAGAGCGGACGGCGAGTCCTAAGTGTTTCGCGATCAGGCCTCGGACAGACCCTCTCGCTATCTCATAATTGTGTTACCCCCGGAACCCGCCGCCTATGAGCTGGCTGCGGACCGAAGGCTGGCCTTAAGCGGCCAGGGCGTAAACGTCGTCGTTTGCGTCTATTTTGTTGCAGTTGGATTTACGAGGTCCTCTGCCCCTCGGCATGCACCTCAGGTTTTGCGACTCCCGTCGAAGCCAAGTCGCCCCCATTGGTTCACTGAGAAGTGTGTCACATTTTGTGCTGGAATTGAAGCTCGCTTCGACCCGATCTCGAACCTTCACCGCGCGGGCCGACCGCTCACGGCAGATCCACCCCTACGGCCGCCAACTCCAGTAACGGTGGTAAGTCGATCGATATCCTACCGGACCTTGCACACCGGAACCGGTGCCCAATTCAACCCTGAGCGCACCGAGTTCGGCCGTGTTCGACACCTGAGCCGACACCTCTTCGTAACGCTTCAGCACCTTCGACGCCGGAAAGCCGAAACGGTTCCGGTAACCCGCCGACACCAGCACGTAGGCCGGCGACACCCGCTGCAGGAAGGGCCGGGTCGACGAGGAATCGCTGCCGTGGTGCGGTGCAATCAGCACGTCGGCGTCGAGGCGCTCGCCGTAGCGCTCCACGAGTTGGGCCTCGGCCAGTGCCTCGATGTCACCGGTCAGCAACGCCCGGTGCGGGCCCGCGGTGACTCTCAGCACGCAGGAACGGTCGTTCTCACTGCCCCGGTAGCTGCCCGCCGGCCACAGGAATTCGAAATGCACGCCGTCCCAGGTCCAGTCCTGACCCTCGGCACACGTCAGCGGTCGGGACGACGGCAGCCGCTCCGGCGCACTGCCGTAGGCAAGGCCGACCGGCATCAGCCGTGCGAGCGACTCCGCCCCGCCCATGTGGTCGATGTCCGCATGGCTGATCACCAGCGTGTCGACCCGGGTGACGCCCTGATCGGTCAGAAATGGCCAGAGCACGGCGGAGCCGATATCGAAGCGGTCGCTAAAGCGCGCACCGGTATCGAAGACGAGCGTGTGCCGGTGCGTGCGAACGACAGTGGCGAGGCCCTGCCCGACGTCGAGCAGGGTCAGCACGGCCTGGCCGGGCGCTGGCGCAGACGGCTGCCAGGTCAGCGCCGGGGCGAATAGCACACCGCCCACCCAGCGCGCCGGCAACCCGCGGGGGGCCAGCAGAATCAGTGCGCCTCCCAGGGCCAGCGCAGTCGCCCACAGGGGTGGCTGGGCCTGTATCCACTGTGCGAACGGCAGGCCGGCCATCGCGTCCAACAGCTTCCAGAAGTATGCGAGCAACTCGTCGGCCAGTCCGAACAGGCTTCCGCCAAGCGGCGGGTGGATGGGAAGCATCGCCGCGCCCAGCAGGCACAACGGAATCAGCGCGATGCCGAACAAGGGTACCGCGATCAGATTGGCCAGCGGCGACAACAATGGAATCTGGCGAAAGAACAGCAGCAGCAGCGGCGCCAATGCCAGGGCCGTGGCCCAGTTGATCTGCCACAGGCCCCACAGCGGGCGGGGTGGGCGGAGTCGATGGGCGGCCACCCACAGAATCGCTGCCACCGCGACGAACGACAGCCAGAAACCGGCTGCCAGAAGAGCCAGCGGATCGACCGAGATGACCGCGAACCCCGCCAGCAGCAGCAGGTAAAACGGACGGACGGGACGTTTCAATACGACTGCGGCCATGATGACCGCGATCATTACCAGGGCCCGACGCGTCGGGATCGCAAAGTCGGCGAGGCCGGAGTAGGCGAGTGCACCGGCGAAGCCGGCCCACGCGGCGACCGTCATCGGCGCCCAGCGCGAGACCTGCGCCACGGCGGCCAGCTTGAGTGAAAGCGCGAAACACCAACCGGCGATCAGCGCGATGTGCGACCCGGAGATGGCCACGAGATGGGCCGTCCCGGTCTTGCGCAGCACATCCCACTGCTCCGGCGTGATGTCGGACTCATCACCGAACACCAGGGCTTTCAGAATGCCCCCGAAGCGCCCTTCCCGCAGCACCGGCTCCAGCGCATCGCTGAGCGCCTGCCGCCAGCGCTGAAAGCCGAACAGGTCCGGCCGCGGGGCCAGCTGCTGGTTCTCGTCGCTCTCGCGCACGTAGCCAGTCGCGCCGATGCGGTGAGCGAACAGCCACAGTTCATAGTCCATGCCGCCCGGGTTCAGCATGCCGTGCGGTCGCTTCAGCTTGACCGCGAGGCGCCAGCGCTCACCCGCCTTGAGCGTGAACGCAGACCGGTACCAGGTGAGGCGGACCTGGCCGGGAACCCGGGCACCCTCCGGAGCCCGCACCGCATCGATCTCGAACAGGAAGCGGGTTTCGCCCTCGCGCACTTCGGGCACCGAGGCCACCGTCCCTTCGAGTCGCAGTTCGGATTGCTCCAGCGCACGGGGCAATTCCTGGGCGACGCGCAGGTAAGCCAGCGCCAGGGCCCAAATCAGACCGGCCAGCAGCGCGGCAAGCACGTGCCGTCGGTAGCGGACGAGCCCGACGAGGCCGGCGACAGCAGGGACGAGCACCCAGGTAGTCGGCAGCGACGGCAGCCACTGGATCGCGGCGACACCCGCCACGAAGGCCAGCATTACACGGGCCGTTGGCGCCGACTCCCTGGGAAGAATTTCATTCAACTTTCGGTTTCGGAATCGTAGAATGGCGCCCGCTGAAGAATAAATAACGCTCGCCCGAATTTCACCGACTGCCCGCCATGCCGAAGTCGTTTCTCAAGCGGTACCTGCCGGATCCGCACAAGGTCACCGAGATCAAGGCCTTGCGGTTCCTCGGGGAAAAACTGCACCGGCCCAATCTGTGGCATCTGAATCGACGCTCGGTGTCACGCGCTTTCGGCGTAGGCCTGTGGGCGATGTGGACCCCGCCGCTGCCGTGGCAGCAAATCATCGCCGCCGCCCTGGCAATCTACTTCGACGCCAACCTGCCGATCGCGGTGGCCCTGGTCTGGATCACGAATCCGCTGACCTGGGGGCCGCTGTACTACGTTGCGTATTGGGTCGGCACGCTGGTCATGGGTCAGCCCTCGTTCGGCTTCAGCGACTTTACCCAATCCTTCACGATCGACAAGGTCTGGGATCTGGGCGCACCGTTCCTGGTCGGCTGCTTCACGCTAATGAATGTCTTTGGCGTGCTGGGGTATTTCGGTATCCGCTACCTGTGGCGGAAGTCGGTGCTCCACCAGTGGGAACTCCGCAAAGTCCGGCGCACCGGTCTGAGCACGCTGTTGCTGACGCGGGAAACTCCGGCATCGTATGCAAAGCTGCTCCGCCACCTCGAACATCACGCGGAACTCGAGGCCAGACATGCCGCCGCGGCGGCAAGCGAGCAGTCCGCGACGGCCCGCAGCCGGAAAACGGGTTCCGCTTAGACGATGCGGCCGTCTTCCAACTGAAAGGTGTGATCCATCCGCTTGGCTAAAGCGGGATCGTGCGTGACGACCAGGAAACTGACCTGGTATTCGGCGTTCAATTCCAGCATCAATTCATAGACGCGCTCGGCTGTCTTGCGGTCGAGATTGCCGGTCGGTTCATCCGCCAGCACGCATTTCGGACGTGTGACCAATGCTCGCGCCACGGCCGCGCGCTGCCGCTCCCCGCCTGACAGTTCACCCGGTTTGTGCTCAACACGCTGCGCAAGTCCCACGCGTTCGAGGATCCGGGCTGAACGCTCGCGCGCCTCGCCCAGACCGACACCGCCGATCAGCAACGGCATCGCGACGTTTTCCAGCAGGGTGAACTCGCCCAGCAAGTGATGGAACTGGTAGACAAAGCCGAGCGCGCGATTGCGCAGCGCAGCGATGCGGGGCTCACTGAGGGTCGACAAATCCTCGCCATCGAGCACGATCTGGCCGCTGCTCGGCGCATCCAGTCCGCCCAACAGGTGCAGCAGCGTGCTCTTGCCCGAACCGGACGCGCCCATGATCGCGGCCCGCTGGCCGCGCTCGATGCGCAGACTCACGCCCT
Organism: Methylolobus aquaticus; assembly: GCF_054172105.1. Lineage (NCBI taxonomy): Bacteria > Pseudomonadati > Pseudomonadota > Gammaproteobacteria > Methylococcales > Methylococcaceae > Methylolobus > Methylolobus aquaticus. Next base: position 249,512 of record NZ_JBSYXP010000002.1, read on the forward strand.
GCAGCACGTCGACGTTGAGATTGCCCTGTTCGAAACGCTTGTGCACATCGCGGCACTCCAGCACGGCCTCACTCATAGCGCAGCTCCTCGGCCGGCCGGATGCGCGACGCCTGCCAGGCCGGATAAATCGTCGCCAGCAGCGACAGCGCGAAGGCCATCGCGGTGATCTGTGCGACATCGCTCCACAGCAGCTTCGATGGCAGGTCGCTGATGTAATACACGTCGGCCGACAGGAAATGCACGCCGAACAGGCGCTCGATGGCCGGCACGATCGTCTCGACGTTCAGCGCGAGCAACACGCCACCGATACCGCCGAGCAAGGCGCCCGCCGCACCGATGACGGTACCCAGCACGATGAAGATGCCCATCACCGACAGCGGCGTCATACCCTGCGTTCGCAGAATCGCGATATCAGCCTTCTTGTCGGTAACCACCATCACCAGCGTCGAGACGATATTGAAGGCGGCCACCGCGACGATCAGCAGCAGGATGATGAACATCACGCGTTTTTCGGTCTGGATCGCCCGGAAGAAGTTGCTGTGCGCCTGCGTCCAGTCCGAGATGTAGTAGTTGCCGTTCAGCTTCGGACCCAGGTCGCGCACCAGTCGCTGCGCCAGAAAGACGTCATCCAGCCGCAGCCGCAGACCCGATACGTTGCCTTCCATCTGAAACAGCCGGCCTGCGTCCTGCAGATCGATCAGCGCCAGATTGCGGTCGTATTCGTACATACCGACCTGGAAGGTCCCGACGACGGTGAAGCGCTTCAGTCGCGGCAGGATGCCGGCCGGTGTCGCGGTGACTTGCGGCGTGATGACGGTGATCTTGTCGCCGGGACCGACACCGAGGTAGTGAGCCAGTTCCAATCCCAGGATGATGCCGAACTCGCCGGGCTTGAGGTCGCTCAGCCGGCCATCGACCATATGGCTGGTCACCTCGGACACCCGCGGCTCGTAATCGGCCAGTATGCCGCGCAACATGACCCCGCTGACGCGCCGGTCGAAGTTGATCATCGCCTGACCCTCGGTGTAAGGCGCCCAACCCTCGATGTGCGGCTCGGTCTTCAGCACCGGCTCCAGCACGGGCCAGTCAGCTAGCTGCCCCTGATCGCCGCTGATCGAGGCGTGCGAGGTCATGCCGAGGATGCGCTCCCGCAGTTCGGCCTCGAAGCCGTTCATGACCGACAGCACGGTGATCAGGGCCGTGACGCCCAGCGCGATGCCGAGGACCGACGTCAGCGTAATGAACGAAATGAAGCGCGTGCGTCGTTTGGCGCGCGTGTAGCGCAGCCCGATAAACAGGATCAGGGGTCTGAACATGGACGAGAGGGGGGCCGTTCCTTGCGGGCGCCGGGCCGGAAAGACTAGTCTTCCGGCGGCGCCTCCTGACACCGGGCGCAGATGCCATAGAGGCACAGCGAGTGTTCGGTGAGTTGAAAATTGAGTTGCGTCGCGATTTCCCGCTGGCGTTCTTCGATGACCGGATCCGCAAATTCCTGCACCTGACCGCACCGGACGCAGACCAGGTGGTCGTGGTGATCGCCGCGGTTCAGCTCGAAGACTGAGTTGCCGCCCTCGAAATGGTGGCGCTTGACCAGTCCCGCGGCCTCGAACTGGGTCAGCACGCGGTAAACTGTCGCGAGCCCGATTTCTTCGCCCTGCGACAGCATAAACTTGTATACTTCTTCGGCCGTCAGGTGCCGCTCTGCGTCACTTCTCTTCTCGAGCAGTTCCAGGATCTTGATCCGCGGCAGCGTGACCTTCAGCCCGGCATTTCGAATGTCTTGGGTTTCCACTTCGAACCTTCTCGGAACGCTGACTACCGTGCGAACCGGTGCGTCACCGTCCGCGCGCCTGTGATTTGAGTCCAATCATCATACCATGCCGACGGCTCGCCCATTTAAGTTGCTGTGTGTGTTCACTGTGTTGCTTGCTAGCTGCTCCCTGGACCGCATCCCGCTGGTAAACCGCCCCGACATCAACCAGGGCAACATCGTCTCGCAGGAGATGGTCAACCAGTTGCGGCCGGGCATGAACCGCCGTCAGGTCACCTACCTGCTCGGCAGCCCGCTGCTGACCGATCCGCTCCATGACAATCGGTGGGATTACATCTATTCGACCGAGCCGAATGGCGGCAAGCGCGAGGAGCGGCGGATCACGCTGGTATTCGAGCGCGACCAATTGATTCAGCTGGAGGGCGATTTTCGGCCCGGCGCGATGGTGGAGGCGAATGCCACCAAAGACTCGACGATCTACATCCCCAAAATCGAACGGGACCAGACCATCTGGCAGAAAATCACCGGACTGTTCGACGTCGGCGACCTGGACGACTAGCGCTGCGTCTGCGCCCGCGCGCGCTTACGGCGCAAATCCTGTGGTGCGGCGCACAGCGGCCGGTAGATCTCGATCCGGTCCCCCGGCTGGACCGCGCGCTCCAGCTCGGCGAGCTTGCCGAAGATCCCGACCTTGTTCGCGCTCAACGAGATTTCCGGGCAGCGTTCCAGCAGGCCCGATTGCCGTATCGCCTGTTCGATCGTGCTTGCCGCAATGACTTCCACCGGGATGAGGAATTGCTTGTCCGGGGTCGCGTAACAGACCTCGACCCCCACCCGCAGCGCTTCGCTCATCAAACGATGCCGATCGCGCGCAGGAACACCAGCCCGACGCCGGCCGGCGCAATGTAGCGGATCAGGAACTGCCAGACCCGATAACCCGACCCCTCGCCCATTTCCAGCTCGGCTTCGCTGTCGGCAGGCCGCATGACCCAGCCCGCAAACACCGCGACCAAGACGCCGCCGACGGGCAACATCAGATCCGAGGTCAGGAAGTCGATCAATTCGAAGAAATTCTTGCCGAACCAGGTGTATCCGGCCCAGTCGTTGAACGAGAAGATCGTGCCCAGGCCGATCAGCCAGCACGTGGCGCCGCTCCAGAAGGCGGCCGCGGAACGGCTCATCCCTCGGTTCTCGGACAGCCACGCGACGGCCGGCTCGATCAACGCGATCGACGAGGTGATCGCCGCAAAGAACATCAGCACGAAGAACAATGCGCCGACGGTCGCGCCGGCCGGCATCTGGCCGAAGGCGACGGGCAAGGTCTGAAAGATCAGGCCCTCGCCCATCGTCGGTGCCAGGTGGTTCGCGAACACGATGGGGAAAATGGCGACACCGGCCAGCAGCGCGACGATGGTGTCGGCCGCGGCAACGAACAGCGAAGCGCGTGCGATGGATACGTGGGAGGGCAGATAGGAGCCGTAAACCATGATCGCGCCCATGCCCAGCCCCAATGAGAAGAAGGCTTGCCCCATCGCCGCCAGGACGCCTTCCCCGCCGAGGCGCGAGAAGTCCGGCTTGAACAGGAACGCCATACCCTGACCGAAACCGCCGGTGGTCATCGCGTAAGCGTCGAGCCCGAGCAGCATCACGAAGAGCAAGGGCATCAGATAGCGCGTCCACTTCTCCAGCCCGGCGCTGACGCCCATGCTGACGATCGCCATCGTTGCGGTCATGAACAGCGTGTGCCAGATGAACTGAAGCTGCGACGAGCCCTGGAGTTCGCGGAATACCTCGCCGGCCTTCGCGGCGTCGCTGTGGCTGAACATGCCGCTGCTCATCTTCGGGATGTAAGCCATCGCCCAGCCCGCGATGACGCTGTAGTACGACAGAATCAAAAAGCCGGCCAGCACGCCCACCCAACCCACGTAGTGCCACAACGGACTGGCCTTCGCTTCATCCGCGAGCGCTAGCATCGTATTGATCGGACTCTGTCGACCACGCCGGCCGAGCATGGTCTCCGCCATCATGATCGGCACGCCAAGGGCCGCAACGCACAGCAGGTAGACCAGCACGAAGGCTCCGCCGCCGTTGTCCCCGGTCAGGTACGGAAACTTCCAGATGTTCCCGAGACCGATCGCCGAACCGCTAGCCGCGAGTATGAAGGCCATCCGCGAGGACCATTGGGTGTGCACCCGCCGAGCATCTGTCATGAGAGTTTCCGTCGTGCGAAGAACGCCCGCGCCGGGGTCGGATCGAGAGGACCCGCACCGATGACGCGCCAGGCAGTAAAATGACCGCCAAGAATACCAAAACGCATTCCGACTGTTCCACGATGGGCAAACCCTCCAACGACAAAGCCAAAGCCAATCCTTCGATTGCCGTCAATCGCCAGGCCACCCACGAATTTTTCATTGAAGAGCGCTTCGAGGCCGGCCTGGCCCTGGAGGGTTGGGAAGTGAAGAGCCTTCGCGCCGGTCGCGCGCAGCTCAAGGAAGCCTACGTGACGCTGAAGAACGGTGAAGCGTGGCTGCTCGGCGCGCATATCTCGCCACTGGCCTCGGCCTCCACGCATATCGATCCGGACCCGACGCGGACCCGGAAACTGCTGCTGCACAAGCACGAGCTCAACCGACTGATCGGCAACGTGGAGCGCAAGGGATACACTTTGATCCCATTGGCTTTATACTGGTCCAAGGGTCGTGCCAAGCTCGAAATAGGGCTCGCCAAAGGCAAGAAACTGCACGACAAGCGGGCCTCTGAGAAAGATCGGGATTGGGCGCGCGAAAAGCAGCGTGTCATGAAGCAGCGATGAGCCGCAGGGCCACCTCGCCCTACCGGCGCTCGCCAGTGAACCGGTCCCGCGGAACCCAGTTCAATTTCGACCCCTACGAGCCCAATCAGCAGTGCACACCCGGCGAACCATCGGTTTCGGCTTTCTCGCCAGCAACTTGCCTGCCGTGCGTTGTGCCCACAAAACTCCATGCCCAGGGCTTTCGCCCGGGAAACCCTCGTTCCATCATCGACTGCATGACGGACTCGCCAAGAGGCCTGGTCTGGTCGACTGCCCCATTCAATAACCCGTGGAAACTTCTGACTTTTCTTTGACCCCGGCCATGCGCAAACTGACTGGCCTGTTCTTGGCGACCCTCCTATGCCTGTTCGCGGGGAACGACGCCCGGGCCAGAGCCTATTCGGCCCTGGTCGCGGAGGTGGAATCGGAGCGGGTCCTCTATCAGGAGGAACCGCACGAACTGCGCCACCCGGCGTCGTTGACGAAGATGATGACGCTCTACATGGTGTTCGATGCACTGTCGCGCGGAAAAATCTCGCTGAACGACCAGTTGTGGGCTTCGCGCCACTGCACCTCGCGCCCGCCGTCAAAACTTGGGCTCAAGGTCGGCGAATCGATCACCGTAGAACAGGGCATCCTGGCGCTGGTGACCCAATCGGCCAATGACGCCGCGAGTGCCATCGCCGAAGGCCTGGCCGGCTCGGAAGAGGCCTTTGCCAGCATCATGACGCGCAAGGCTCACCAGCTGGGTATGCGCAATACCGTTTTCCGCAATGCATCGGGATTACCCGACCCACAGCAAGTGACGACCGCTTGGGACATGTGGCGGCTCGGCAAGGCCTTGATCAAGGAATTTCCTCAGCATTACCGTTATTTCTCGACGCGCTATTTTGACTTTCGCGGCCGTTCGTTCGACAACCACAATCACCTGATGGAGCGGTACTACGGCCTGGACGGAATCAAGACCGGCTTCATCAACTCCTCCGGCTTCAATCTCGTCGCCTCGGCGCGGCGCGATGGACATCGCCTGATCGGGGTGGTGTTCGGTGGCCCCAGCGCCCGCAAGCGCGATGACCACATGGCGGAGCTGCTGGACGATGGCTTTGCGCAACTCGACGGGCTGCCGGCCCGGCAGTATCTGACAACGCTTGAGGCTTTCTCCCCAGCAGCCTCGGTGCTGCGGCGGCCGGAGGAAACGCGGTCGGCGTTGCTCGAGCGATATCCCGCGGCCGAGGAGCTACTCGAACGCCGTCCCCGCACGACGGCCGACACGCGCAAGGCGCAGGACTGGCAGATCCGCCTGGGTGAGTTCCCGCAGGAGGAGGCCGCCGAGTTGCAGTTGAACAAGGTACGGAAATACGCCCCGGGGACTTACCGACAGGCCCGCATCAACATTCGAAGCCGTCGCAGCGGCGGGCGCATGCTCTACACCGCCTACCTCAGCGGGATGAGCCGCAACGCGGCCGAGCAGACCTGCCAGGTTCTCAAGCGCAACGGCATCGTCTGCGCGCTGACACCTGCCAGCGGCTGACCCGGATGGACGTTACCGGCATTAGTCCGGGCGAACCGGTACCCACGGCACCGCGTACAGCGTTTCCGTGGTTGATCCTCACCGCCGCGGCCGGCCTGGGCTGGCTGATCTACCTGTTGGTGCCGATTCTGACGCCCTTCGTGACGGGCGCTGCGCTCGCCTATCTAAGCGACCCCATAGCCGACCGCCTGGAGCGACTCCGGCTGCCGCGCACAGCGGCCGTAATCATCGTCTTCCTGCTGCTGTCGGTCGCCATAGGTACCTTTCTATTCTTGCTGGTGCCGGCACTCGAAGCGCAGCTCGACCGTTTCTTCGACAACCTGCCGCAACTCCTGCGCTGGATCAAGACGCGCGTCATACCCTGGCTGCACATGGAATTCGGGATCGACATCCCGCTGCGCAACCTGGAAGACATCACCGCGCTGCTGAACCGGCACTGGGACTCTGCCGGCGGCACTGCGAAGTATGTCCTGGGCTCGCTGAGCCGATCAGGAATGGCGGTCGTCGGATGGGTGGCGAACCTGGTCCTGATTCCGGTCGTGACTTTTTATCTGCTGCGGGACTGGGACACGCTGGTCGCCCACCTGCACCGGCTCCTGCCGCAACGCTATGCCGGAACGGCCGCCAAGCTCGTCACGGAGGCCGATGCCGTGCTGAGCGCGTTCATGCGCGGACAACTCTCCGTGATGCTGGCACTGGGCATCATCTATGCGACGGGGCTTTCTCTGGTCGGCCTCGATCTGGCATTCCTGATCGGGCTGCTGGCCGGTATGGTCAGTTTCATTCCCTACGCCGGAACCCTGGTCGGAATCGTAGCCGCGTGCATTGCCGCCCTGGTGCAGTTCGGGGATGCGTCATCGCTACTGCCCGTGCTGGCGGTGTTCGCAGTCGGGCAGGCAGCCGAAGGAATGCTGCTGACGCCCTTGCTGGTGGGCGAGCGCGTGGGCCTGCATCCCGTTGCCGTGATCTTCTCGGTCCTTGCCGGGGGTCAACTGTTCGGCTTTCTCGGCGTCCTGCTGGCGCTACCGATCGCCTCCGTCGTGATGGTCCTGCTGCGGCACGTGCATGAACTCTACAAGGACAGCGACTTCTACGGCAGACCTCCGGCCAAGGCGGCGCAGGATGCGGCGGAGACCAGCGACTGATGGCAGGGACAGCTCCCACCTCCGGCGACGAATCCGTATGAATGCTCAGCCGCCCGTCGTGCTCATCGTCGACGACGTACCCGAGAACCTCAGCGTTCTTGGTGCGCTGCTGCAACCGCGCTACCTCGTCCGCGCCGCCACCAACGGGGCGAACGCGTTGCGGATCGCCGCGTCGGCCCCGTCTCCCGATTTGATCCTGCTCGACGTGATGATGCCCGAAATGGACGGCTATGCCGTGCTCGAGCGCCTGCGCAGCGATGCGGCGACACGCGACATACCGGTCATGTTCGTCACGGCGCTCGACAGTATGGAGGACGAAGAATCCGGTCTCGACCTAGGGGCGGTCGACTACCTGACGAAGCCGCTGAAGCCGGCGATCGTGCTGGCCAGGGTCCGGACGCATATCGAGCTGAAGCAGGCCCGCGACCGACTGGAGGCACAAAAGCAGTCGCTCGAACTGGAAGTCGAGCGTCGGATGGGCGAAAACCACCTGATCCAGGATGTCAGCATCCATGCCCTCGCGCGACTGGCCGAAACCCGCGACAAGGAAACCGGCAACCATCTGCGGCGCACGCAGGCCTACGTGCGGGCCCTGGCCCGGCAACTCCGGTTTCATCCGAAGTTCCAGCAGTTCCTCAGCGACCGCACCATCGACCTGATGGTTAAGTCGGCGCCCTTGCACGATATCGGGAAGGTCGGCATTCCCGACCACATTCTGCTGAAGGAAGGCCCGCTGACGCCGGCCGAATGGGAAATCATGAAGACGCATACCTACCTTGGCTGCGATGCACTCGCGCACGCCGAGCAGGATGCCGAGAACCCGGTGGAGTTCCTGGCGCTGGCCAAGGAGATTACCCGGAGTCACCACGAACGCTGGGATGGTTCGGGGTATCCGGACGCACTCGCGGGAGAAAGCATCCCCATTTCGGCCCGCCTGATGGCCGTGGCCGACGTGTTCGACGCCCTGATGTGCCGTCGTCCCTACAAGCAGCCGATTCCGCCGGACGAAGTGCGGCGAATGATCGTCAGCGAGAGCGGCCGCCAATTCGATCCCGACATCACGGAGGCCTTCGACCTCCTGTTCGATGAACTGAACGGCATCGCGCAGCGCTTCGCCGACCCCGCACCAACGGACGACCGCGGGATCCGCGATCTCGGACTCAACGGCAGCGGCGCGTGACGGGCCCATGCGAGCCGCCTCGCGCGCCGATCCTGGCGATCGGCCGCCACGGCCCTTAACCTTTCCACACCGCCGCCGGCGCGCCACGCAATGGCGGTAGACGGGAGTTCAAGCGATGCTGACCGCATTCAGGATATTGATGTTGCTCGCGGCTGCCTTGACGGCGGAAGCCGCGGGCGCGGAGACCATCGTGGTCAAGGCGCAGGGGATCAAGTTCGTGCCCGACGTCTTCCGGGCAAATGTCGGCGACGTGATCGCGTTTCGCAGCATGTCCGCGCACTCCGTCGAGAGCGTGCCGGGCATGTGGCCGGAAGGCGCGCCCGAATTGCGCTCGACCGTGAATGCAGACCATGACTATCTGGTGGAGCGCGAGGGGCTGTACGTCTTCCGCTGCCCGACCCATTGGGGCGGGCGCATGGGCGCCGTGATGGCTGTCGGCGATCCGGCCGCACTGACCGGAAAGATTGCGGAATACGAGAAGCTCTCCGCGGATGACAAGTCCGTCAAGGCCGCGAGCCCGCTGTTGAAAAAATTTCGCGAGCGCATGGGACTCAAGTGACGCCGCGAACCCGCCGGGCCCGGGACCTACAGCCCTGACCCGGCCGGGGCCGACGTCAAGCTATCCAAGCTCCGGGACTGCGGTTAACATTCCTCCGGGCCGACTGGCTGCGCCGTGTCCGGCCCAGAGGATAACGCCAACATCGAGGTTTTCGACGACATGACAGACAAAGAGATTGTCCAGGCACTGGCCGATTTGCGGGCCGAAATCGAGCACCTGGATCAGGCGGACAGCCCCACCGGCGAGCGTCTGGAGGAACTGGTCGGTCGACTGGAGCAGCAACTAACTTCGGCCGAACTGGGGCAACACCAGTTGCATCTGGTGGATGACATCAAGGATGCGATCACCGAGTTTGAAGTGGAACACCCGCGCCTGACCGGCATTCTGAATGACATCATGGTCGCCTTGAGCAATCTCGGCATCTGAACGTCACTGCACCCGGTGGAGATAGCCGGATCCTCCGAGTTGGCGCATCTGCCGCAGGATCCAGGCGGCCCGCGCCCGCACGAAGCGGCTGGGTCGGCGCACCGTCAGGACCTGTGGATTGGGCAGGACGGCGGCCAGCAAGGCGGCTTCGTTCGCCGTCAGATCGCGGGATGCCTTGTTGAAATACGCCTCGCTGGCGGCCTCGGCCCCGAACACTCCGTCGCCGAATTCGGCGATGTTCAGATAGGTTTCGAGAATCCGCCGCTTGGGCCACAGCACTTCGAGCAGCAGCGTAAAGTAAGCCTCCGCACCTTTGCGAAGATAGCTGCGGCTCGGGCTCAAAAAGAGGTTCTTGGCAAGCTGCTGGGAAAGCGTACTACCGCCGCGGATCCGCGCATGCGCGCGATTGTGCCGCCAGGCACTGCGCAGCGCCGCCAGATCGAAACCCCAATGCTCCGGAAAATGCTGATCCTCGGCTGCGATCACGGCCAGTGCCAACTGGGGCGAAATCGAGTTGAGATCGGTCCAGCGATAACGCACCCGGGCGTCAACATGGCCCGTGGTAACGGCCCGCGCCTCAGCCCGCAACATGAAGGCGCTGGTCGAAGGAGGCAGCCAGCGCAATTCGACGATAGGGCCCAGACTCGACAGCAACGCGATCAGCAGCAGCCGAGACAAGCGCCGCTTCCAGCTTGACCGAGCTTGCATGCGACGGGCGCCCTCCGTGATTCTGCGTCTGGAGTTCCAACGGTTCGGACAGTTCTCGGCGCCAGCGTGCAGGTGCGGCCCACGGCATGCCGTGACGCGGTAGGATAACACTGCCATGAATCAGGCGCCCGGATCCGCAGCCCGTCTCCCCGTCGGTATCGCCGCCGCTGTCGTCGGCCTGCTTCTGGCTGCGTGCTCGACTCTCAAGGTCAGCGTCGACTACGACCCCAACGCGCCGTTCGCAACGCTGCGAACCTACCGCTGGAAACCCGAGGCCCAGCAGAAGGCCGGCGATACCCTGATCGACACCGACACGCTGTTGCAGCAGCGGATCATGGGCGCGGTCGAGGCGGAGCTGGCTCGGAAAGGCTACGCGAACGTCGCGGAGCGACCGGATTTCCTAGTCGGATTCTATTTTTCGCGGCAACGCCAGCTGCGGGAAGACAGCTACTTCTATCCGAGCTACGGCGGTTACTTCGGCAGCCCGTTCTACGGGTATTGGGGCGGTTGGTACTATCCCGGTTACCCGGGTTACGGGGGTGCCTACGTACGGGAGATCGAAGAAGGACTGCTGGCCGTGGACATCGTCTCCCCCACGAACGGGCGGCTGCTCTGGCGAGGCAAAACCAAAGATATCCTCCGCTTCGAGGACACACCGGAAAACCGCCTGCGCCGCATTCAGAAGGCCGTGGCAGCTTTGCTGGAAGACTTTCCGCCCGACGTGACGGGGCGCTGAAGCTAAAGGCGAGTGCTAGGCAGGCCCTTCGTGACGCCAGTAACTCCGCCCCCACAGCAGTACATACTGCGCCCCGCTGGCTACCGTCGTGAACAGCGTCCCGTAGATCATCGCGTCCAACCCCCAGGACGGCAGCGGGTGTAGACCCTGGTCGAACAACAGCGCGACGACCAGACTCAGCTGGAGGAGTGTGTTGAGTTTGCTGATCAACAGCGGTCGTCCCTCATACGGGCCCGAGAGCCGATAGTAGGCGATCGCACCTGAGACGATGACCAGATCACGCAGCACGATCGCTCCGACCAGCCAGAGCGGGGCGAGTCCCTTCAGCCCCAGCGTCACATAGCAACTGACCAGCAGCAGCTTGTCGGCGATCGGGTCGAGAAAGGACCCAAGCCGGCTTTGCCAGTGGAAGTATTTGGCCAGAAAGCCGTCGATCGCATCGGAAACGCCGGCCAGAATGAACAGTCCCAGGGCCCAGTCGAAACGTCCGGCCGTCATCGTCAGGATCACGGGACCGACCAGCACGATCCGGAAGAACGTGATCAGATTCGGGATGTCCCGTACGCTCAAGGGACCCATCGGTAGACCTTGGCGCCCGCCGATCCGGGCTCTGCGGCAGGCCGGAGGCGGCGGCTCTCGGCCAACAATTGGTGAAAGGCCTGCGCGCTGCCGCCGACCTGCACGCGCCAGGACACGGCACTGGCATCGGCGCTCGCCCACTCGGCGCTGCGCACCGCCGGCAACCCGCGCAGATAGCGGCCGCAGGCTTCCCCCTCGGCCATGGAGCCGATGCCCTCGACCCGGATCTCCAGCGTGGCCCCCGTGCGACCGGCCGGGGCATAGAGCCGGACCAGCCGTCCGAAAGCGCCGTCCACGGCACCCGCAAGCGCTTCCTCGCTGCCCATCGCCCCCTGCGTCCACTCCGCCGTCTGGCCGGGCCCCACGAAACGCCAGCGCGACTCCCATTCGAAATCGCCCGACGGCACCAGCGTGCCGATCAACGCTACCTCCGTCTCGTAGCGCCAGATGGCATCGCGGATCCGAGGGAGATTGACGGTATCGATGTCGGCGGAATTCAGATTTGTCTGATCGGTCAGGTCGAGTAGTGGCAGTATCACCGGCACGCGGTGCTTCGCAGCGGCCTTCTGGAGCGCAGACATCAACGCACCGCCATCCTCCGCGCCGATGAAGCGCGGCGTCGCCCCGTCCATGATCCGGAGCCAGACCAACAGTTCGGGACGCCCGTCACCCAAGATCCCGAAACCGGCATGCGCCAGGGCTTCGTCCACCTGTTCGCGGTCGAAGCGGACTTCCAGCGTTCCCGCGGCGCCCGGTTCGCCCGAGTGGTATTCATATTGATCGACATAGGCCGCGGATTGCCCCAGCACGGACTCGCCAGCCTTGCCATGCAAATCCTCGGGAGCGATGACTCGCTCCAGTATTTGCGACAGGGCGCGGCGAATATCCCCAGCGCGTGCCTTGTCGTCACGCGCGCCGACCGTCACGGTCTCCACGTACAGAGCGGGTGACTCCTCGGCCTCGCAAACGCGCACGACCGACAACAGAATCACCGCGACCGAGGTCAGGCGAGGCATCAGCAAAGCTCCGTGAGGCGTCAAGAAGCGGTAAAATAGCACAATCGCAGGCAGTGGCCGCGGGGTCGCGCGCAGCGGAATCGGGGTGCCCATCACGCCTCCCGGCCTCGAATACCCTAGCCGGCATGGCGCTGGATGGCACCGGACAAGCGCATCGCAACTGCCCCCCCATCGAGATTGACGACAGGAACACGCCCTTGACGAGTGATGAAAACGACCGCCTCGACTACAAGGCTGCCGGCGTCGACATCGACGCCGGCAGCACGCTGGTCGAACGTATCAAGCCGTTTGCCGAACGTACTCGCATCCCCGGCGTCATGGCCGGACTGGGGGGCTTCGGTTCGCTGTTCGAACTCCCCGTCGACCGGTATCGAAGACCGGTTCTGGTGTCCGGGACCGACGGCGTCGGCACCAAGCTGAAGCTGGCCATCGATACGGGCCGGCACAGCGAGATCGGCATCGATCTGGTCGCGATGTGCGTCAACGATATCGTGGTCCAGGGTGCGGAACCTCTGTTCTTTCTGGACTACTACGCAACCGGGAAGCTCGATGTGGGCGTGGCCGCGGACGTCATCTCCGGCATCGCCCGCGGTTGCGAACTGGCCGGTTGTGCGCTCGTCGGCGGCGAGACCGCCGAAATGCCCGGTATGTACCGGCCAGGCGATTACGATCTGGCCGGCTTCGCCGTGGGCATTGCCGAGAAAGACCGTCTAATAACGGGGCAGGACGTGCGCGTCGGCGACCGTTTGATCGGGCTGGCCTCGTCCGGACCGCATTCCAACGGCTACTCGCTGATCCGCAAGGTCATCGAGCGCTCGCGCTGCTCGCTGGGCGCCGAACTCGACGGGAAGCCGCTCGCCGATTGGCTGCTGGCACCGACACGCATTTACGTGCGCTCGCTGCTAGCCCTGCTGACACAGATCCCGGTGCGGGCCATTGCCCATGTTACGGGCGGCGGCATCACCGAAAACCTGCCGCGGGTCTTGCCGGTGACGATGAGCGCCGAAATCGATCTGGGGGCCTGGCAGCAGCCGGAAATCTTCCGATGGCTGCAAGAACAGGGCAACATCGACGAATCCGAAATGCTGCGGACGTTCAACTGCGGCATCGGTATGATTCTGTGCGTGGGGCCGGACGACGAGAGCACCGCACTGGCCGAGTTGCGCGCATCCGGCGAAACCGCACTTGCGCTCGGCACCATCATCGACGGCGCCGGCCCGGTCCGCTACCGCCGCGGCGCCTGACACCGCCGCATCTCTTTCATCATTTCCAATCGCTTTCGGTCATCACTCCATGGAACTATCGGTCGTCGTACCCGTGCACAACGAGGAAGACAACGTCGAACCGCTGATCGGCGAGATCCGCGCAGCACTGGAAGGGCATTACGACTACGAGGTCGTCTACGTCGACGATGGCAGCACCGACCGGACCCTGGAGCGGCTGATCGCCCTGTCGCGTGAGTTTCGCCGGCTGCGCGTGTTTCACCACCGCCGCTGCTGTGGTCAGAGTACGGCGCTTGCTACGGGCGTACGCGCGGGCCGCGGGAAGATCGTCGCCACGCTGGACGGCGATGGTCAGAATGACCCGGCCGACATACCGCGGCTGTATGCGAGCCTGACGGCGCGCGAAGCGCCGCCGGGACTTGCGATGGTCGCCGGTTATCGCGCCAAGCGCCAGGATACGCCGTGGCGCAGGTTCTCGTCCAAACTCGCCAACGCCGTGCGCGGCGGGCTGCTCGGCGACCGAACACCGGACACCGGCTGCGGTCTGAAGGTTTTCCCCAAAGAGATATTTCTCAGGCTCCCGTATTTCGATCACATGCACCGCTTCCTGCCGGCACTGGTGCAGCGCGCCGGCGGACAGGTGATCTCGGTCGAGGTGAATCACCGCCCTCGCCTGCGCGGCGTCTCTAAATACGGCACGTGGCATCGCCTGTGGGTCGGGATCATCGATCTTTGCGGCGTCATGTGGCTGCAGCGACGGGCGCATGTACCCGAAGTCGAGGAGCGCTCTGCCCTCTGAGCCGGACGACCACGGAACTTATTTGCCTCGCGACCATCCTAGTCGGGCGGAGTAATACGCCGTTCCCACCACTGCCACTGATGGAGATATACATGCTCACAACGCCGACCAAAGCCACTCTCTCCGTCATCGCGGCCATCGGCTTGAGTACGGGCCTCAGCAACGCCGACGAAATGACCATGCCGCCGCGACAAATTCTTTTGGAAAAATCGGCGGAGTTGCCGGCCAACCCGATCAATGCCCGCGTCATTCGGGTGAGTTTCCCGCGGGGATTCAAGACGCCACTGCATACCCACGAAGGACCCGGGCCGCGCTATGTCGTGAAGGGCAAAGTCCGAATCGATGAGGGCGGGCAGATCAATACCTACGGCCCTGGGGAGGTTTTCTGGGAATCCGGCCAATGGATGACGGCCGAGAATGTCGGGGACGAAGAAGCCGTCATGGTTATCTTCGAACTCGCTAAACCCAAATGACCGCTGGGGCGCGAGCAATGGCGAAGCGGTGCGGGAACAGGCGAAAAAAGTGACGCGCACCGCGCGTCAAGTGGAAGGCGCTGGGCCTAGCTATGTCATCGCAGAACTGCGATACGGAAGGGGAGGCATCCCTGCCCCCTCGGACCCGTCCGTGATTCCCCTGAACTCGATGTGGGTGCAACAGTACCGCAGCTTCTCCGGTAGCGCTATGGGTGGAACCACGTATTGACAAAGACGTAAATATCTGTCGACGCAACTAAGCCTTTCGCATTCGTAGCACCCCCAGGGTTACAATGCCGTTGCCCCCCGCAATGAGGCGGCGCATTTCAACCAGGGACCGCAGGAATCCGATACATGCTTCGTCTGCTGGCCGGCTTGGCCTTTTTCCCCCGTTTTCTGTTCGCGTTGGTTCTGGTCTTCGCGACCTACAACCCCGAGCCCCCTTACTCCTACTTCTATTGGGCACTGACCGACTTCAGTTCCTTCAACTCGGTCAAGGCCTTTGTTGGCGTAGTGCTGCTGACCGGCTGGACCATCTACATCAGCGCCACAGTGCACTCGCTGGGCTGGCTGGGCCTGATCCTGGCCTGCGCGCTGCTGGGCACCGGTGCCTGGGCCGTGATCGACCAGGGCTGGCTAAGCGTCGAAAACCCGAAAGTCCTGACCTACCTGATCCTCGTGCTGATCGCGGCATTGCTGGCCATCGGCCTCGGCTGGTCGGTCACGCGCCGTAAGATCACCGGAACGGTCGACGTGGACGACGGACCCAACCGGTGACTTCGATCGGGTCCGCATCGCCGCGGCGGCGCACCGCGACCAAAGGCCAAGGTCAATGCAGTTTGATCTTGGGCCGCAACCGACTGCTGAAGAAGTTCGCGATCATCAGCATCATGACCCGGAACGGCCCGAAAAGCGCCAACTGGTGCATCTTGTAAAGCGACAGGTAGACGAGACGCGCCATCAGCCCCTCGACCATCACACTGCCCAGCAGATTCCCCATCAGGTTGCCAACGGTGCTGAATTTGCCCAGTGCAACCAGCGAGCCGTAGTCGGTGTAGTGATAGTCGAGCAGTGGCTCGCCCTTAAACTTGCGGGTCACATTCTTCACCAGCAAACTCGCCTGTTGATGGGCTGATTGAGCCCGCGGCGGCACATTCCGATCCTTCCCCGGCCAGGCACAGGCGCAACAATCGCCGAGCGCGAAAATCGTGTCGTCAACGGTCGACTGCAGCGTCGGCTTCACCACGATCTGGTTGATCCGGTTCGTTTCCAGGCCGATCGTCTTCAGGAAATCCGGCGCCTTGATACCCGCCGCCCAGACCTTGATCGCGGCCGGGATCAGGTGACCGGAGGCCGTTTTGACGCCTTCGGCCGTGACTTCGACCACCTGTTCTCCGAGACGCAGATCGACACCCAGTTTGCGCAGTTGTTGCTCGGTGGCGGCCGCCAGGCGATCCGGCAGACCGGGCAACAGGCGAGGCGAAGCCTCGATCAGGTGAATCCGGATGTCGGATGGCTCGACCTTGTCCAGGCCGTAGGCGCTTAGCAGCCGCGTTGCCTGGTGCAGCTGCGCCGACAATTCGATACCGGTCGCTCCGCCGCCAACGATGGCAACGTCGAGTTGGCCGGGCTGCTTGACACCCCCTTGCACATGAGCCCGGGTGTAGGCTTCAAGCAGACGAGTCTGAAACTGCTCAGCCTGGTCGGTCGAGTCGAGAAAGAGGCAATGCTCGGCCACGCCCGGTATGCCAAAATCGTTGCAGATGCTGCCGACGGCGATGACCAGCAATTCGTAGTGATGTGAGCGCGCCGGAATGATTTCCCGACCCTGGGAATCGATCATGGCCGCGAGTTGCACCCGCTTGGTTTCACGATTCAGACCGACCATGCGCCCCAGGTTGAAGCGAAAATGGTTCGCGTGCGCCTGCGCCAGGTAATCGAGTTCGTCGTCGTTGACGTCCAGCGTCCCGGCGGCCACTTCGTGCAGCAGCGGCTTCCAGATATGGGTGCGGGCGCAATCGATCAGCATGATCTCCGCCTGCTTTTTCTTGCCCAGCGTGCGCCCCAGTGAAGTCGCCAGTTCCAGGCCTCCGGCGCCGCCCCCGACGATGACGATGCGCGGGAGCGCGGCGTTCGATGCTTTCATTCGTTTTCTCCTTCTTTTTCGGTCCGGGCCGGCGCGTGATGGGTGCGTCCGGTCGTCCCCACCGCGGCGGTGGGCTGCTCTTTGAACAAGGTCTTGAATCGGGCCCGTTCCTCTTTGCGGGCGAAATGCCTCAGCGCTTCGGGAATCTCCGCACGCCGCGCGGCCTGCAGCTGTTCGAAGTGCCCGAACAGCATACCGACCGCCAACAGGGTTGGCGATGAAATCTCGCCGTCCTGCCGCAGTTGGGCAAACCAGCCGCGCAAATACTCGCGTTGCACCTCGGCATCCTGGAACGCTCCCAGACGGTCCTGAAGCAATTTCAGGGCCTTGATCGGCCGCCGCATACGGTCCTTGGCGTGGAAGGGTTGCACCACCTCCAGCAGGTAGCGCAACTTCTTGCAGCTTTTGCGGAGCTCGTGAATGCGCTCCGAGGGTGTTGTCTCGTTCACCGTTCCGGCCGCTTTGGCCACGCGACGGTACAAGGTCCAGATGCGGCGTCCGGCGACTGAAACGATCGGCGCCAGCGCATTCGGCGCTGTCGGCCGCCGCGGGGCACTGCGCGCCAGCCACTGTGGCCATTCCGCCTTGAAGCGCCGATACCGTGCACTGCCGAGTGACCTGACCAGAGCGGCTTGGGCCGCCGCCGCCTCGTGCGCCAACAAGGTGCGCAGTGGCACGAGGTCTTCGCGCAATTCGCTCGGAAGCTGCTGCTGGAGATCCTCGAAGTGCAACAGATAAACGTCCAGATCGCGGGCCGGGCCGGTGATCTCCCCCAGCCACGCCAGGTCGCGGACATGGCGCGCGACGGACCGCTCGGGAAAAACGCCCTTCAATTGCCCCAGCACGACGCGACTGCGCCGGACAGCAACACGAAAATCGTGCAAAAACTCCGAGTCGACCGCACCGATAATGCCCGATTCATTCGCCGTGAGTGTGTCGAACAACGCGGCCAGGACCCGACGCGCCGCGACGTCGGTCCGCAGTTCCGGCGCGAGGCCGGGGAAACTGCCGGACGCTTCCGCCGGGGGCAACTTACCCGCCGCCGCGAGCGCCGCATGCCAGATGTCCTCGGTGGTCGGTGCAATGAGACCGCTATCCAAGAGTTCATTCACGAAATGCCGGCCGAGCTTGTCATTCGACGCGTCCCAACACACGGCAAGACGCTCCGCCAGCAGGTGCGGACGACCGGCCTCCGGAATCCATGTCGAGCGAACGCGGAACAGCCTGACGGCATCGGGAACGGCTTCCGGAAAGTCCAGGACTGTCAGAAACGCCCGCTGCAGGCGGCATTGCGGCAACAGTGCCCGCACGTCGATCACTGCAGTCAGTTCCGAGCGCAGATCCGTGTCGTCGAGGTCCCATGCGAAACGCGGCATCGCGGTCGACGCCCAGATTGCGCTGCGACGCGCGCGCGATGCGCCGGCCGCCCACAACTGCAGTTCCCCGCGACCCTCCCCGGTCCGTTGCAGCACGCACACCTGACCTCGACGGAAGAGGCGGCGGTCGAAGGTATCGAGCACCGTCGCCTCGACGATCGATCGTTGACCCTGCGACGCTGATGTCGGGGCCGCCGTCAGCGTTCCATTCGGCCAAGTTGGCAGCCATTCTGTGATTCGTTCGCTGGTCATCGCGCCTGCCCGTCTGTTTCGCCGTGACTGGGAATCCGCACCCATTCCCCTTTTTGGAGGGACTTCGGCAAAAGCCACAAATAAGGTTCTCGGCTCGATTATTGCGTGACTCAAGCAGCGCTCGCAATCGTGGTCGGCGCTGCGACCGAGTCGGGCCGCACTTGCTAAAATGCGGAGAGCTCCCACCACGCAGCTGCGCTCAGCCGAGGAATGCAGCGCGCTCTCCGCCGAGAACCGAAACGCCCGTCAAGCGATGAAGCACACGCTTTACCAATCCGATATCGCCGAGAAGCCGCTGGCCGAACTGCGCGAACTGTTCCATTCGGGCATGAACCGAGGCGATTTCCGGCATCTGGACGAGGCGCTCGCCCTCGCCGTGCAGGCTCGGGACGAGGACCGTCAGGTGCGGCCGCGAGGGCTGGAAGTCGCTCACATTCTGCGCATGCTCCGGGCCGATGCCACGACGGTCGCCGCCGCGATGCTAAGCGATCCTTACCTCCGCGACACCTACCCGGCCGGAAAGATCCGCTCCGACTTCGGCGCGGCGGTCGCCGATCTGGTCGACAAGGTCAACTGGCTGAACACCTTCGGCGACTACACGATCGACCAGACGCAGGAGCCGGAACAGGCGGAGCTGATCCGGCGCATGCTGCTGGCCGTCGTCAACGATGTGCGGGCCGTATTGATCAAACTGGCCTATCGTGTCCACCGGCTCCGGATCCTGAAGTATCAGGAATGGGCCAACCGCGAAGTGATTGCCCGCGAGACGCTGGACATCTACGCCCCGCTTGCCAGTCGCCTCGGCATAGGACAATTGAAGTGGGAACTCGAGGACCTCGCGTTCCGCTATCTGCATCCCGACGACTACAGGACGCTCGCGAAATCGCTGGCGAACAACCGGGCCGAACGGGAAACCTACGTCAAACACTTCATCGAGCTTTTGTCGGCGGAACTGAAAGCCAACGACATAAAGGCCAAGGTAGTCGGGCGACCGAAACACATCTTCAGCATCTGGCGCAAAATGCAACGCAAGCAGGTGCCGTTGAACGAGCTATACGATCTGCTCGCGGTGCGGGTGATCGTCGACGACGTGCCCAGCTGCTATCTGGTGGTCGGCCTCGCGCACAATCGCTGGCGGCACATCCCCAAGGAGTTCGACGACTACATCGCCAACCCCAAGGAGAACGGCTACCAGTCACTGCATACGGTGGTCATCGGTCCGGACGACCGGCCGGTGGAAATCCAGATCCGGACGCCCCAAATGCAGGATTTCGCGGAGTACGGCGTCGCCTCGCACTGGCGCTACAAGGAGGGCGGCAAGGCCGATCTTGCCTTCGAGCGCAGCATCACCTCCTTGCGCCGCCTGCTGGAGAGCGAAGAGGACGACCAGTCTCTGCTCGAAGACTTCCGGGCCGACGCCTTCAAGGACGAGGTCTTCGTACTGACCCCCAAGGGTCAGGTCATCCGCTTGCGGCGTGGCGCGACGCCGCTCGATTTTGCGTATGCCATCCACACCGAAGTCGGGCATCGTTGCCGCGGCGCCAAGGTCGACGGCCGCATCGTGCCGCTGACTTACGCCCTGAAATCGGGCGAAAAGGTCGAAATCATCACGGCCAAACACGGCGGCCCCACGCTGGGCTGGCTGGACCCGCATCTCGGCTACGTCAAGACGACTCATGCCCGCTCCAAGATCCGGACCTGGTTCAAGCAACAGGACCATGACAAGCATTTGCGTGCGGGCCGCGCCATCCTGGATCGTGAGCGGCACAAGCTCGGCCTGAAGCACGTTGACATGAGCGATCTGGCGCGCCATTTCCACCTGTCACGCCCGGACGACGTCCTGCTCGCGATCGGGCGCGGCGACATCAACCCGGCGCAGGTCGCGGCGGCGCTCCGCATCCCGGAAATCCAGCCGCTTCCAGTTCCGGCGGCGCCGCGCCGCGCGCCGGCGACGGTGACCAGCGAAGAGGTGACGGTACAAGGCATCCGGAACCTGGTAACCCATTTCGCGCTGTGCTGCAATCCGGCGCCCGGGGACCCGATCACCGGCTACATCACCGTCGCCCGGGGCATCGCGATCCACCGCCAGGACTGTCCGAACATCGTGCGACTGCCGCAATGGAAGCGCCAGCGCCTGATCGACGTCGCCTGGGGCGCCGAACCCGAGGTATTCCCGGTGGAAGTCGAGATCCAGGCCCTCGACCGCAAGGGCTTGCTGAAGGATGTATACCAGGTGCTGGCGCAGGAGCACATCAACGTGATGCGCTCGGAAACCCAGACGAACCCGAACGACCGCTCGGTTTCCATGCATCTGACGCTCGAGGTCGCCGATCTCGGTCAACTCAGCGTCGCGCTCGACAAACTCAATGAGATCAACAATGTGCTGGCGGCCCAGCGGCGGGAACAGGACGAGAGCGCGACTCCGGACTGACCAATGGGGTACCCCTGACGTCTCCGCCCGCTATCGGGCCGTAAGGGCTGCCAGCGGGTCGATCAGAGCCTGCACACGCCCGGCAAGGTGCGCACGCTGCGCAGGCGTCAACGAGCGGTCCACATCGAGCACCATGGCGCTGGCTTCCTGTTTCAGTCGATCCAGATAACGCTGGTAATCCGGCGACCGACCCCACTCCCAATGCACCAGCCAGTCCCGGAAACTCTCCGCGAATGCCCCTTCGCGCCGGGCTGCGAGCAGGGTCAGAAAGCCCTGTTGACGGCGCAAGCGATCCTCCCAACGCAGACGGACACCATCGGCAGGGATCATCTCGACTGCCCGCTCGATACGCTCGCGCTGATGCTCGGCGAGCGTGCCGACCCAATCCTCGGCCACATCGAGCACCCGTGTCTTGCGCCATGCCGCGCGGTCGGCCGGGGCATCGAGCAGATGCCATTCCGCAGCCCACTCCTCGTTTCGCGCGGCGAACTCCGCGCGGCAGTGTTCCAGTTGACGCTCGTCGAGACTCGCCATCAGCACCGCCGCGTCGGCACCGACTCGCTCGGCCAGGCGCCGGTAGCGCAGTAACACCCCTTCGGCAAACCAGTCGAGGTCGTCGCTCCGCAACCCCCGTTCCAACCGGACCCTGGCATCCATCAGAAAGCGCACGTAGTCGGGCAATTCCTCGCTGCGGTGCCAGGCCATCAGCACCGCGACCCGATCATCGAGGACGAGTTGCTGCGACTCGGTCAGGTCAAAGTAGCGGTTGACCGTATAGCTCAGCAAGCGGTCGGCCTGGCTATACAGAAACTCGACCGTACTGCAGGCGGACAGGAACAAGACCAACGTGATCGTCAGCCACCGGCCGGGCGTCGCACCCGGCGACAGGCAGCGCGCGCCCGGTGCCCTGCCCTTGCTCCGAATCAGCAGCACGCCCCTCATTCCTTCAACGCGCCGGTGGCCAGCCCGGCGAGGTAATGGCGTTGCAGCGACAGGAACACCAGCACCGCCGGCAGCGTCGTCACGACGGCGCCGGCCATCATCAGTTCGGTGTCCTGAGCATGCTCCCCGAGCAGGTTCGCCAGCGCGACCGGCAGCGTGTAGCGATCGCCATCACTGAGCACGATCAGCGGCCACAGGAAGTCGTTCCACGACCCGAGAAACGAAAACAGCGCCAGCGTCACCAGTATGGGCCGACACAGCGGCAGCACCACCGAGCGGAAAATGCGCCACTCGCCGGCCCCGTCGATGCGTGCGGCATCGAGCAGGCTGTCCGGAATCGAGCGTGCATACTGCCGGATCATGAAGATCCCGAACACACTGGCCATGCCCGGCAGGATCACACCGGCATAGGTGTTGACCAGACCGAATTGCTTCAGCATCAGGAACAGCGGCAGCATGCCGACCTGCGCCGGGATGACCATCGTCGCGAGCAGCAGCCGGAACAGGCGCTCGCGGCCCGCGAAGCGGAGCTTCGCGAAAGCATAGCCGCCCAATGTGTTGAACAGCAGCGACAGACACGTCGTCGCCGCGGCGAGCAGCAGGCTGTTCGCCAGATAACGCGGGAGGTCCAGGCGCTGCCACAAGGTTTGGTAATGCATCAGGGTCGGCGCTCGCGGGAGCAGATGGGGCGGCAGATCGGCGGCCTCGAGCGGCGACATCAGCGACACGGACAGCATCCAGGCCAGCGGAAACAGCGTCAGCCCGGCCAGCATCGCAACCCCGAAGGTCGTGGCCCAGCGGGCCAGCGCACCGCTCATGAAGGCGCCCCGCGCCGCCGGAGCCAGGCCTGTAGCCCCGTACCGATCAGAATCAGCGCAAACAGCATCAGGGCGAGTGCCGATGCGTAGCCCAGGTTCCACCAGCGAAAGCCCTCGCGATACATCAGCAAGGCGACGGTGAGCGTCGCGTCGGCGGGTCCGCCCTGCGTCATTACGTACGGCTCGGCAAAAACCTGCAGATGCCCGATCAAGGTCACGATCGCCACGAACGCGATTGTGGGTGCCAGCATGGGCAGGGTGACATGGCGGAACTGGGCCCAGCGTCCGGCACCGTCCAGCGCTGCGGCCTCATACAGCCGGGCGGGAATGCCCTGCAGGCCAGCGATGAAGATCACCATGTTGAAGCCGAAATTCTTCCAGACGGCCAATATCAGGATGGCGGGCATCGCCGTTCGCGCATCGCCGAGCCAGTCAATGGGCTCGAACCCGGCCCAGGCCATGAGGTGATTCAACGCTCCGTACAGTGGGTGATATAGATAGCGCCAGACCACCGCAACGGCCACCAGGCTCGTGACGACCGGCAGGAACAGCGCCATGCGCCACACGGCTACGCCCGGCAATCCCGGCCGGGTCAACAGCAGCGCCGCCCCGAGTGAACACAGCACCGACAGCGGCCCGCCGACCAGCGTGAAATAGAGCGTGTTGCCGAGCGCGCGGTCGACCAGGGGATCGTTCCACAACCGGCGGTAGTTGTCGAAACCAATCCAGCGCAGGCGGTCCAGGTCGCCGAGTGCGTAGATGTCGAAGTCGGTGAAGCTCAGCACGAGACCCGCGGCCACCGGCAACACGAAGAACAGCGCGATCAGCAACAGCGCCGGTGCCACGAAGCCGAGCGCCGGATTGACCGGTGGCCAGAGCGGGGTCCTCACCGGCGCTCCAGCAGCCAGCGCCGCTTCTCCAGAATCGCGTCGACATCCCGATCCAGGCGCTGCAGCGCGGCGTCCTCGGTGAGCTGTCCGCGCACGGCCAACTCACCGTAATAGCCAATCTTTGCGGCGATCCGTTCCCATTCCGGCACCTGCGGCACGGTCATGGTGCGCTCCAGCTGTCGCCGAAAGGGCTGGGCGTGGCGATCGTCGGCCAGCGACGGATCGCTCCAGGCAGAGCGGCGCGACGGCAGATCCCCGGTCAGCCGATACAGCGCCAGTTGTTGCTCGGTCTGCGTCAGATACTGCATCAGGTCCAGGGCGGCCTCGCGATGCGGTGAGTGCGCGGCGAGCGCAAGACTGGAACCTCCGGCCAGCGAGGCGCCGGGGTAGTCGTCGTCCCATGACGGCAGCGGCGCGGTCTCCCAGCGGCCGCCCCAACCGACTGTCAGGCGACGACCGATCTCGCCGATCATCCAGGGCCCACCAACGAAGAATACGAAGCGCCCCTGCACGAACTCCAGGGCCGGATTCCCACGCTGCGCCTCGCCGATCGGCGGCGCCCAGCCGCGCCTGAACGCATCGAGGAACAGCGCAAAGGCCGCCCGGAATTGCGGATGCCTGAAGTTCCCGAAGCGCCCCTCCTCCCGCAATAGTGCCGCACCGCGCTGCTGTGCGACGATGACCGGGAATCGCCATTCATCGTAGGTCATCGCAAGGGCATAGCGACCCGGTTCTGCGGCCGCAGCCAGGCGCGACATAACCGAGGACCATTCGACCCAGGTCCTCGGTGCCTGCCGGATGCCGGCGGCTTCGAGGAGATCGGCGCGATAGAACAACAGGCGCGTGTCGACATACCACGGAAGCCCGTACAGGCCCTCGCGGTAGCGGTTCGCGGCCAGAGCGCCGGGGAAAAAATCGCCCGCATCGCCCTGACCGGCGAAGCGGTCGGATAGATCGTCAAGCGCGCCAATCTCGGCCAGTTCGGCAATCCAGGTGTTGCCCAACTGGAACAGATCCGGCATGGCGTCGCCGACATGGGCCGTCAGGAGCTTCTCGTGGGCCACGCTCCAGGGTATCCCATGAATCTCGACACGGATGCCCGGATGACCGTGCTCGAATCCGGGCACCAGCGAGGCCAGTGCCTCCGCCTCGGCACCCATCGCCCACACCTTGAGACGCGTGAGGGTCTGGCGATCATCGCCCCCGCAGGAAGCCAGCATGAATGCGATGACGATCGCGAGCCGCCTACGGTACCGTCTCCATACTTTCGGCCAGGGGTGGAGGCGGGCCGAGCGCCGACCTCGCTCAGCTGTCACGCTTGCGAAGCCTGATATCATTGCGTTATGCATCGACTCGGCGCGGAGAAACGGCCGTTTCTCCGCAAGCCTCCATCCCTCGAAACGATCACACCACTCGCTCCACCGATAACATGGTCCGTCCGCTCATCCTGATACTTCTCAGCCTGACTGCTGCACATTGGCCCGCCGGTTCCGTCTCCGCTGCCGAACAGACACCGGTCAAGCAGTTGGTGCTGGCCGATTTCGAGCAACCCGGCGGGCGGCCAATCGCCGTCGACTGGCAGCGGGACCCGCCCGAATCGGAATTCGGGTTTCGCTACGAACTGACTGCATCGGACCGCGGAGGACAGGCGCTGCGCCTGAGCTACCGCCTGCCGGAGGAACCCTCGAAGGGCGGTACACCCGAGCAGGAGTACAGCCTGGGCCAGAATCTGATGGGGCTCGATCTATCAGCCTACGATCAACTGAGCTTCTGGATCAAGGGCGACGACGGCGAGGGCTTCAGCCCCAGGTTGACGGTCAAGTTCCGACGGGCCGCACCGAAGACCGCGGGAGCGTGGGAAGAGGCCAGCTATGCCATCCCGAACGTCGGTGCGGACTGGCAGCAGATCGTAATCCCGCTGAAGAAGCTGAAAGGCTTGAAGGAATGGCGCCCAATGGCTTACCTGTTGTTCGGCCTGGATGAACGCAAGACACCGGTCCGCCGCGGCGCGTATCTGATCGACGACCTCCAGTTGGTGCAGCTTGGTGCCCCGGGCGACAATCTGGCCGGGGGCGGCGAAGCGACACCGGCTGCGGCCCCGGCCGAGCCACCGCTACAGTGGCGCCTCAATGGCTGGCCCGAGCACAGTATCATCGATGCCTCCGACCTACCGGCGGACGACATCGAGTTTCTGCGCCGCGTTGCGAGTGACACCTGGCGGGGACTCGATGCGTTGGCCGACCGGGAACACGGTTTGCCCCTCGATCGGGTTCAGTATGCGAAGACCCAGGCCGATCAGCCCGGCATCGGCGACTATACCAGTACGACCAACATCGGCTTCCGTCTGCTCGCGGTCATCGCCGCCTACGAACTGAAGCTGATCGACGAGGCGCAAGCGGTGCAGCGGCTGGAAACGACCCTGAACACGCTGGCGAAGCTCGACACCGCGCATGGCTTTTTCTACAACTACTACAATACGACCCGCCTGCAACCCACCAGCAGTTTTCTGTCCTTCGTCGACTCTTCGTGGCTGACCGCGGGACTCATGGTGACGCGGCAGACGTTCCCCAGCCTCGCCGAGCGCTGCAACCGGATCATCGACCAGGGCGATTACCGTTTCTTCTACGACGAAGCGGCCAAACTGATGACGCTGGGTTATTCGGTGGACACCAGCCAGCGCTCGTCCGATCACTACGGCACGCTGTTCGCCGAATCGCGCATCGGCAGCCTGATCGCAATCGGCCGGGGGACCGTACCGCGGGAGCACTGGTTCGCGATGATGCGCACCTTTCCTCCCGACGCCGGCTGGCAGACCCAAGTACCGCTGGACCGTAAGGAAAAGGTCGACCACGGTTTCACCTGGACCGGCGGCGTGTATGAATGGAAGGGGCTGCGCTACGTGCCCTCCTGGGGCGGCAGTCTGTTCGAGGCCTTGATGCCTACCCTGGTCCTCGACGAGAAACAGCACGCGGCCGAGAGTCTCGGACGGAATGGCGCGATCCATACCGAGATCCAGCGCCGGTATGCACTCGAAGAACTCGGTTACCCGGTTTGGGGGATGTCCCCGAGTTCGACACCGGGCTCCAACGGATACGGCGAATACGGGGTGCGCGTCCTGGGCTCGCACGGCTACCCCGAGGGGGCCGTGAGTCCGCACGCGGCCGCACTGGCGCTGCTGACCGAACCCGAAGCCGCGACTCGCAACCTGCGCCGTCTGGCCGAGCGCTACGCGATCTATGGCGACTTCGGCTTCTACGACGCCGTGATTCCCGGCACCGGCGAAGTGGCCTACGTCCATCTGTGTCTGAACCAGGCGATGATCCTCATCGCCATCGCCGACCATCTCGCTGATCACGCGATCCAGAAGCGCTTCGCGGCGGACCCGATCATTCAGCCCGTCCTCGACCTGATCGGCTTCGAGAACTTCTTCAACTGATCCGGCTCGATGGCCAGTGTTGCATTCGAGCAAGTCGGCAAAACCTATCCGAATGGTTACCAGGCGCTGGTCGAGTTCGATCTGGCGATCAGGGACGGCGAGCTCGTCGTCTTCGTCGGGCCGTCCGGCTGCGGCAAGTCCACGTTGCTGCGGCTGGTCGCCGGACTGGAACAACCCTCATCAGGGCATGTGCGCATCGGCCGGGACATCGTCGACGACTGGACCCCGCAGGCCCGCAATGTAGCAATGGTGTTCCAGGATTACGCGCTGTATCCGACAATGACCGTGCGCGCCAACCTGGGCTTCCCGCTGCAGATGCGCAAGCTCCCCCAGGCGGAGATCCGCCGCCGTGTCGCGTGGGCAACCGAACTGCTGGCACTGGGCGACCTGCTCGATCGCCTGCCGAAGCAACTTTCGGGGGGGCAGCGCCAACGCGTGGCCATGGGCCGGGCGCTGGTACGGGAACCGACCGTGTTTCTGCTCGACGAGCCATTGTCGAACCTGGATGCGCAACTGCGCACCCAGGTTCGGGGCGAAATCGTCGACCTGCAGCGTCGTACCGGCACGACGATGATCTACGTGACGCACGACCAGGTAGAAGCGATGACGATGGGCCAGCGCATCGCCGTGCTGTCGCGCGGCCATCTGCAACAGTCAGGCTCGCCTCAAGCCCTCTACGACACGCCGGCCAATGTTTTCGTCGCGGGCTTCATCGGCACCCCGCCGATGAACCTGATCCCGAGCGTTACGCTGCTGCAGGCGGCCGAGCGTGCCGCTGCGGCCGGCGGCCCCTCAGGCATGGAGTGGCTAACCGCGTTGACCGGCGACCAGGATTGCCACACCGCGGGCATTCGCCCTGAACACGTGGCCATCAACCGGGATCCGCAGGCACCGGGTCTTCCTGGGACGATCGTCCAGACCGAATACCTCGGTCACGAAACGCTGGTGCATTTCTCCTTTAGCGGTCTCGCGCATGGCGACACGCGGGCGATCTTCATCGCCCGCGTCGACGGTTCGCCGTGCTTCGAGAACGGACAGCCGGCGTCCGTCTGCCTCGACGGCAAACAGCTGAGCCGATTTGACGGCAACGGGAACCGAAGGCTGGGCTGAGACCCCGACTCGGCGCCCCTACCGACGCGTTAATCGAAGCTACCCGTTCTTCCGCGGGTAGCTCTTCCTCTTCATCGGGCGTTCGTCCAGGGAGCGCGGCGCAGCGCCATCCTGCCACAGACGGATGCGGATCTGCTTGCCGAGAATCCAGGTCTTTTCGAGGCGTCGCAGCGACTCCTTAGGCATGTCGGCCGGCAGGCTGACGGTGCTGAAGTCGTCGTAGAGCTTGATGTGGCCGATGGCCTTGCCGGGGATTCCGGCTTCGTTGGCGATGGCACCGACGATATCCTTGGGTGCGACCCCGTCATTGCGACCCACCTCGATACGGTACAGTGTGCCGCCATCGTCGAAACCGCGTTCGCGCGCACCGCGTTTCTTGGGACCCGTGTCGGCGCGACCGCGGTCTTCACGCCATTCACGGCGCTCCTGGCGCATCTCGGAAAGGTCCGGCCCCTCCGCCGGCACCAGCGGTCGGTCCTTCTGCGCGAGGTAGGTCAGCGCGGCGGCGATGTCGGTCGGCGAGAGCTTCTGCTCCCGACCGATCTCCTGGACCAGTTGCCGGTAGAAACTCAGTTCCTCTTCTTCCAGCGTGCTCATGACCAGTTCCTTGAACTGTTCCACGCGGCGTTCGGCAATATCCTGATGCGTCGGCAAGCGCATCTCCTTGATGCGTTGGCGGGTCGCGCGCTCGATCGCACCCAGCATGCGCTTTTCGCGCGGGGCGACGAACAGGATGGCCTCGCCCTTGCGCCCGGCACGACCAGTCCGGCCGATCCGATGCACGTAGGCCTCGGTATCGTAGGGGATGTCGTAATTCACGACGTGGCTGATGCGGTCGACGTCGAGCCCTCGCGCAGCGACATCGGTGGCCACCAGGATGTCCAGCGTCTTCTTCTTGAGCCGATCGACCGCTTTCTCGCGGAGCGCCTGGCTCATGTCCCCGTTGAGGGCGGCAGCGGAATAACCGCGGGCTTCGAGCTTCTCGGCCAGTTCTTCCGTTGCCAGCTTGGTCCGCACGAAGATCAGCATGCCGTCGAAGTCCTCGACTTCGAGGATGCGTGTCAGTGCGTCGAGTTTGTGGGCGCTGGAGCCGAGCCAGTAGCGCTGCGAGATGGCTTCGACAGTCGCCGTCTTGGCCTCGATCTTCGCTTCCTTAGGCTCGCGCAGATGGCGTTTTGCGACTTTGCGGATCGCTTCCGGCATCGTCGCCGAGAATAGCGCGATCTGTCGCTCGGGCGGGGTGTGATCGAGGATCCATTCAACGTCATCGATGAACCCCATCTTCAGCATCTCGTCCGCCTCGTCGAGTACGAGCGTCCGCAACCCCGACAGATCCAGGGTCTCCCGTCGCAGATGGTCCATCACGCGCCCGGGCGTGCCGACGATGACATGTACGCCGCGCCGGAGCTGGCGCAACTGCGTGTCCATGCCCTGGCCGCCGTAGATCGGCAGGATATGGAAGTCGGGAAGATGGCGGGCATAACTCTGGAACGCTTCGGCGACCTGCAAGGCCAACTCGCGTGTCGGTGCCAACACCAGCGCCTGCGGCTCGCGGCGCGACAAGTCGATCGCGTTCAGGATGGGCAGCGCAAACGCGGCCGTCTTGCCCGTACCAGTCTGCGCCTGACCGAGCAGGTCGTGGCCGGCCAGCAGATAAGGAATGCTCGCTGCCTGGATAGGCGACGGCGTTTCGTAACCTACTTCGTGGACTGCCTGCAGGATCGGCGCGGCAATATCGAGATCAGAAAAGGAGAATGGGGTATCGGTCGATTGCATGAAATGAGGAAAGTTAGAACAAAGTAAGAGGAATCAGAGAGGTGACAGACCGTCAGGCCGCATGGCAGCCACTAAAACACCGTCGGAAGCACGTGTTTTCGCCCTCGTTCGGCACCTCTGGCCTCCCTAAACCCATGGGGAGAATGAAGCAGGGAGCGGCGTTCGCCTAGTGGGTGGGTAGGTCGCTAGCTTGGCGGCTGTCGCGCCGGCATCGGGCGACTTCGTCTGCCGCAACGGAGGGAATTGCGATCGTATACCGCAAGCGGGCGCGCAGTGCAAGTCTCAGATTTCGAAAGCAAGGGGAATGACACCGCCTAAGCTGGTGGAAACGGGTCGCCTTCCAGCATCAGGCGCTCCACCCTTGCCAGGTCTTCAGGCGCGTTCACGTTCGCGAAAACGGCTGGAACGTCACTGCAATCGGCAATCGCAAGGCGCTGTCCCGCCAGCCAGGCGTCGACTTTGCGACCTCCGTCGGCCAGGTAAGCTTCCAGGCTTGACTTCAGACTGCGACGCGCCAGCATGAACACCGGTTGGAGCCGCGCTCCATCGGCAGGCACGCAGACGTCGGCCTCCTGAGCCGCCAGCGCATCGGGTAACCGTCGTAGCACAGCCTCAGTCATGAGCGGGGCATCGACCGGCAGCGTCAGGACATAACCCGAGCGAGCGTAAGCCAAACCGGCCAGCAGACCCGCCAGAGGCCCGTCGAAGGCATCCGTTGCATCGGGGATGACCGGATATCCGAAGGTCGCATAACGCTCGGCATTGCGATTTGCGTTGATTACCACCGATCCTGCCACGGCCTGCAGCAACGCCACCGCATAGGCCACCAGCGGTCGGCCGCGACAGTCGATCAGCCCCTTGTCCGTGCCGCCCAGACGCCGCGCGCGCCCTCCGGCCAGCACGATTCCCGTGATTTGCGAACGATCGGGAGACAAGATGCTCGGATTGGCCACGCGGCTTTATAATTCGCGAATTAAATGGAGACGATGCCCCGATGGTCAAGCCTGACCCCTGGCTTCTCGCCGGCTTGTCTGCCCTGCTCGGCGGCTGCAGCACGGCGCCCTCGCCCAAGCCGGCGCCAGGATATTACGAAGCATCGACCACAAAGCCGTACGGCGACGTGATGGCCGAGTTGAAACTGGCGATCACCGAGCGGAATTTCCGCATTACGGGCCACAACAAGATCGGCAGCGTGATCCGGGAACGCGATCATATCCCGTTTCCCGATTATGATACGGTGCAATTCTGTAATTTGACTCATGCCCGAGTGATGCTCGAGATCGAACCCGCAGCCGTGCGCTACATGCCCTGTAATGTCGCGGTGCGTCAGCAAGGAGGCAAGGTCTTCGTGACGACCCACCTGTTGCCCACCGACTCGGCCAGCCCGGAACTGAATGAGTTCGCGCTCAGGATGAACGACCAACTCAAGGCAATCGTCGATTTCGCCGTCGAGAACTAAACCGCTTCACCTTCCCGTCCGAGCGAGCCGCCACGAGGTTTTGCTCCGACAGTATTGACACCACCGCTCGCCACTAACCCGGAACATTTCCTAGACCCATGAAAAACTGGCACGCCGGATGCGCTTATCCCCTACTGTTTTTGACCCTGGCAGCCACCGGCTGCAAACAGGAAGCGCCCCCTCCCGGCGAAGCCGCACCCGGGACGACGATCCAGGCACCCGCAGCAGTCGGCGCCGATCGAACGGTGAACGATTTCCCGACCCTCGCACGCGTCGAGTATGTACTGCAATGCATGCTCGAACACGGCGGACAGAACTACGACAACCTGTACCACTGCACCTGTGCCGCCGACACGATCGCGTCGAAGATGTCCTACGAAGAGTTCAGTCAGTCGCTGACCTTCACCTACATGTTCTCGACGCCCGGGGAGAAAGGCGGTGAGTTCCGCGACCCCCCCGAATCTAAGCGGCTGCGGGACCTGCTGAAGGAATCCAAAGCATTGTCGCAGACTCGCTGCTTCCCCGAGATTCCCGGGGAGAGCCAAAAGGGCGGCGGTAAGAAGTAGCCGACCTCATCCCGGCCGCAGGACGACGGCGTCAAGCCATCACCGAATGGATGTGGCTGATCTTCCCCGCCTGACTCAGGCGATAGAACTTTCGCAGTTCAGTCACCATTTCGGCCTCGCGGCGCTGTTTCAGGTAACTGTTCTCCAGGTTGAAACAGAACCGGCCCGCATAGTGGCTGGCATCCGCGTAGCGGGTACGGGACTCGCCGTCGAGGGCCTGATCGAACACCGGTGAATCAAACAGGCAACGCCAGACGCGCTCGGACGAACGGGTCTTGCGCTGGCGCGAGAACAGTGAGGACGCCATCACGTATTTGTCGACCTCGGCCTGCAGTTCGAGTTCGAGCAAGGTCACGCCGCGATCGCGGCTCGCATTCCAGCTCATGTAGAGGAAATGGCTGACGCCCTCCAGTGCCAGCAGAAAGTCCTCGAAGTTGTCGCGGTGCAGTTCGTCGAGCGGACAATCTTCCTCCAGACAGCCGAGAATACCGCTGTCGAGATACAATGCGAGTCGCACCTCGTCACCATCCTGCGAGACCAGTAGCTTCTCCCGGTTCTCGCGCGGAGTCAGGCTCTCATCGAGCCGGCGCGCGATGTCGGGGTCGGTGATCACGAAGTCCTCGACCGCGTGCTCGACCTCCACGTGGTACAGACCTTCCAGCATTTGCTGCAGGACATTCAAGCGCATGGCACCGACCCCGTTCAGTTGGTGCAGCGTGGGCTTGAGCCGGCGACCGGCTCGATGCCCATTTTGCGCAGACGCTCGGCCGCGCGCCGGCTTCCGGTGCGTATCCAGATCTCGTATAGCCGCATGATGTCGGTGTCGGAGCTCAGCCGCGAGTTCTCGCCGACTTCGGCCAGCACGTCGACGAAGCTCGGGAACTTGTCGGACAGCTCCCCGAAAATCCCGGATAAAGCCCGCCCGCGCACCGTTCCACGACTGATGTCGCACAGAAAACCGTAGGCACTCCCGCCCATCGCGATGTAGTAATCGACATCGACGACCTTCCGGTTGAGGCTGGAAGAGAACAGACCGGAAATCAGCAGCGCGACATCACCGAGCCGCTTCAAAGCGATCTGACGCTGCTCCGCCGATGTCGCTGCAACGGCCTCGGCGTAAATCAGGGCTAGCGGCTTGAGATCGACGCCGTCAGGGGTTCGGGTGAACA
The DNA here is from genome assembly GCF_054172105.1 of Methylolobus aquaticus. NCBI lineage: Bacteria > Pseudomonadati > Pseudomonadota > Gammaproteobacteria > Methylococcales > Methylococcaceae > Methylolobus > Methylolobus aquaticus. The sequence goes on from NZ_JBSYXP010000002.1 coordinate 282,820, forward strand.
GGTTTTCAGCATGGGTGTAGTAAGCCAGCAGGTTAACGACATAGAAAACGGTGTCTTCTGCCGCGTCCACCTTCTGGTTCAACAAGGCCGAATGTATCGAATCCCTGAAATGCTCACGGACGTTGACGTCCGTAACCAAAGCTCCAGCAGGACAATCGGATGCCATATGCACAGCCTCCTGTGGGTTTCGTTAGGGAGGGATTCCCGGTTACACAGCCATGGGAGGCTGGCTCCGTAGAAATCCTACGGCCCGAGCATAGCATTCACGAAAATGTCAAGAAAGAGGACTCAGCCCTTGCCACACGGAAACGGACTCTTGCCGTTTCCAGCGGCTCGACTATCGCTTCCGCCTTGTTATTATTCGGGTAATAGCCAGTCGACGAACCACTGTCCGTGCCGTCCGGGGCTCAGTAGTGACCACAGCCACGGCAGGATCGAAGCCAGTTGCTCGTCCAACTGCCATGGTGGGTTGATGATCAGCAAACCGCTGCCGAGGAGTTTCCGGTCGGTTCCGGCCTCCGCCGTGCACAGTTCCGTGCGCAACACTTTGCGGATGCCCGAGACTTGGAGAGCGCGGTAGAACCGTTCCGTGGCTTTCCGGTCCTGTATTGGATGCCAGATCGCGTACTGCCCGGTCGGCCAGCGGAGCCAGGCTGCGTGGATCGCGTCGACGACCCGCTCCCGCTCTCCCTTCAACTCGAAGGCGGGATCGCATAGTACCAGGCCCCGCCGCTCGCGCGGCGGGAGGAAAGCCTTCAGTCCCTGATAGCCGTCCAGATGATGGACTCCAGCCTGCCGGTCGCCGGTGAACTGAGCGCGCAGGACGTCGATCTCGGTGGAATGCAGCTCACACAACACCAGTCGATCCGCCGGCCGCGCCCACTGCCGGACGAGTAGCGGCGAGCCGGGATAGTGCCGCAACTCATCGCCGTCATTGATCGCCCGCACGGCGTCGAGATAGCGCCGGACGGCCGGTGGGGCGTCGGCCGCTCCCCAGACTCGAGCAATGCCCTGGCGGAACTCCGCGTTTTTTCGCGCCATGGCCGAGGTCAGGTCATAGCGACCCGCGCCGGCGTGCGTGTCCAGATAGCAGAAGGCGCCGTCCTTGCGCTGCAGCGCAACGATCAATTCGGCCAGCACGACGTGCTTGAACACGTCGGCCGCATTCCCGGCGTGAAAGCCGTGTCGATAGCTCAGCATGCGCACAGCACCATGAGTCGATGGGATGCCCGAAAAAAGAAAGGCCCCGCCGTCGCCGGCGGAGCCTTTCCTGCTTCCGATCCGATGGACGGATGGATTACATCATGTCATCCATGCCGGGACCGCCAGGCATCGGCTTCTCCTTCTTCGGGAGTTCCGCGACCATGGCTTCGGTCGTCAGCATCAGGCCGGCGATCGACGAGGCATTCTGCAGTGCGGAACGCGTCACCTTGGTCGGATCGAGAATACCCATCTCGATCATGTCGCCATACTCACCCGATGCGGCGTTGTAGCCGAACGTGCCCTGACCGTCCTGGACCTTGGCCAGGATGACCGAGGGCTCATCGCCGGCGTTCGACACGATCTGACGCAGCGGCTCTTCGACCGCACGACGCAGGATTGCGACGCCGACCGTCTGGTCGTGGTTCTTGCCCTGCAGATCCTTCAGCACGGACTGCGCGCGGATCAGCGCGACACCACCGCCGGCCACGATGCCTTCCTCGACGGCAGCACGGGTCGCATGCAGCGCGTCTTCGACACGGGCCTTCTTTTCCTTCATCTCAACTTCGGTGGCTGCACCGACCTTGATTACTGCAACACCGCCCGCCAGTTTGGCGACGCGCTCCTGCAGCTTCTCGCGGTCGTAATCGCTGCTGGTCTCTTCGATCTGACGACGGATCTGCTCGACGCGCGCCTTGATGCCGTCGACCTTGCCGGCGCCATCGACGATCGTCGTGTTTTCCTTGTTGATCTGGACCTTCTTCGCACTGCCGAGATCGCTCAGTTCCAGCTTCTCGAGGCTCAGGCCCAGTTCTTCGGAGATCACGCGGCCGCCGGTCAGCACGGCGATGTCTTCCAGCATGGCCTTGCGGCGGTCACCGAAGCCCGGCGCCTTGACGGCACAGACCTTGATGATGCCGCGCATATTGTTCACGACGAGCGTGGCAAGGGCTTCACCCTCGACATCCTCGGCCACGATCAGCAGCGAGCGGCCGGACTTCGCAACCTTTTCCAGCACCGGCAGCAGGTCACGAATATTCGAAACCTTCTTGTCGTGCAGCAGGATGAACGGATCTTCAAGTTCCGCGCTCATCGTCTCCTGCTGGTTGATGAAGTACGGCGACAGGTAGCCGCGGTCGAACTGCATACCCTCAACGACATCCAGTTCGTTGTCGAGACCGGAGCCTTCTTCAACCGTGATGACGCCTTCCTTGCCGACTTTGTCCATCGCGTCGGCGATGATCTTGCCGATCGAGTCGTCGGAATTGGCCGAAATCGTTCCGACCTGGGCAATCGCCTTGCTGTCGGTGCAGGGCTTCGACATCTTCTTCAATTCTTCGACGACCACGGAGACCGCTTGATCGATACCGCGCTTGATGTCCATCGGGTTTGCGCCGGCTGCGACCGACTTCAAGCCCTCGCGAACGATGGCCTGGGCCAGCACGGTCGCGGTCGTGGTGCCGTCACCGGCGACGTCGGACGTCTTGGACGCCACTTCCTTGACCATCTGCGCGCCCATGTTCTCGAACTTGTCTTTCAGTTCGATTTCCTTCGCAACCGAGACGCCGTCCTTCGTGACGACCGGGGCGCCGAAGCTCTTCTCGAGCACGACATTACGACCCTTGGGGCCGAGTGTCTGCTTCACGGCGTCGGCCAGGACATTCACACCGGCCAGCATCCGCTGGCGCGCGTCATCTGAAAAGCGGACTTCTTTTGCTGCCATCAGTCATTTCCTCCGTTGGTTCGGGGTTCAAGCAAATTTCGAGATCAAGCTTCGAGGACGCCCATGACGTCGTCTTCGCGCAGCATCAGGTAGTCGATGCCGTCGATCTTGACTTCGGTGCCGGAGTACTTGCCGAACAGAACCTTGTCGCCGACCTTGACGTCCAGGGCGCGCTTTTCGCCGCTGTCGAGCAACTTGCCGTTGCCGACCGCAATGACTTCACCCTGAATCGGCTTTTCCTTCGCGGTGTCCGGGATCACGATCCCGCCCGGCGTAGTCTTCTCTTCCTCGAGGCGCTTGACGACGATGCGATCATGCAAAGGACGAATCTTCATAATGACTCCCTGAGTTGAGGGTTGAGTTGATTGACGGTGCCGTAGTGAAAGCTGTGATTAGCACTCACCACCGAGTGCTGCTAACAATATATGCACGCGGGTCGGCTTTTCAAGTCCCCGCGCCGAAAAAATTCCCCGCGCCGCCGACGCGTCGCCGAGTCACCAGCCACTGCAGCGTGCGAGCATCGGGAAGGAAACGCCGCCCGCACGCTACAATACGCGGACGTCACAACCATCAGGTCAGTGGAGATTCAGTAAGCGATGATCCGACCGACGATCGTTCTGTTCGACCTCGGCAAGGTTCTCGTCGACTTCGACTGGCAGGACGCCTTGCAGCGCATCGCGGCGGATGCCCGCGCGACACCCGATGAAATCGCACGCTTCATCGCCTCGACGGATGTCATGCGACGGTACGAACACGGGCACATTACGAGTGACCGGTTCTTCGAAGAGGTTCAACAGGGCATAGGCTATCGAAGCGACAGCGAGACCTTTCGCCTGGCGTTCAGCGATATCTTTTCCGAGATCACGGACATGGTCGCCCTGCACTCCCGCCTTCGAGCGGCAGGGATTCGCAGCTGGATCTTTTCCAACACCAACGACTGGGCCGTCACGCAGATTCGAGCCCGCTTTCCGTTCTTCGCCCATTTCGACGGATACTTCCTGTCCTACGAACTCGGAGCGATGAAGCCGCACCCGGCCATCTACGAAGCCGCAGAGAGGTCCACCGGCTGCCGCGGAGGCGAGATTCTGTATATCGACGACCTCCACGAGAACGTGGTGGCCGGCGCGCAACGCGGCTGGCAGGTGATTCACCACGTATCCACAGACGCGACGATCGCGGCGGTCGAAGCGCGATTGCTGGCCCCGTTCGCGGCTTGACTCCCGCGCGCCGAACCTGATGCGACGACGGTCCGAAGCCCGGTGCGGCCGCATCCGACGGAACAGAAAGACATCTGGCCCGCAGGGCCGGCCCACACGCCCACCCGACCCCGGAGCAGCCGATGCCCGAAATTGATCTACCCCTGCGACGTCGAGCGCTGGGCGCCTACCTCGGCCTGGCCGTCGGCGACGCCCTAGGGGCAACCGTCGAGTATCTGACACCGGAGGAAATCCGCGAGCGGCATGGCATTCACGACCGCATGATCGGTGGCGGTTGGCTGGAACTGAAACCGGGTCAGGTGACGGATGCGACCGAAATGTCGCTGGCGCTGGCCCATGCCCTGATCGCACACGGCGGATGGGATCTGAAGTCCGTGGCCGACGGCTTCGTGGACTGGTTTCGGGCGCGCCCGGTCGATGTCGGCCGCGCCTGCCGCCGCGGCATCACCCGCTACCTGCTGCATGGCACTGTGACCGGCCCGGTGAACGCGCGCGATGCCGGCAGCGCGGCCTGCGTCCGCAATCTGCCATTGGTCCTGCTGAACCTGGACGACGAGTCAAGGCTGATGGCGCAGACGCTCCAGCAAAGCCACATCACGCACAACAACCCCTATTCCGACGCCGCGACCCAGGCGGTCGCCCTGATGGCCCTCGCACTGCTTCACGGCCAGGGCCTGGCTGCGTGCCAAGCGATCGCGAGCCGGCTCGTTGCAGCCCATCCCGCGTTCCGCTTCGACCCGTATCCGGGTCGCGCCGGTGGCTACGTCGTCGAAACATTTCAAACGGTTTGTCACTTCGTCTTCACGACGGACTCTTTCGAATCGTGCGTCATGGGCGCCGTGAACCGCGGCCAGGCCGCCGGCACCGTGGGCGCCTTGGCGGGCATGCTGGCCGGGGCCCACTACGGTGCCGCAGCCATACCCCATCGCTGGCTGGAGCGACTCGATACCGAAGTCAAGTCGCGCATCCTGGAACAGACACGCGCCCTGTTGCAATTGGGCCTGCCCGACCGATCGCCGGCCCGACCATGAACGCGGTCCGACAGGATCGAGGCAGCCAGGCTACCGGTTCGCGTACGGCACCGTAGGGAAGACGACGGTGGAAGGCGGTACCCGGATGCTTACCGCCCTGGCTCCTCGCCGTCCGGCGGTGCGTCGTTCGCTGCCTCCCCTGAGCGATCCGGGACCGGCACGGCCTCCGCTGACGCCCCGTGGCCGGGGTCGGCCATTCCGCCGAGTTGGGCGGCCAAACGGCGTAGCACGGCACTGCGCGCACGATCGCCCTTTTCCACCTTTTCGCCCCGTGCCTCCAGGAACTCAGCCAAAAGCTGAAGCTGCGTTACGACCGAATCGAGCTGACGTCCCGAGGCCGACAGATCCTTAAACGCACCCCGATAAACGGCGAGCAATCGATCCGCATCCTCATCCTGCGCGCGCTCCGAGCGCGGCGGCTTCCGGTCGAACAACCACTCGGTGACTGCCGTGTCCGCCGCCATGACGCCATCGAAGAAATCGTAGGTCGCGGCGAAACGGCTCCGGGCCGCACGCTCGCACCGGGCCAGCGCGACTCGACACGCAGCGTCCGCAGGGGCACCGAGCACCGCATCGAGTTGCAGGCGGTTGAGGCAGGCGTAGGGATTCCAACCCGGCACGGACGGGTCGCCTTCACCACGGGCATAGGCCTCCCGAGCGTTTTTCAGGCTGGCTTCAATTGCTTCCCAGCCATGCCCCGCCCGCAAGGCGACGGCGGCAGCCTGCTTGTACGCACTGCCGAAGATAGACTGCCGCTCGACGTTGAGGGGCACCGCGGCGCCGGATGTAAGATCCTCCAGGGCTGTAATGCGCTTGACGGCACTGCGGGCGAGCCGCTGGGCTGCGTCGAGATCCTGATTCGAACCGGGCATGCTCCGCCATTCCCCTTCACGCGCCTCGAGGTTGATCAACTGTTCGATAGCCGAGATCGACGCCGGCGCCTTCGACGAGTCTTCGGCCAGTGCTGCCTGGAAAGCCAGCCGTGCGGCCTCCGATCCCTCCGGCAGGTACTCCGCATAGAGCCGGGCGCAGGCTTCCAGCACATCCGCACGCGCTTTCCAGGGCTCCGGGACCTTGCGCAAGCGATTCGTCACGCGCCGCTTGATGCTGCGGAAGTCCGTGCCCTTGCCTTCGCCTACTCCCGCCTCGACGCGGCGCTGCGCCAGCCAGTCCAGCAATTGCTCGGGCGTAACCAGCCGGTCCATGTCCGAGGCCTCGGTCGAGACCGTGGCGAGCCGGAACTCCGGATCGCCATACGCCTGATAGGCGCCCCAGGTATTGCAATCGGCGTGCAGTTGGAATGTAGTCCGGCGAGCCTCAGACAAGGCTCGACCAAAGGACAATCCGCGCCCCACCATCTGTTGAAAAAAGGTCTCGGCAAAGGTACGCGCGGCATCGTCCCGCACTTCCCAACCGGCAGCCACTACGCCGCGAACGCCCATCTCGATCAGTTCGCGGGCCAGACCCGCCGCGAGCCGGTTGCCACCCTCGCCAACCCCGGCCCGTGCCAGATGGCAACAGTTCAGGAACACCAGATCCGGCACCGTTGCCATCAAACCGATCTCGGCGGCGGACAGCAGCAGTCCGTCCGACAACACGACGCCGCTGCGGTAAGTGCCATCCGCGGCCCGCTTTCCGAACACACCATGGGCATCCACGACGAGCACCCGATAGGGTTCGGCCAACAGCTTCGCGAAAACCTCAGCCGCTCGGGAGTCGGGCGGTACTGCTTCGACCGCATAGCCGGCTGCCTCCAGCGCTCCGGCGATGACCTCGCCTTCGCGGACCGCCCCCTTCAGTTCAGGCAGTCGGTCGGGTAGGGGCTGACCGTCCACGCCGATTTCCGGCTTCCAGCCGGGGCCGCCGAACTGCGCATGGTAGCCCTCGGTACTGGGGTTGGAGATCACCAACGCGGTCAGTTTCTCGGCACGAATCACTTCGCGCCGGAAGCGGGCCGTCAGAAACTGCCTGACGACCTGTGTCTCGGTCACCCACGGGGTGCCGTCCACCTCCAGCATTTCCCACGGCAGATTCGCGGTCGCCTCGTCGACCATCAGGATCAGATTGGGCGCGCGCCGCAGAGAGGCCTTGAGTTCGAGCGGCACCAGCATCGGAAACAGCGTCGCACCGAACCCGCTGCGGGCGACGTAGACGGTGCTGGCCGGGCCGGTCAATGCATCGCGGACCAGCTTTTCGATCAGCCCGGGCTGGCGTTGCTGCACGATAACCTCGGCGCGGGCTCGCTCACCCAGATAGGCATAGCGCAGACGTTCGGCGAACGACACGGTCGGTGCCTGGTCGAGACCGAACGGTAGACCGGACAGTTCGGGCTGTCCTCCCCGATCGCCAATCCCGTACAACCCGAGCAGGCGGCGCATCGCATCCGGCGGAATCGGATTACGCCAGCGCGGCGTGTAGCACTCCGGTCCGCACCCCAGCTCGTCGCGATCGGCGTCGGTCACCGTCAGACGCGGCCAGTAGTCGGCAAACGGCATCACATCGAGACGGTGGCGCGATCCGTCGCCGCGGGACAGTTCCGCGGCCACCTCAAGCCGAGCGCCGAGCCGTTCCAGTTCGCGACCCAAAGTCGCTTCGAGTTCGCTGACCGCTCGGGCCGCTGCAATCGCCGTGTCTAGGTACAGTTCCACCAGTTCCAGACCCGCGACATAGGCCCGGGCATTCCGTCCCCCGGGCGCGTTCAGCGCAAAGTCGCGGTTGGCATGCAGCACCCCGAGCACGATGGCCCGAACGGCCTCGCCGACCTCCAGTTGCGAAGCAGAATTCGTGCCGATCAGCACGCTCGCCAGACGCAGCGGCAGCGGCCCGCCGTCGGCGACGACGCCATCCTGCTGGACGCACTCCTCGCTGTAACGGTTCGACGCGTGCAACAGGTAGCTCAGCACGCCGCTGCGCACGGCCTCGGTGACATTGTCCGCCGCCAGTCGCCCCATCTCACCCAACCCGACGACGATGGCGCCACGCCCAGTGCGCCGCAGACGCTGGGCGGCAGTCCGCGGCATCAGCACGACGGTTGCCGTCCCGAGTTCCCCGGTACGGATGCCAAGCCGATGACGCTCGCTGAGCGCTCCAGCCACCAGATGACGGTCGATCACGCCTTCCGCGCCGGCGATCGGATCGCCGCGATAGTGGCCGCACATGACCGGAATCTGGACGAATCGCAGATCGATGCCGCGCACCATCACTTCCAGCACTCGCTCCGCGCGGCGGGGCTTCAGCGTCGCTGGCCGACTGCCCAGCAGGCGCATCTGCACCTCGGTGGCCGTGGGCCACCCCGGGGGCGGACCGGGACGGCGCGTGGTCACCGCGCCGTCCACGATCTCTCCGGCTCCGCGGGTTACCGGCAAGCGCTTCAATCGAGGCATCCGACCTTCCAGCAACGCCTCGATCTCACCGAAAAACCGGGGCGTACTGGTCAGGCCCATATGGTCGGCCTCCATTAACCAGTAGTTCTCGTCGGGCAAACCGCGCAGTCGACCCGATGCCCATGTCACGGAGCCGTCGCCGAAGGGCGTTTCGGCGATCAACAGCTCTCGCATGCGGCCGTCGGGGGTCCATAACGCCGACAGTCCGCAGGGCGTCGCATCGGCCAGGCCGAAGACGTAGGCGATCCGTTCGCCATAGTGGCGAACCCAATCGGTGTCCGCGAGCGAGTCCCAGAACTTCGCCGTTTCAGCCAGTGCCGCCGCGGATGGAACGCCGCAGAGATTCCGGCCGAACCAGAAATCGTCGTTGACCTCCTTGAGTCGCTCCCACTCGGCCCGGTCATAGAAGCGCTTGCCGGCATAGCTGCCGGCGTCGACGAAATCCGGAGCCGGCAGTAGGTTAATCGCTCCGCCGTAGCCGCTGACGATGGCCAGGACTTCGTCCATGTCATGTTTGAGATCGAAGCGCGCCAGCGTGCGTATCGTGCCGGACAGGCCGAACAGGGTCTGCACCATCAGGTGTGAACCATGATTCGGCGTACCCATCATGATCAATCGGTTACCTTCGCGACCGAAAAAGTCCGCGCGTAGCTGCCGGCTGGCTAGCGCGGCCCTGACCACCAGCCCCCCCATGCTATGGGCCAGAATGCGGATGGGCTGCGTTTTGTGCTCGCTCAGCACGGTCGTCAACCGCGCCGCGAATTCGCGTCCGAGTTCGGTAACTGGCTTGCGCCAGTCGTAGGCGCAGGTCTCGACGTAGTAGCCGCGGGCGGCAAGATGTTCCTCGAGCTTGCCATACGCCATCTCGACCACGCCTTCGGGGATGGCGGGCTTCCCAGCGGCAATTTTCTCCAGACCGCCGAACACGAGATCGTCCGGGTCGACCCAGACGTGATCCTTCTTCCCGCCCCGCGCCACATAGAGACTGCTGCCCATGATTCCCGGCAGATAGACGACCACCGGGCGGGAATTCTTCGGCGGCAGCGCGACGGGACCGCCGCGGAATACCGGCTTTGCCGTTCCCGGCAATACCAAGGACAGGGGTTGCCACTCGGCCAGCTCCTCGGGCCGTTCCTCGACCAGCCAGCGCACCATCGCTTCCGGCAGCGGGCGACGCCCGGTAGCAGTCGCATCGCGAAAGTAACGGAAGTGATTGACCTCAGTACCCTGCACGAAAATCGCCTGGGCTTCCGCTCGCGGCGCAATACCGGCGTACATCGACGCGCTGTCCACGACCAGATCGTTGTCCAGCCGATCGAAAAACATCCAGTCAGTGAAGGCCAGCCCGATCCGCTTTATCCATCCGCCGCCGTCGATGTCGCCCGCGACGATCGCCATCGGCAGGGTGCGGCACGGAGCCAGCCCCAGAAACATGCCCATCGGGGCCTCGGGCAGCATCGCCTCGATCCCGGGGACCACCTGGGGCTGAAGCCGCTTCTCGGCGATTTCGAGTACGACACGAGCCAGGCACTGCAGCCAGCGATCGGCCGCGGCTCGGGCCGCGACGCCGGCCGCCGGGGTTGCGACGAGACCAGCCACCGCACCGCTGGACCAGGCGCCAAACTTGCGCACCAGGGTCAGCAGGCCCGACAGGAACACATCGAGATTGTCGGACAACAACGCGGTACCGCGCGCCGGGCAGGCGACCCGAACGTAGCGATCGATGACCAGCCGGCGCTGCCGCAGCATGGTCAGCAGTTGACGCAGTTTGTCACGCTCCTGCTCCGCGGCGGCTTCGCGCCATGCTTTCAGACGCGGATCGGCATCCTCGGCCGCAATCTCATCCTGCCGAGGCCGGCGACGATATCGTTCGATCAAGGCGTCGAACGGCGCCTTCGTATCGTCCGGGTTCACGCACAGGAGGTCACCGACGAGCCCACCACGCGAATGGGTCACGACGCTGATCCTCGCTCCGTCGGGCAACTCGGTCAGCAGTTGCAAGGCGTTCTCGATCGGACTTTCGGAGAAGGTTCGGTGCTCGAATCCGTAGATGTGCTCGCCGAAGTGTTCCAGCAGCCCCGCCCAGGCTGCACTGGCTGGGAGTTCGCCGAAACTCCCGAGCGTGTGGGAGCCCGTGCCGTGAATGAATACCAGGGCGGGCGTGCCCCCGCCGGCGAGGACTCGCAGCTTGTCGCGGTCCATGCGATCGGCCGCGGACAAGGCTTCGCCGTTACGCCAGCGGTACAAGCCCGGCTCCGCGGCCAACCGGCTCTCGACGGCCCACATCAGGGCCTTGGCGCCGGCCCATGACGCGCCGGCGACCGCCCAGTCAGTGTGTTTAGTGCCGATTTTCTCGCCCAGCCACTCCTCGGCCTTATCGCGAGCGGCATCGAGTATGGCATCGGGTTCGATTGCCAACTCGGTCACTTGCCGCCAGAGCCAGTCACCTGTCCCGCGCGTGGCGGTCGAGCGCTCGCGCAACCGCGCAAGGTCGACTGCGCCGTCGACAGCGACGGCCTCCGGGTGCAGGCGCGCGAGACGCTCGGCCAGCGCGTCGGCCCGCAGGAAAACGGTGGTGCCGTCGGACGCTTCCAGCGCAAGGAGACGGCTGTCGGCCGCCGCCTCGGCCTGCTCGGGCGCGTCGGCACTGCGGCTCGCCGGCGCCAGCGGCCAGCTCCGTACAGCCGTGACGTTAGGCAGCAACTGCAAGAAGTCGCCGCCTTCCCCGCGATTGGCGGGCCGCATCAGCACGGTGGGCAGGTTGGCGCCATCGTGGACGGGCGGCGCGGACAGGGGGAAACGCAGTTTGAGCGGTGCGGCGGAACGGGTCATGGGAACTCCTTCTCAAAGCGGGCTCGGACCTTGCCAGGGCGGGTAGCCGCCCCGGGTCCGGGGAGGTGTCAGGGCGTGCCGTCACTGGCAGCGCAAAGGGTCTGCACCGGCTCTACGCCCACACGCCGTGGGCCGATCAGCGTTTCATGCAAAAACCGGCCATTTGCGCGCTCCGGCGGAACCGAAAAGCTGGGGGTTCTGGGGTAACTGATTCGTCGGCAGATAAGCCGGGGTGATCTTCTTGAACCAGTCACGGTAAGTTGCCTCAGGTTCGAGGCGAGCCAGCGTCTTCAGCGCATAGAAGGTGAAGGCGCCGTTCGGGCGGTTGTTGAAACGCGTATCCCAGCTGTATTGGGTATCGAGACAGCCCGCCATAAGAAGATCGCCCGTGGTGCGCGACATGCCGCCGAGCAGCTTCCTGGGTGTTTCAGCGGGCAAGGCGACGCCTTTCAGCCACGCTTCCGGCGGCAGGAAACGCGCCCTGGGCAGACCAGGATCGAGGTCGGCGGCATCGCCCTTGGTGACGCTGCCGGAATGACAGCTGTCGGAGATCATCAGCAGCCGAACACCCCGCGCGCGCTTGCTGAACAGCTCCCGCAACTCATCGTCCAGCAGCGCCTTGCCCTGGCCGATGTCCCACGGGCAGAGCGCTTCGTCGCGACCGTCGGGCTCATCGCCGTCCGCGTCGGGCACCCAGGTACCGTGACCGGAATAGGTCAGCACGATGCGGTCGCCCGCGACGGCCTTGTCGACCAGATCGCCGATTGCGGCCACCATGTTGGCCTTGGTTGCCTGGCGGTCGATCAACTGGGCCACCGCAAACCCACGGTTCGCCAGCACGGCAGCCCAGTCATTGCAGTCGTTGACGCAACCGGACAGGTCGCTGTCGGTCCCGGGGTAGTCGTTGATACCGATGCACAGGGCGCGCTTGGTCATGGCGGTCTCCTCGCAGTTGGGGTCAAGCGAAGCCGCGCGGTGGGACGGATAACCCCGGACTAGCTATCGTCATTACCGCCGTTATGGCGGCTCGACGACGTCCCTCAGGAGCGGCGCTCGATTCCCTGTCGCCGGACCATGACCCGATGGGCCCCACCACCCATGGAAGGCTGGAGCATGCGCCGCGGGCATCGTGTTGTCAACGGGGCACCGCACGCACCTGTTACAAGGGATTTCTCAAATAGGATCAGCGACCTGATGGGGAGGAAAGAGCCGAGATGCGACAGTCGGAGCGAAAAGTACCTGGGCACCAGCAGACCAGGCATGCGAGTTGGCGGTCATGCCCTCAAGGGGGGTTGAATGAACCCATTGATCGGAGCCAACCACGATCGCGGCTCTGGAGTGAGACGTCGGGCCTGGAGCGGCGCGAATTCAATTCAACCGAAGGCTGCGACGAACCCCTGCCGTAGCCTTTAGGACGTCTCTGCAGCGGGGAAAAAGCGAACCGTCGCTGCGAGCCCCTCGCGGCCTATCCGCGCCGCAGAGGAACTTCAGAATCCAACAGCCGCGGATGCCTGTGATTTCTCGAATAGGCACGCGGAAGGCGCGGAGCCATCAGGTTGCGCGCAAAGATGGACACGATGCGCCGCGGCGACAGACGGTCCGTACCCTGCTGTTCGCTCCGAAGCTTGCGCAGCGCTGCGTGGCCAAGCCGATTCAACACATAGGGAAGATCGCGCGAATGCGTCAGGGCGTAACGCAGCGCCGCCCCATAGTTGCGGCCGCGCAGGGCAAGGGCGAGTTCCACGTATGCCTTGACGTGATGCAGGTTTCTGATTTCCTGTCGCAGCAGACCCGCAGCCCCATTGAAGCGGTCCACTCGATCGTGTTCCAGCAACAAACGGCACCGCTGCAGGCGATTCGTTACCGAGCGTGCCCCCTTCGACATCACCCCGATCGAGCCCGGACGAGCGACGGTATAGCGGTAATGCGCGCGGGGACTGAGGACATAACGCGCACCCCAGAGCAGACACTCGGCATGGAACATGCCGTCGTAGTTGCTCGTCAAATCAGTGCGGTAGCGAATGCCATACTGATTCAGGAAATCGCGACGAATCAGCGGTTTCAAATATCCCACCCCCATACGGGGCCGGCCACCGGGATCGACCGCATCCAGTTTCAGGAACTCCTCGAACGAGATCGGACCCTCACGGCGGACGCGATCCGGGCCCAGGCACAGCCCCAAGGAGCGACCTGTTCCGTCTTCGACCAGTTGCAGGTTGTCGGCAAACAGATCCGCACCCCACCTCTCCGCTGACCTCAGCAAAGTCTCCAAGCGCCTCGGCTCGTAAGCGTCGTCCGCATCCAGCACGGTAATCCAATCACCGCGCGCGACATCGAGGGCACTGTTGATGCAGACCGCCCCACCTCGATTCCGCGGCTGTCGCAGTACCGTGAAACGCTGATCGCTCGCCGCGATGCGCTCCGCAATCGCAGCCGTACCATCGCTGGAACCGTCATCGACGACGATCGCTTCGAAGTCATGGAAGCTCTGGCGCTGCAGCGAGTGCAGCGCCTGCGGAAGACTGGCTTCCGCATTGAATGCGGGAATGATCACGGATATTGCCGGCATAAGCAGCTCCAAACTATCGATGATGGGATAGGGCGCAGAGACAGCCGAGAATTGCGTCGCTCCCTGCGTCCTGACATCAAGCAGAAATCACGCCAGACGCTTCCGAGCGCTTGGATCCCGCGTGGCGCCTGGCTCAGACTACCGGTCGAAGTTACCGGCGGCAGAAATTGTAAATTCGGCTGACACTCGAAAGGCTGTTTTGCAGCTCCATCGCGAGACGAGCAATCAACCTGCGGCGGGAACCTGCTCTTCCGTTGGAGCAATCAACAACACGGGAGCGATCTCGGTATTGGGCGACCGGGACGGCCCGCGCGGCACCATGATCCGCAATGCCGCGCAGCGGCCGGCGGTGGTTACTGCCAAGGCCACAGCGCGCAGCCGGTGACTTCGCCCGGAAGCCAAACCGAGCCGGCGCTGCTGACCCTCCTCCAAAAATGTTAACCTTGCGCCAATCGTCGGCGCCGTTTCGCAGTGTCAGGGCGCCGGCCTTCGACCACTTGCCAGAGGATCTCGAATGCAACAACCGCAAGCTCACGGCTTGACCTCCACGCTTCACGCACTGGTGGATTGGACTCAGGCCCGACTCAGTGAACGCGAGTCGTGGGATGGAATCACGCTGATCGTCCTCAGTTTTCTGGTGCTGATGTTCTCGTCACTGATCGTCTACATCGCGTGGGCCGGCATCGCCTACGGCGGATGGCTGACTTGGCAAAAAGGCAGTTGGAAACGGTTGACCGGCCGTCCCGACATGGGCAACTTGCCCTGACCCGAGGCCGGCGATGAGTCGCGGGCCCTCTGGGCGCCATTGCCCATCGCTCGCAGCAAAGCGCCGCCCGACGGGCCCCCGGCACGCGAGATCGACACCCCGGTTAAGCCTGACGCCCCGCGAGGGCTGTTCGGCGCGCGTTAAGGACGGACAGGCGTAGGAGGCACCGGGCAATTGGGGAATGCGCCCGACGACACGGAATCGGGCCCCGAATTGGCAAGACCTGCCGTGACTACCCTCGTCACAGAAAGATGGCGGCGTGCTCGTGGCCGTAGGCCATCATCTCCTCGATGAAGGATGGCGAATTGACGAATGCCGACCCCGAAGGCAGATCCTTCCGCATAGGCATCGTCTTTACGGTAACCGGCCGATACCGGCCGGCATCGTTTCTGAGTTGCCCGGATGCCAGCCACTCGTTGACCTTCCCGATGAAATGCAATTCGTGCTCCACCAGCGCGTTCTGCCATAGCTCATCCTTGCGGTCTTTGCGTTCCGCCGGAGATTGCGGAATGGCCTCTCGTCGCTTGGGAAAGTGCTGGACGAGCCAGATCTCGTCCACGCCATAGTCGAGCAGCGGAACCAGCGGCGGATTCGTTCCCCAGGCACCGTCGCAGTAGACCCCCTGATTCGGGCCATCCTCGATCCGGGTCAGGCCATTGACCTCGTCGAGCGAACCTGAAGCGAGCAAGGCCTCGAGCGAAAAATCCCTTTCGGTGAAAACCTTGATATCCCCGGTCAGCACATCCGCCGCGCCCAGCGCCAGGCCCGGAACGCGCTCGGCGCGATCACGCAGCGACCGCAGTTCCTCCACCGGGATGTAGGCGAGGACCCACTCCTTCATCAGATAGCGGAGGAAGGGTTGGACGATGTTGGCCGAGTATGCGTCGTAAAGCGGGTTCAGACGCCCGAGGCTGTCAAGCAGTTGCTCGGTGCGAGCGACACCGGCATTCGGGACCATACCCCAGGCAAAATGCAGCCACTGCCGCTTGAGGATGTCGGGCAACTCGGCCACACTCCCCTTCAGCGTATGCCCCCAGCAAGCCGCGGCGACCAAGGCACCGGCCGATGTTCCCGAGAATGCGTGGATATCGTGGTCGACGAAGGCCCCTTCTTCGACGAGACGCCGGACCGCCCCGGCAGCAACGGCACCGGCGGGGAAACCTCCGCCCTGAAAGGCCAGCGCAATGCGCGCTCTTCGCTTCATGCTGCTGTCTCCTACCTGAAGTCCTGAGTGAGCCAGGGGATAAAGGGGCGGTGACGGTCATCCAGAGAGGGTCCGGCCGCCGCTACCGCGGATGTATCCTGCCTGCCCCCTGGAATGCAATCGGGGCCGGGCCGGTAGCGACGCGGGTATGGATGGGGTCGAACCGCGTGCCCGTCGGCAAAAAGACATTCCAGCGGAACCCTCCGGGTCAACGACAGCACGAAACGAAATGCGCCAACGCCCCGCGTGTGGGATCACCGTCGATCCGGTGCCGAACGCCAACCGGGGGTTCAAGGATAAAGCAACTCGGCGACACTGGTCATCATCCGCCGCAGGACGACCTGCCTGTCGGGTCGCGGCCGGCCGACACGATCTCATGTGCAAATGAAGCAGGATCGTCGAGCGGTTCAAGATGGGTGACGATCAGAAGATTCGGTAGTGCCGCGCGGAGGTCATTTTCGATGATCTGCACCAGATCATGGCCCTGCTGGACGGTCATGGTGCCCGGAACCAGCACATGGACCGTGATCAGGCGCTGAGAACCCGCACTATGCGCCCTCAGATCATGGAAGCGAACGCCCTGCCGGCGATAGGTGTCCAAAATTCTCTCGACTGCAGCGCGTTCTGCCGACGGAATCGCCGGCCCGACCAGGCCCGAAAGCGACCGCACGATCAACTGCACTCCAGACCGGATGATATTCAAGGCGGCCAGCATGGCGATCGTCGCGTCCAGCCACAGCCAATCGGTCAGGACGACGCCACCCAAGCCCAGCAGGACCGCACCGGTTGTCCAGACATCCGTCATCAGGTGCTGGCCGTCCGCCTCCAGCGTGATCGAGTCGTGCCGGCGGCCGGCACCGAGTAGAACGCGAGCAACGAAGAAATTGATGAGGGTTGCGACGATCGCTATCGCCAGACCGATGTCGAGAGCCGCCAGCGCCCGGGGCTGGAGCAGACGTTCGATGGCGGTCCACAAGATCCCGAATGCCGCCAGTAGAATCAGGGCACCGGTAAAGCCGCTCGAAAAATACTCGGCCCGCCCGTGTCCGAACGGGTGCGTCTCGTCGGCAGGCCGCGCCGCGACGGTGAGGACGACGACCGCGAAACCCGCGCCGGCGAGGTTCACCACGGACTCGGCGGCATCGGATAACAGTGCGACGGACCCGGTCAGCAGATACGCGCCCGTCTTGAGAGCCATCGTAGCGACCGCGGCTAGAACCGACAGCCACGCGTAGCGCGTCAGGGAACTGGCCGGTATGTTGCCGTTGGCCTCCGTCCCCGGCTCCAGAGCACCATTGAGGGGCCGGACATCAGCCGACGGCCCTTGCCGGAAGGCCCCGAGGGAGCGGAATCCCCGTGCGAGCCCTATCGGTCCCGCTACGGCCAGCGACCCGCCGCACAGTGCAAGCAAGCCTTCGTCCCACGGTAAAGGAGCAAAGCCGAAGGCTCGCGCGAGCCACGGAACCTGAACCAGAATACCTGACGCGAGCAGCATCGCGACTCCGACAAGCCTTCCAGAGCGTGTGGCCGCGCGGGTCAGCAGCACTGTTGTCAACGCGCTGGCGCACGTCAGAACGACCATCGCACGCGCCTGACCGATACGACCGCCCGTCAGCAGGCTGCGCTCGTAGCCCCACAGCAGAAGCACTGTCAACAGGACCCCGATAACCGCGGGCAGCCACCAGACCCTGCACGCATGGACTGGTGACGGGCAGGGCTGCGCCATAGCCTACCGCCGTTGCGGCGCCGGCAAGGCGGGTCCTGCAGGGAGCGGGGCTGACATCATGTCCGGTGTGCCAAGCTGACGGGAGTCCGCCGTGCGCCCCAATCGCCCGGGGAAGCCTCGAACACACCGGCACACGGCTCCCCGCACGCACTGCACGTTCCCTTGGGGGTCAGATTCCATTCCGACAGTTCATACCAGTCGCGGCCAATCAGCAACTGGCCGCATTTGTGGCAATACGTGCTGTCGGCGGCCTTGTCATGAACGTTGCCGACGTAGACATAGCGCAGGCCGTTCTTCAGTGCGATGCGCCGCGCTTCGGAAAGCGTCGAGCGGGATGTCGGGGGCGTGTTGAGCATTTTCCAATCCGGGTGGAACGCCGAGAAATGCAGCGGGACGTCCGGGCCCAGGCTTTCGACGACCCACTGGGTCAGGGCTTCCAGCTCCTGCTCCGAATCGTTCTCCCCCGGGATCAGCAGCGTCGTGATTTCCAGCCAGACCCTGGTTTCATGGCGGACGTACCGCAGCGTTTCGAGCACGGGTTCGAGATGACCACCGCAGACCCGGCGGTAGAAGTCTTCCGAGAACGACTTCAGGTCGATATTGACCGCATCCATGTGAGCGTAGAATTCGGCGCGGGGCTCCGGGCACTGATAGCCAGCGGAGACAGCCACGGACAGGATGCCCAGCGCATGGCAGGCCTGCGCAGTGTCGATGCAATACTCGTGAAAGATGACCGGATCATTGTAGGTGTAGGCAACGCTGCGACAGCCGAAGGATTTGGCCGCTGTGGCAATCGCCTCAGGGCTGGCCTGGTCCATCAGGGAGTCCATCTCACGCGACTTGCTGATGTCCCAGTTCTGACAAAACTTGCAGGCCAGATTGCAGCCCGCCGTGCCGAAAGAGAACACCGGCGTGCCGGGCAGAAAGTGATTCAGGGGCTTCTTCTCGATCGGATCGATGCAGAAGCCGCTGGAGCGTCCGTAGGAGAGCAGCATCACGCTGTCGTGCACATTTCCGCGCACGAAACACAGGCCGCGCTGTCCCTCGTGCAGCTTGCACAGGCGCGGGCAGATGTCGCACTGCACGCGTCCGTCGCTCAATTTGTGCCAGAAGCGGGTCGGGAAGCCTTCGTTAGGATCGATAAGCGTATCCATGGCGGCACCTCGCAGTAAATGGCCAGTTGACGGTGACCCCGATTGCCCACAGTATGACGTCGAGACCGCGGTCACAAGTGCCTTGCCACGGGCACGACTGAATCAGGGAGGTCGTTATGTCTACCAAGCGTCCCCCGGCCGTCGCCGGGCTGTTCTATCCGTCCGATCGGCATGAGTTGCACGCTGTCGTGACTCGCCTGCTCGACGCCGCGGGCGCCGTCGGACCGATCCCCAAGGCCATCATCGCGCCCCACGCCGGCTATATCTATTCCGGACCGATCGCCGCGAGCGCCTACCGGCGGCTTGTCGGCGCGCGCGATCGCATTCGCCGGGTCGTACTGATGGGACCGTCGCACCGCGTCGCGTTCCGCGGCATCGCCATACCCAGCACGCTGGGCTTCGCCTCGCCGCTGGGTGAAGTCAAACTGGATCGCGCAAGCCTCGATGCCCTCGATGATCTGGCATTCGTGCACGTGCAGGACGAACCCCACACGTTGGAACACAGCCTCGAGGTGCAACTGCCGTTTCTGCAAGAGACGCTGGAGACGTTCATGCTGATACCCCTCGTCGTCGGCGACGCCGACCCGGACGAGATCGCGATGGTGCTCGACCGTCTCTGGGGCGGCGACGAGACACTCATCGTGATCAGCTCCGATCTGAGTCACTACCACGACTATGCAACGGCGCAACGCATGGATCGGGCAACCTCGCAGGCCATCGAGTCGCTGCGACCGCAGGACATCGCCTTCGAGGATGCCTGCGGCCGCCTGCCGGTCAGCGGGCTGCTGCTTGCCGCGAGCCGGCACGGGCTCAGAGCCGAGACGATCGACCTGCGGAATTCAGGCGATA
Source organism: Methylolobus aquaticus (assembly GCF_054172105.1). Lineage (NCBI taxonomy): Bacteria > Pseudomonadati > Pseudomonadota > Gammaproteobacteria > Methylococcales > Methylococcaceae > Methylolobus > Methylolobus aquaticus. The sequence goes on from NZ_JBSYXP010000002.1 coordinate 302,474, forward strand.
CTGCGGGATCGAAAGACCGGGTCGTCGGTTACGGGGCCTACGCCCTTGGCTGAGTTCGACGCACCGCTGGCGCCGCTAGTGCGGCAGAGTTTGCTTGACCTGGCGCGGGCATCGATCGACTTTGGGCTTCGGCACGGCAGACCCCTGGCAGCGCCCCTGGACGAGTGCCCTCCGGAGTTACGGGAACACCGCGCCAGCTTCGTGACACTGCAGCGACAAGGCACGCTTCGGGGCTGCATCGGCTCACTGGAAGCGCGTCGTCCACTCATCGCCGACGTGACCGAAAATGCGTATGCGGCCGCGTTCCGCGACCCCCGCTTTCCGCCGGTCGCGCTGCATGAGTTCGCCGATCTGGAAATTCATCTGTCGCTGTTGACGCCCCCCGAACCGGTGGAAGCGGCTTCCGAGTCCGATCTGCTGCGACAGCTCCGCCCTGGGGAAGACGGGCTGATACTGCAAGAGGGCTCGCGCCGCGCAACCTTCCTGCCGGCTGTCTGGGAATCACTGCCCGAGCCTCACCGCTTCGTAAGGCATCTGAAGCAGAAGGCCGGTCTGCCAGCGGAATACTGGTCGGACACCCTGACCGTCTTCCGCTATCGCGCAGAACACATACCCTGATCTTCCCCGGCAATACCGGCGCGGTTCGGGCCTCCGACATGACGGGCGCGGGGAGGAAGGCCCGGCCGTCGTCCGGCCGGGCGCGGGGGTCAGACGACGCTGACTGCGATCTTGCGAGGCTGAGCATGCTCGGCTTTCGGGATCCGCAGCGTCAGCACACCGTCGCGGAAGGCGGCATCGATCTTCGTCGGATCGAGGTCACGGCTCAGGTTGAACGTGCGCCGGTAGACCGGCGACCGCGTCTCGACGTAGACAGGTTCCATGCCCTCCGGCGTGTCGATTGCGACCTGCCCCTCGATCAGCAGACTCTGGCCTTCGGTGCGCACCGACAGTTGGTCCTTGGGCACGCCCGGCAAATCCGCCGTCAACCGGATACCAGCTTCGTCTTCGACAATGTCGACCGGCGGCAGCACCGCCTGCGTCTGCTGTGCAACATCACTTTTTGCCACGTCTTGTTTCTCGCTCATGGGTGTGATCCTCCGCCTTTCACTTCACTTCGATACGCTTCGGCTGGGCCGCTTCGCGACGCGGAATGGATACGCGTAGCACGCCGTCGCGGTAGTTGGCCTCGATCGCGGCCGGATCGACGTCGTCCGGCAAGCTGACCGTGCGCTTGAACTTGCCTGCGAAGCGCTCGTCGGCATAGACGCTGACTTTGTCGCTGGCGGCCGGTAAATCGCTCGGCCGCTCTCCGGCAATGGTCAGTAGCCCCCGATCGACGCTCACGTCCAGCTTGGTCGGATCGATGCCCGGCAGTAACGCGTAGACTTCCACCGACTTGGCACTGGTGCCGATGTTAACTCTGGGAAACGCACCCCGCCCCAGGGCGCGAATGCTCGTCGGCGCACCGGCACCGCCGAATGCCTGGTTCAGCTCCCGTTGAATCCGGTCGAACTCGGAGAAGAAATCCACCGGCAGGCGCAGTAATGACTCATACATTTTGGTACCTCCACAGGGCCCATGGATGAAAAGGCCGGGTGGCGGCGGCACCGCTCGTACCATCCGCATCACCCCTCACGTGACGCTACGATGGTGACAAGGCCACACGAATTCAAGGGCAACTCCGCCTAGCACTTTTGCCGCACACAAGGGGGACCCGACAGCGCAACGGGTCAATTCGAAGCGGGAAAGGTCGTCCGACGCCGCAGTCCGGGCACCACCGCAGCGGTGCCGGAGCGTCAGTGTAGAGCGGACTCCAAGGCGCGATCGCGCCGGAACCTGGCGCGACGCTCAGCCGCGCAGCATTCGGTCGAGTTCGTCGACCGCTTCGCACCAGTCGGAGTCCTGCTCGATGGCTTCCCGGAGGAACGCGGCCTGCGCCGGACTCCAGAACGGTGCGGCCGCAAGCGGCTGGGCCGGTGTCGGGAGCCTGTGCTCGACGACGAAGCGGTCGATGTCCTGCGAACGATCAGATAAACCCAGTTGCCGAAAAAGCGTCTGGAGATTATGGGGCGAGGTATCCATGGCACACCTCCGGCATGACGATGGAGCTCTGATTCTACTCCTTGTGTCACCGCAGGCGCATGGCGCACGGTTCGAGGGTCGGGAACCGACCCAAACGCATCGCGGCGAGCATGTCGTAGCGCGCGCCGCGCGCGCGAGACCTCCGCTCCGTGCACACGGCCCATTCCGTGCGCGTGGCGCTCGCTACCTTGGCGGGGCGGAACGACAAAAGTCGCGGGCGAGCCGGCGCCGCCCAGGCAACGCGGTCAGACGGTGTCCTTGCGTTTCTGAAATACGAGGATCAGGCCGAAGACGACGACCATGATGGCAGTCATCGCGAGCCAGCGGCCTTCGGGCCTGCCACGGAAGGCCTGCCCGTACTTGTCGTAGACGGATTCCATCATGCCCTCCACCGCGGCAACCTTGGTACGGGCCTTTTGCCAGTCCTCCATGCGCGCAGCGTAGTCCTTCATTGCGGCCTTGTAGCCGTCGGTCTTGTCATCGACACCGTTGCGGTAGTCCGTCATCCGCTTCTCATAGCGGTCCATGCGTTCCTGGTAGTTCTGCATGTCGCGCTGGTAGCGCTGCTGGTCGGCCGGGGTCGGGCGCGCGGGAAGCCCGCGGGGCTTTGCCGGACGCGGCGGTTCGGCCGGTACGACCGGCGCTGAGGGCTCCCTGGGCTTGCCGCGTACCAGCACCTGGTACATCGTCTGATCGTAGTAATCGGGATCACGCACGCCAGGGAACCGGCATTCGTCGAAGATGCGCGCCCCCATGCACGCGCATTGCGCCCGCTGTTCCTCGGTGAGGTCCGACGGATGTTGCCGGTTGCGCTGCACCGCCTTCCAGCACGGGTCCTTGACCAGATCACGGCCCACGCCGGTGATGTTGACCATTGCTTCGAAGGCCCAGCGCGATGTCGCCCCGGCACTGATCTTCTCGCCGCCTGGAATCAGGTCCAGCGGCAACAGCGCGCCGGCGAACAGAAACTGCGGCACCAGCACGACCACGACCAGCAGGATCGCGACGTTCTGATTCGGCGCCGCGGCACTGATACACAGGCCGATCAGGTAGCCGCTCAGCGTACCGAGAAACAGCGTCAGGAACAGGCCTGCGTAATCTGGCGGCGACAGGCCACTGGAGGACAACACGAAGAACCACTTGCAGGCCAGCAGCACGGCCGCCTGGTACAGCGAAAGGCAGACACCGACCCATACCTTCGAGAGCACATAGGACGTCACCTTCAGGTTGATCGCCCGCTCGCGCTTGTAGATGTCGACTTCCTTTACGATCTCTCGCACGCTGGCCATGGCACCGACCATTACCGCGATCAGCCCCGCCATGAACAGCACGGTGATGATCTTGGTCGGATCTCCGCGCTCGGGATCGAACAGCGTGCTGCCCCAGATGAAGTCCATCAAGCCGATGATCGGCGCCAGCAACAACATCAGCGCGAGACCGAAGCGGTCCTGCTTCATGATTTCGAGGTTGCGCGCCGACAGCACCAGAAACTGGCGGAAGGTCCCAGCATAGCGGTGCAGCTTGGGGCGCTCGCCCGGCGCTGCAACCGGCGAGGCTTGGCCGTTCAGGCGCTCGACGACGTTCTCGCGATACTGACGGGAATCGCGATAGCGCTGACCCCAGGCTTCAGGGGTCCCACGCGCCTCATCCGACAGGATGCCGTAAATGTGGTCGAACTCGATATCTTCCCGACGCCGCTCGCGAGCCGAACGGAACTGGTCGAAGTACGGCAAGGCCTCTTCCGGCGGACCGAAATACGCCAGATGGCCGCCTCGCGCGAGGAAAATGACCTTGTCGCACATCATGACGTTCTTCGTCGCGTGCGTGCTGAGCAGTATCGTCCGCCCCTGGTCGGCGAGCTTCCGCAGCAGCTTCATCATCTCGTGCTCGGTACCGGGATCGAGACCCGAGGTCGGCTCGTCGAGGAAAAACAACCGCGGCTTGGTCAGCAATTCCACCCCGATGCTGACGCGTTTGATCTGGCCTCCCGAAAGCTGGTGGATCGGCATGCCCTGGCGCTCGGTCAGATCGAGATCGTCCAGCACCTCGCGAATGCGGGCATGCCGCTCGGCCGGCGCCGTATCGGGCGCCATACGCAACTGTGCGGCGTAGTCGAGCGCGCTGTAGACCGTCAACTCCTGATGGACGATGTCCCGCTGCGGCACATAGCCCATGTCGTTTCGGAACAGATCGAAGTTGGCGTAGAGATCGATCCCGTTGACGGAGACCTGCCCGTGCGTGGCAGGACGGAAGCCGTTCACGGCATCCATCAACGTGGACTTGCCGGCACCGCTCATGCCCACCAGCGCGACGAACTCCTGCGGGCAGATGCACAGCGAAATGTCCTTTAGCAGGTTGTCTTCGACGGACACCCATTTGTTGAGGTGCCGCGCATCGAGGCGCAATCCCTCCTGCCAGTACTCCTCTAACCCGTCCTCATGCAGGATCAGACGGATCCCGCCGATCCGGATCTCGTCGCCCTCACGCAACCAAGCCTCGTCCTCGATGCGCTTGCCGCCGACGAAAACGCCGCCGGTGCTCTTGAGATCCCGGATCCGGTAACGCGAGCCGCGCCGCTCCAGCAGCGCGTGATGCAGCGATACCTGGGGGTGGTCCAGCACGATCTGATTGTCGGGCGCGCGCCCAACCGCAATCAGGTCCTGGCCCTTCAGATCGATTTCGATCGCCTCACCGGGTGTTGCTCCCCCGGAAACCGCGATGAAGCCCAGGCTGGCGCGGAACTGCAGCGCCACCGAGGGATCGCCCAGGCCGACGACGCCGCCGTGCTCGAACACGTGCTCGCGGGTCTCCGCTCCGCCGACGAGCAGACCGGGGGCCCCTTCACGGGCCGCAATCACATAGCGGTCCCCGCTCAAGTGCACCTCCGCGTGATGAGGCGCGACCCGCGGACAAGGGATCACGATATCGTTGTCCGGCGTACTGCCGATCGAGACCGTGTGGCTGTCGAGCGGGAACTTCAGCAGACGTCCGTCGACCTTGGCCACGAGCCCCGGCACGGGCATCGAACCCAGGCTGACCCGTTCCGAGACCGGTGGCAGATCTTCCTCAACGGGGCTGCGGAGCCTGAACGTGAACTCGTCGATCTGAAACTCGGCATCGGGATCCAGCATCACCGACGTACGCGGCGGCGTCAGATGGCCGTTGACCGTCACGCCGTGCAGGCTCCCCAGATCCATCAGCCAGGCCTGACCGCCCAGAAAGCTGAGCTTGGCGTGGTGCAAGGAAACCTGGGGATCGTTGAGGATCACGTCGTTATCGGCGGCTCGTCCGATATGCGTCACGGGCTGCGTCAGGGCATGCTCGTCCGATCCGCCCCAGGCAAATTGCACCTCAAGTATCGCCAGCACATTCATGGCCCACACTCGCGCGAACGGGTTTGCAGAGGGATTCGCAGGGAAGCATTGCCGCTCCGGCAGCAACGTACCGAAACTGCCGGAGGCCGGAAGTCCGAAGGCGACCGCGGCGTAGCGGCGAAACGGCTCGCGTCCCCTCGCTGGCTATGCAGTGATCGGTTGGTGCACATGGGTCGGTCGGCAACGACTGCGCGGGCGCGATGCCGGGCGGAACGTTCGGTCGTGGGCATTCGCCGTGATTCCTTATTGTTGCCGCGATTTTACGCCATCCGCCGCGACTGCAGCCATCGGCGCCGCGGCTTGCGATGGCGGCCCACCGGGGGGGTCGAAGGGATGCCGCGCCGATCCGGCCTCGATGCCCTTTGCTTGCCCGCCAGAAACCACGGCCACAAACCCTCTTCGACGGGGATGGCAGCACCGCTGCGGCCGGGTCCGATGCGCCTGATCGCTGCCACCATGCACCCGGCCGGAGTCACGTCGACGCGGTGTCGTGTAAGCTCCGCTCAAGCGGCGCGGTCCTCGAGGTGTCCAACACGCAGAACCCACCGTCGGTCGCCTACCCGCTCTCTCGAGAGACATGGTATGCGGAGGGCCGAGCCCGTTCAGAATCGAGCGGCGCAACCGGAGCCGACGGGGTGCTCACCGCTCGCTCCACCATGACACAAATCTTTACACCTTTTGGGGCAGAACCGAACGGCGTTCTTTTTTTCAGCCACTTGGAGCATGGCACGGCATCTGCTTAGTTCCCATCCGAACCCCGTGTTCAGCCCACTCCGAGACGCTGCACGAATCGCAGCCAACCGTGAGGCAGGCCTCAAGCGGAGTTACGCCGCCCCCGCCCGACGGATTCCACGACCCGCCGACGCAGGCGACGCGAGACACCTGAACACCCGCACACGGGCTCCTGCTCTACCGCTCGGTGCGCACAAACTGGAAACACGGAGACCGCTGAAGGACATGGTGCCGTCATGACTGCCAATACGCCGCTCACCAAACGCGAAGAGCTCGACATCCAAGCCTGCTATCGGATGATCGAATCCCTGCAGGAACGTGAATCGCGATACCGCCGTCTGCTCGAGATCAGCATCGATGGCTTCTGGGAGCGTGACGTCGCTTCCGGATCCACCTATCTGTCCCCGCGTTGGAAATGGCTGGCCGGCTACGGCGACACGGAGTTGCCCAACACCTTTGAGGCATTCGTCAGCCTGATCGATGACGAGGATCGCGAGCGCGTTCTTAGCACCATCGACACGCAACAAACCGATACCGACCCCTATGTGATCGAGTTCCGGATGCGCCATCGCGACCAACGGTGTGTCTGGGTAAAAATGCGCGGGAAGACGATTTTCGGGGCCGATGGCAACCCTCAACTGGCCTATGGCAGTGCCGTCGACATCTCCCGGGAACGGCAGATGGAAAGCGCGCTGACCGAGAGCGAATGCCGCCTGAAGCTTGCGCTCGAGGGGAGTAGACAGGGAGTCTGGGACTGGAACCTGCAGACCGGTGAGATTTATTTCTCGCCGGAGTGGAAGGCCCTGCTGGGCTATCGCCCAGACCAGATCGAGAACAACGCCACAGCCTGGGACCAACTGATCCACCCGGAAGACCGGCCACGCGCCCAGGCCCGCCTGGACCGTTACCTCAGGCGCGAAGCGGCAAGCTATGCGGCCGACTTCCGTGTCCGTTGCCAAGATGGGCGGTACCGCTGGGTGCATGCGCGAGGCATGATCGTGCAGAGCGATAGCACCGGCGCCCCGCTGCGCATGATCGGTACCCACGCCGACGTGCACGAACGCAAGCAGGTCGAAGAACGCCTGCGCCTGTCGGCGGCCGTCCTGGAACACGCCAAGGAAGCCATCGTCACGACTGACGCGGAAAACCGCATTATCGCCGTCAATCCGGCGTTCACGGCGATCACCGGCTATTCGGCCGACGAAGTCATCGGGAAGAATCCAAGCTGCCTGTCATCCGGCCGGCACAGCCGCTCCTTCTACCGCAGAATGTGGCACTCGCTGCAGCGGGTCGGCGCATGGGAAGGCGAAGTGTGGAACCGTCGCAAGAACGGTGATGTGTATCCGCAGTGGCTGTCTATCAGCCTGATCCGGGACAATGACGGGAACATCACTCACCATATTGGCGTCGCCTCGGACAATACCGAGCGCAAGGCGGTGCAGGAACGCCTGGAACATCTCGCCCATTTCGACACACTGACGCAGTTGCCGAACCGTCTGCTGGTACGGGACCGGCTCCAGCAGGCACTGCGCGCTGCCCGTCGGCAGAACACCACGTTGGCATTGCTTTTCGTCGATCTCGACCGCTTCAAGATCATCAACGATTCGCTGGGCCACCATGTCGGCGACACGCTGCTGCAATCCGTCGCCGAGCGCATTCTCGCCTGCGTACGGGATATGGACACCGTTGGACGACACGGCGGCGATGAATTCACCGTCGTCCTGCCCGAAGTAGACCGGGCGGCTGCGGCCCTGATTGCCCAACGCATCGTCGAGAGCGTCTCGACGCCGTATTTTCTGTGCAATCACGAACTGGCGATTTCATCGAGTATCGGCGTAGCCGCCTACCCGGCCGATGGCGAAGACGTCGACACGCTGCTGCAAAACGCCGATACCGCCATGTATCACGCGAAGCAGTCCGGGCGGGCGAACGTCCGCTTCTTCGAGAGCGAGATGAATGCCAGTGCGAACCGACAACTCGAAATGGCGGCAGGCCTGCGCAAGGCACTTCAAGCGAACCAATTCGAACTGCACTTTCAGCCGCAGGTGGAGATCGCCACCGGACGCGTCGTTGCCGTCGAGGCACTGATCCGTTGGCGCACACCGCAAGGGCTGGTCAAACCGGCCAGTTTCCTGCCGGTCGCGATGCAGAACGGCTTGCTGCCGGCAATCGATGACTGGGTCCTGAACGCCGCGTGCCTGCAGATGAAGGCATGGCAGACCGCCGGTGCCTTGCTGCGAACGAAGGTGGCCGTCAACGTGTCCGCGGCGCGCCTGTCGGACAAGAGCTTCGTCCGCCGCGTCGCGGAGATCCTCGAGACTACCGGGCTGGATCCCCGCTGGCTCGAACTGGAAATCACGGAGCGCACGACCGTGGAATCGACCGAGGCTGCCGCCGGCACCATCGTCTTGCTGCGCGATATGGGCGTCAGTGTCTCGATCGACGATTTCGGCACCGGTTACTCGTGGATGTCGTATCTGAAGTCATTTCGAGTGGACAAATTGAAGATCGACCCTTCGTTCGTCGCCGGACTGCCGGATGATGCCGACTCGGCGGCCATCGCCGAAGCGATCATCAACCTCGGCGGAAACATGGGGCAGATCGTGATCGCAAAGGGGGTCGAGTCGCTGTCGCAGCTCGAATATCTGAGCAGCCGAGGACTCAAAGTTGCGCAAGGTCACCTGTTCGGGCCACCGGCTCCGGCGGATCTGTGCCTGCTCAAGTTGGAACAGGGCTGGACCGATGCCTGGCAACCGGCTGACGGACGCGGCAACGACGGCTTTCCGCCCCGGGAACATCCGCTGTCGTAAGTGCGTAGTGCCCGGCCCGCGGTGGCTGGGCACGGCTGATGGGGCACGGCAGTCTCCCCGACGCGCCATGGCTCGCGCCGCACCGTGCCTATAAAATGCAGGGTAGTGAACGACTCACCGCACTCCAACAGGAAACGGCAGCCCAATGCAACACCGCATCCGCGTCATCCAGAGATTCGGCGATGGTCTGGTCGACATCTTCCATTATCTGGCGCTGTTCGGCATCGGCGCGACCATCGTCTGGTCGGCCGTACACGACTACCTCGAGATGATGGAGGCGGGACATGCCACCCTGGAGGAGATCCTGCTGCTGTTCATCTATCTCGAACTGGGGTCGATGGTCGGCATTTATTTCAAGACGCATCGGTTGCCCGTCCAGTTTCTCATCTACGTTGCAATCACGGCGCTGTCACGGCATCTCGTGATCGACGTACAGAAGGTGGCCGATGATTTCCACCTGCTGCTGCTCCTCAGCATCACCGGCGCGATCGCGATGTTGAGTGGCGCCATTTTCCTGCTGTCCTTCACGCAGCGCCGCTACGGCTGCCCCGAGGACCGGGCCGACGCACAAACACCCGATGGCGGTTTCGGCTGAGCCGAAGCGTTCACCACTCACGGGCGTACCGATGACCCGCTTCGAAACCGGTTCGTGATGGGGCCCGATCCACTCGATTAGCTTGCCGGCCCGAATTGTGGGCGTCACTGCGTCGGCGGGCAGCGGGCGATTCAGTCCACCTATTGACCGCAGACCGATGCCTGGAAAAGCGGCCATACCCAGGGTTTCAGCAAGGTCAGCGCCAGCCCCGCCAGTCCCGCGGTAACGATCACCGGGATCACGGCGATCTTGTAGCGGAACAGTGCCAGCAACGCAGCCAGGCCGATGAACGCGGAAGCGATCTCGAAGCGTCCGCCGAATCCCGTCGGCCAGAGCGTGTGGTAGGCGAAGAACACCGCCAGATTCAGAATCACACCCACCACGGCGGCCGTAATCGCTGTCAGCGGCGCGGTGTACTTGAGGTTGCCATGCGTGGACTCGACCAGCGGTCCGCCAGCCAGGATGAACAGGAAACTGGGCAGGAAGGTGAAATACGTCACGACGACCGCCGCGACGGCCCCGGCCCAAAACACCTGATCTGGACCGAACAGCTGCTGTGACCACCCAGCCACGAAACCAACAAAGGTCACGACCATGATCAGCGGTCCCGGCGTCGTTTCGCCCAAAGCCAGCCCATCGATCATCTGGGTGGGCGTCAGCCAGTGATAATGGTCCACGGCGCCCTGATAGACATAGGGCAGCACCGCATAAGCGCCGCCGAAGGTCAGCAAAGCCGCCTTGGTAAAGAACCAGCCCATCTGCGTCAAAGCGCCGTGCCAACCGTAGCGGGCACACAGAAAGCCGATCACGCTGCCCCACAGGATGAGCCCAACGGCAACCACACGGAACAAGCGTGCCCAGGTAAAGCGGGCGTGGGGCGGAGGCGGCGTATCATCGTCGATCAGCGCCAGACCAAAGGTCTTCTTGGCCGCACCGTGTCCGCCACCGACAGCAAACTTTTTCGGCGCATACTTGCCACCAAGCGCCCCGAGCAGCGCCGCCGCCAGCACGATCAACGGGAACGGTGCGTCGAGCAGAAATATCGCGAGGAAAGCCAGCGCCGCTATGCTCGACAGCACCCCGTTCTTCAGGGCGCGCGAACCGATGCGGTAGGCCGCGAACAACACGATGGCGGTCACCGCGGGCTTGATCCCATATAGAATCCCCGCGACCGCCGGCAGATGGCCCAGCGCCATATAGACCCAGCCCAGGCCGATCAGGATCAACAGCGACGGTAGCACGAACAGGCTGCCGGCCATCACGCCACCCCAACCGCGGTGCATCAGCCACCCGATGTAGGTGGCGAGCTGTTGCGCCTCCGGACCCGGCAACAGCATGCAGTAGTTCAGCGCATGCAGGTACCGGTTCTCGGAAATCCAGCGGCGCTTCTCCACCAGATCCTGATGCATGATGGCGATTTGTCCGGCGGGCCCTCCGAAGCTGATGAAGCCGAGTTTGAGCCAGTACCAGAACGCCTGGGTGCGTGACACGGGCTGCGGACGATGCTGTGAGGGGCCGGTTTCTTTCATGTCTCGGGTCCTGTGAACTCCAGATAGAACGAATCGAACATCTTCTGCGCTTCGGCCAGCAACTCGTTATCATCCGCCCAGCGTTGCTGCATGCCGCGGATCAGTGCCGCCAGTCCCGGCGCCTCTGGAACCGGAAGGCCGCCGGTGTCCAGGTAACGCACCAGGGCACCCAAGCGCATCAGAGCCGGATCGCGGTCGAGGCTGAAACTGGCCAGCAAGACTTCGAAGGTCACCCGCACACCGACATGGGTGAAGCGCGCCCCGTCGAAATCGAAACCCAGCACATCTGGCGGGCACTCCCCAGGCGCAGTCAGCCAGAGGAACCGGGCATGCGGATCGATGAAACGGCGGATCAGCCAGGCGCTCGCAAGCCGGTCGATCCATGGCCGGCGGCGCGTCGCCCAGACGCGAGACTGAAAGTCCGCGCGGTCGAGGCGTTCGATACTCCCCGGCACGCAGCGCGGCTCATCGGGCGACAATCGCTCGGACAGGGCTTGCTCGAGTGCCGCCACCGCGCATTCCGCTTGCCGCCGTCCCTCACCCGGGAAAAAGTCCACCGCAACGATCTCGGCGAGTGTTCGGCGCAGGCGCTCCACGCGCCGCTGCAACCCGACGGGCAGTTCGGATGTGAGAGTCCGGGCGAGTTCCTCGACCGCCACAAGCACCTGCGCGTAGTCGTCCGAGCGATCGAACAGGGTTGTGAATGCCTCTACCTGCGCTTGGTCACCCGTCGAGCAAGCGAGGACATAAGCGGTGCCCCCTTCACTCCGGATGTCGTCGGCCTGCGCTTCCAGGCAGTTCCGGAACGCCTCTGATGCAGGAAGCAGATAAACGCCATCGCGCAATACCCCGCACCCCGCGGCCTTCAGCGCCCGCCAGATCCGCATCCGGGCACTGGCCTGTGGCGTAGGGAGGCTCATAACAAGCAACAACCAACCGTGACCCATGTCAGTAATAACATCTACATTTCTGTAGAGCTTATCACAACCACTGTCGAGCGACGGAAGTGAGTGCACCGCCACGCCGAAAGGCGACAGTAACCGTGAATAAAAGGCGTAGGGAAACCAGGCAGCGGTGCGGATTTCGCGGTGACGGATGTACTCCGCTGCCGCCGGAGCGACAGCAGGAGGCATCATGTACTATCATGCGCGTTCGCCTCGCGCCAACGCCATTTACCCCCATGCGCCGTTCCGCCCTGATTTTGCTAGCCTTGATGCCTTTTGCTTCGGTTCAGGCAATTGAGCCGCCACCGGAGGACACTGCGCCGTTACCGCTGCCGGGACCGGAGCAACCCGAGATCCCCCCTCCTGTCGAAAGCGGCCGGAACATGGATCCGGACATCACGATCACGCGGCGCGGCACGGACACGGTCGAGGAGTACCGGATCAATGGCAAGCTCTACATGGTCAAGATCAAGCCGAGCATCGGCCCGCCGTACTACATGATCGACAGCGATGGCGACGGCAACCTCGACGTGCGCAAGAGCGATGTCACGCGAGAAATGAGCGTTCCAAGCTGGGTTCTTTTCAGCTGGTAAGCGTCACGCGCGCCGGTCAGTCCCTCGCCCGGCCCCCAATCCGCACCGCTTTTCGTTCGCAAACCATTGTCTTCGTGATCAAATCCATCCAAACGCAACTCGCCCGCCTCGCGCGGACGGGGGCCCTGCCATTGCTCCGCACAGGGCTCAAGGGCCTAGAGAAGGAAAGTCTCCGCATCAGCCCCTCGGGCCTGATTGCGCAGACACCACACCCCGCGGCCCTCGGGTCTGCGCTGACCCATCCGCACATCACGACCGATTACTCCGAGGCACTGATCGAACTGGTCACACCTCCGTTCAGCAGCGTGACAGAAACCCTGGCCTTCCTGGACGACCTGCACCGCTTTACGTATCAGCACCTCGACGAGGAGTTGCTCTGGGCCGCCTCCATGCCCTGCCGCATAGACGGGGACGACAGCATCCCGATCGCCCGTTACGGCTCGTCGAATATCGGGCAGATGAAGCATGTCTATCGACGCGGTCTGGCCTACCGCTATGGGCGCGCAATGCAGACGATTGCGGGCGTACACTTCAACTACTCGGTCGACGAGGCCTTCTGGCCGCTGTACCGGGAGATTGAGGACTATAGCGGCGCCCTATGCGATTTCATCGCGGACCGTTACTTCGGCGCCATCCGGAACGTCCATCGACACGGCTGGATCCTCCTGTATCTCTTCGGCTCGTCCCCAACGCTGTGCAAATCGTTTTTCTCCGGCCGCGGCACGAAAAGCGATCACTTCGCCGAACTCGACGCGAAGACAGCCTACCGACGCTACGCGACCTCGCTGCGGATGAGCGATATCGGCTACAAGAATGACAGTCAGTCGTCGGTCTCACCCTGCCTCGACAACCTGGAAAACTATGTCGCCAGCCTGTCGAGGGCCATCGAGACACCCTATCCGCCCTACGAAGCCATCGGCGTGAAGGTGGACGGCGAATATCGCCAGCTCAATGCCAACCTGCTGCAGATCGAGAACGAGTACTACAGCCCGGTCCGCCCGAAACAGATCACCCGCTCCGGCGAAAAGCCGACTCTGGCATTGAAAAAGCGCGGGGTGAACTACCTGGAATTGCGGTCGGTCGACCTGAATTGCTTTGAGCCGAATGGCGTCAGCTTGCAACAGCTCTACTTCCTGGAGAATTTCCTGCTGTTCTGCCTGATTGCCGAGAGCCCCCCGCTGTGTGCGGACGAAAAGCTGGAGACCGGCCAAAATGCGCTATCCACGGCGTGCTGTGGCCGTACCCCGGGCTTCGCGCTGTCCCAGCGCGGTACTCAGCGCTCGCTGCACGAGTGGGCCAGTGAAATCCTCGACGGCATGTCACTCGTGGCCGAGATTCTCGACCAGGGGCACCGGGAGTCACGGTACGCGCCGGTCATCGAGCAGCAGCGCGAAAAGGTGGCGGATCCTGACGCCACACCTTCGGCTCGCCTTCTGGATCAACTGGAGCAGTCAGGGCTGTCCTTTGCCGACTACGCGCTGCAGTTGTCCAGAGAACATGCCGAGTATTTTCTTGAGCGTCCGCTGGAAGGCCGCAAGCTCGAGCGGCTCGAGGAGCTGGCCGCGAGTTCCATCGAGGAACAAGCCCGGATCGAGGCGGATGACGACGTGAGTTTCGACGAATTCCTGCGACGCTATTTTGCGCAGTCCTGAGCGGGTCGATGACCGCGCGACGGGAGAGAGCGCCCGTTGCGTGCCGCTCAGTAGAAGGGCAGCGGGATCTCCGCAAAGAGGACTTCGACCTCGCGTCGGTCGCGCAGATGCATGGCCTCGTCGACCAGTTCCCGTGTCAGATGGGGAGCAAACAACCGGATGAAATCGTACATGAAGCCGCGCAGGAACATATCGCGGCGAAGTCCGATCTTGGTGACGCTCCGCCCGAACAAATGGCTGGCATCCAGTGCGACCAGATCCGCATCGAGCTCGGGATCATAGGCCATCCGCGCGACGATCCCGACCCCGAGCCCAAGACGCACATAGGTCTTGATGACATCGGCATCAACGGCCGTCAGGGCCACTTGCGGTTTAAGCCCTTCGCGCTCGAAGGCCTGATCAAGCTGTGACCTACCCGTAAAGCCGAACACATAGGTTACGATCGGAAACCGGGCCAGATCGCTCAGCGTCAGATCGGACTCCTCGGCCAGTTCGTGTCCCCGCGGCACCAGCACCGCCCGATTCCACTGGTAACACGGCAGCATCACGAGGTTATCGAATAACTCCATCGCCTCGGTTGCTATGGCCATGTCCACAACCCCTCGCGATGCCATGTCGGCAATCTGCACGGGAGTGCCCTGCTGGATATGCAGCTTGATTGCCGGGTAGCGGTCCATGAATTCGCGGACGACCGGCGGCAAGGCGTAGCGCGCCTGGGTGTGGGTCGTCGCCAGGGAAAGCGCACCGACCATGTTATCGAGATACTCCTGGGCGATCGACCGGATATCCTGGGCCTTGCCGAGTATCTCGCCGGCTACCTGGATAATGCGCTGACCCGCTTCGGTTACCTCGGTCAGGTGTTTGCCGCTGCGCGCAAAGATAATAACGCCAAGTTCCTGCTCAAGCAGCTTGATTTGTTTGCTGATGCCGGGCTGAGAGGTATAGAGGCTTTCGGCTGTCGCCGAGACGTTCAGTTTATGCCGGGCGACTTCCCAGATGTAACGCAGTTGCTGGAGCTTCACGTGCGGCCGCCGCGCCAGACTCCCGGTGTCCCGGGGGCGCCCCGAAACGGGCGCCCGGACCGCGTGGGATCCGATCGAATGGGATGAACCTCGGGCGACGGCTGCGATGGAACCGGTGCGACGCTGACGCCCCTGGCATTCGCCGAAGCTCGGCAGTCAGGCGACATCGGCCGATCGGCAGGGGCTGCAACGCATCGCCGTCCGACCGCAGTCACCGTTCGAGATACTGGAGTTTCTCCGGCTTGCCGTTCCATTCCTCGGCATCGGGCGCCGCTTCCTTGACTTCGGTGATCGTGGGCCAAATCTTCGCGAGCTCCGCGTTCAGCTGGATGAACTGCTCCTGACCCGGCGGCACCTCATCCTCGGAGTGAATCGCATTGGCGGGACATTCCGGTTCGCAGAGCGTGCAGTCGATGCATTCATCCGGATCGATCACGAGAAAATTGGGACCCTCGTGGAAGCAATCGACCGGGCAAACGTCCACGCAATCGGTGAACTTGCACTTGATGCAATTTTCAGTCACTACGAAAGTCATCGTAATTCAGCTCTTTTCTTGTTAACGAGGTTATCGAGGTCTGATGCAACGGATCGGGCCTCTCGCCGGCTACGTCGTTCACCTCATTCCGAAGCGCCCCGAGCCGGACTCTCGTCGCGAACTCTCCGTCACAGACCCGCATTATACCGCCTCCGCCGGCAAGCTCGAAATCTGCATCTGCATTCTCACGTCCCGTCGCAGCGGGATTCCCGGGCTATCTGCGGATATCAACTGGCCGCCGTCGCGCCCAGCAGAGCGACCCGCCGGCTTGGCAAGACGGTACAACAGGTGCCTCCCCCTGGAATCTCCCCTTGTCGGCCATGAATGGGCCGAATTCCGTGCCAGGTAACTTGAAGCTCGGGCGCACTGGGCACGCGCATCATTCGCACCATCTTGGTTCAATCGACGGAACCCAAGCTGCGGGACCGCGCCCAACGCCATCCGGTTTCCTATATTCAGATCACCGATAAAGCAGCGAGTTACATCAGCCAGCCACGATGTCAGAAACTGGCATGTTTCCCGCTTAAAGAAAACTGTAAAGATCTTCTTGGACGCGACAGACGGAATCAGAAACAATCCATCAATGCGTGATAGCGCGTGACATTGCTGTAACCGGCACCCGATACGCGCCCGGAACCGTGAGGACCTGACGATGAGACAAGTACCCCGCGACTGGCTCGATAGCCTGACCCACTTCGCCTTGCTTCGCGGCTATGGCTGGGTGCCACGCCGTAAGTCCGGCGAACGGGTGAGGGAGTGGCAAGATCCCCAGAGCGGCCTTTGGTACAGCCAGAGAAAGGCGCTCGAAATACTCAAGGACCAGGCGCTCGCGCTCTATGACCGCGAAGGGCAACCGCGACGTCCCTACAGCCTGCGCTGCTGACCTGACCGCGCATTCCGCTCACCTCCTCTTTCGAGCTGACTCTGTTTCAGCTCTTTTTTTGCCAGCCGCTGCCGGAATGCGGGCTGCGACGTTACACGTCAGGCTAACGCCGATGTCGCGACTGACCAATCGCATCGAGCGCAGCCGCAAAAGTCGCGAACGCCCTACCCCACCGACGATAAGGACGAGGCGCCCTATCGCGGGCGGCCCTGACCTGCGGTGCCGCTTCCAGCCAGTCCGCGACGCACTGCGCGAAAAGCTCCGATCGACCTGCCGGCACACAAACGCCGGCACGTGAGCAATCTACGATCCGCGCCGCATCGCCGACCTCAGTCGCGATCACCTCCAGACCGGCCGCCACCGCTTCGGCGACGGCCATGCCATAGGACTCGAAGTGACTGGCCGAGAGATACAAATCTGCCTGACCCATAAGCGCCGCTAGGGGTGCGGGCTCAAGCGCCCCGTGCCAGACAATCCGCCCACTTTCGATCAGATCCCGACTCGCCGCCAGAAAGCTTGCTGCGAAATCGCGATCGGCACCACCGCTCCCCACAATGTGCCAGCGCCAGGAGAAATGCATCAGGCGTCGAAGCATCGTGACAAGCTCCTGGTAACCCTTCGCGGGCAGGAGGTTGGCGACGGTCAGCAACTCGACACCGCTTCGCGCAGCGGCCCGGCGACTTCGGACTCGCCCCACCCACGCATAGTTCGCGTCGACACCGGGCTCGCAGACCCAGACCCGACTGTTCGGATAACGCCGCATCAACTCTGCTGCGAGGGACTGTCCTGTGGCCAGAAACAGGCCGCTCGAAGCGGCTATCGTGTCTTCGAGCCGCCGAGCTACGGCGGCGGCATCGGCCGACAACCCCGGATTCAATGAAGGGAGCGAGTGCATCAGCCACGCATCGACGCAGCGGCTCGGGCGTGGCACGAAGGAATAAGCCGCCATCAACAGGCTGTCCCATAGACGGATCCCATCGACCTCTGCCACAGCCAGCGCCATCCGAGCCCCAAGGAGAGGCGCCGGCGCTGATATGCCGGATGACCGCAATGGAAAACCCAGACGGTGGGCGCGCGCAATCATGCGCTGGTTGTAACGGTTGCCGCCCGACACAATGCCGTCGAGCGGGGGGTGGAGGAACAGCACCGAGTCCATGGCCCGCATTGTACGCAAGCGCCCGTTGTCCCGGCCGACCCGGGTTACAATAAGGCGAATGATCGAGCCATCGGAAAGCCACTTGTATGCCTGGACCGAAATGCACGCCATGGCGATGCTCGCCGGCGGGATGGCGGTTGCCGGAGGTCTCCCGGGCGCCAGTTGCTACGTTCCGGCTGCTGTCTCGTTCATCCTGCTGGCGTATGCGTTCAGAAACGCGTGGTCACCCGATGGACGTTTTGGCGCAGCCAATGCGATCACCGCGCTTCGATTCCTGCTCGTAGGCGGCCTGCTGCTGGACGGGGCAATCCCGGCGGATTGGCAGGCACTGGCGGCAACGCTGATCCTGCTGCTGGATGGCGTCGACGGATGGCTTGCGCGGCGCCTTGGGCTGGCCTCCCGGTTTGGCGCAACCTTCGACATGGAGGTCGACGCCTTCTTCACTCTGGCGCTGTGCGTCGCCCTGTATGGCAGCGGACGCTTCGGCATGTGGATATTGTTGCCGGGCGCTCTCCGCTATCTGTTCGTGCTATTCACCCGCCTGGCACGGCCCCCCTTGCGGCGCGCACGGTCCAACCGCTGGAGTCGCGCCATCGGTGCCATCGTGTTGTCCGGGCTCACCGCAAGTCTGCTACCCATCGGCACTTGGGCCGCAGCCATCGCCGCCGTGGCCACATGCGCGGTCATCGGCTCTTTCGCAGCCTCCATCTGGCAGCTGTACCATCCTTGAGTCGGAAGCGGCTGACCAGTCATACGGTCCGCCGGGCCGACGACGTTCGGGCCTTTTTCGACGACGTCGCCCGGGACTATCGCGAAAGTCACGGCAACGCCCCGGCTCTGCTGCGCGATCGCCTGCGGCTGCTGCGGGCTCTGCTCCCTCAGGCGCGCGGCGGTCTGCTGGTCGAAATCGGGTGCGGACCCGGTCAGCATCTGCTGGCGCTGGCCGAGCACTTCGAACGCGCCATCGGTCTAGACCTTTCGCCGGCCATGATCGAACTGGCCGAACACCTCCGGCACCAACATCCGCTGCGGGACCGCATCGCGTTTGCCGTTGACCCCGCCGAGCAACTCGCAACCCTGGCTCCCACCAGCGTCGACGCGCTGTTCTGCGTCGGCGCCTTCGAGCACATGCTTGACCGCGGGCAGGTGCTGCGGCAGATTCGGAGGGTTTTGAAGCCGGACGGATGCTTCATCTGCTTGACGCCTAATGGACGCTACCTCTGGTATACCGGCATCGCAGCGCACCTGGGATACGAAGTGCGCCACCTCACTTCCGACCATTTCATCACTGAAGGCGAGTTTCGTACACTGCTTGCGACATCCGGCTTCACGCTCGTAACGGTCGGCTATTGGAGCTTCGTACCCCGCGGCGACATGCCGGCCCTCGCTGGCACCGTAATGACCGCCCTGGACACGATCGGAAGAGTCTTTGGCATTCCGGACTTCCGCGGTGGCTTGTACATCGCGGCCGCACCGACCCCCGACCGCTAGACCATCCCACCCGGCGCCGCTACCGTCGGAACCGGTGCCAGTCAGTCGCCGGCAGCCCCGACGCCGTGAGTGAGCGTCGAAACCCTTATCCTAGACTTTGGCCAGATCCCGAATTTCCGGGTTTGAGCTGGAGCCAAACCATGGCACGTCATCGAAACAATGTGCACTCACCGACGATCCCAGAAGTCCCCTGGTCACTCGGTATTGCGATTGCGGGCCTGGTCTATGTCGCCTTGCGCCTGGTGTTGTTCGGATATTCGGGCGGAGAACCTTTCCTGCCGATGCTAAAAAGCCTGTTACGGGCCAATTCCGGTCTGGTATTGCTCGTGGTGGGGACCGGTGCCGTCTCCGAGGTGCTACGGATTGCCTGGCGCAGCGAGCATCCCCGCCGAGTGGACCTGGCAACGATCAGGGCATTGCCATGGCATGAATTCAAGACGCTGTGCGCGGACGCCTTGCAGTTGCTGGGATACCGAAAAGATCACGGGGATGTCCGGTCGGCGCCCAATAATGCGGACCTGATCCTGCATCTCGGGGACGCGCCCGTCCTCGTACACTGCAGCCGCTGGCGCAGCCTCCATGTCGGCATCCGCGAGGTTCGGGAATTCTATGACGACGTGTTGGCGCACGGAGCACTGCGTGGGGTCTTCGTGACCTCGGGAACCTTCACCGGCGCGGCAACCCTGTTCTCGCAGGGCAAACCGCTGGACTTGATCGATGGCGACCGGCTTGGCGCGCTTTTGTGGGACTTGCGATGGGACTTGCTCCAAGGTCCGCGCGTTGCTGCCCCAGGACTCGACGCTCGTCTGACCTCTGCCGCCTTGGCACCGCAACGCGCACCCCAGGCACTGGCGGAATGCAGCGCTGGAGCGGCAAGAGCTAAGACCGCCGCGGCTTCGCTGTCACAGCCCCGGACTCGGAGACATGAGACCGCCACCGCGGTTGTGGAGAATTCCAATGAACGATGACGCCCTTTTCCTCGTGGTGTTCTTTTGCACCGCGGCACTATCCGGACTCTGGTCCTCGCTGGACGACCGCCAACCTGCAGCAGGCGGCGTGGCATTGCCGACGGTAACCCAGGCGGCCACCGCACCCGCAGCCGACTCTATCGAGCAACCGCGATACCCGCAGCGCACCGCCCCGCGACAGACGCGGAACGTGCAGCGCCCCTTCTGATCCGACGCCGGCAAGCCGGTACTCGCACCGGCAAACTCGGGGCCAGTCTGACCAACCGTCAGAAGACGCGTCCCCTACAGCAGATCGGGCCCTCCGCGATCCGCGAATCGACGGTTTGACACCCGGACCGCTAGGCAGTAAACACGATGCTTGAAGGCAGTGCCCTGAAGCGTGCGGGCACCCTTTTTTACGAGCATTTACGACGCGTGACCCACACTGAATGAGACAGGCGATGGAATCTTCCAGCAGCATTGAAGCAGCCAACGAAAGCCGGGCGTTTCGACTTTTTCGGGAAGTCGTTGAATCGGGCAGGCCGCTGACCTACATCAAGACAATCGAAGAGCAGCGAGTCGGTGAATTGCTGCGCGATGCCGCGCAGCGCTTGTTTCCGGCGCCGATTCCGGTATGGACGTGGAGCCTCACCGCCGGCATGCAAGGCCGCGGAGGTGAACCTTCGGAAGCGGCCGTGAACGACCCCAGGGCGGCCATCGAGTTTGTGGCCGAGCATTCAGGACCGGCGCTCTTCCACTTGAAGGATTTTCATGACCCGCTGCGAGACCTGCCGGAAGTCCGACGCCGGCTGCGCGACATCTACCAGCACTGTTTCGAACAGGGCAAATTTATCGTCATCTCATCGCCGGTTCAGTCCATCCCGGATGAACTGAACCGGCAGATCCATTATTTCGAGCTCTTGCTGCCGGACCTGTCCGAAATACTCGCCTTCCTGAAGGCACAATGCGCTGCGATCACGGCCTCGGGCGGCACCGTCGACGACAACCCCGATACCCTGCAGCAGATCGGTCAGGCCCTCCAGGGGCTGACACTCGATGAAGCCCGCCATGCGCTGCGTCGGGCACTCGCTTCCAGCCGGCATCTGGGCCTCGATTCGCTCCCCGCGCTGTATGAGGAAAAACGGCTGCTGGTCAATCGGACCGGCATGATCCAGTTTGTCGCCGACGGCACCAAGATCGACCGGGTCGGTGGGCTTGAGGTCATGAAGAAATGGCTGCTGGATCGACGGGAGTTGTTTGCGTCGCGTGACCAACTCAGCGCCGAGATCGTGCCGAAGGGCATCCTTGTTATGGGCGTCTCCGGTTGCGGCAAAAGCCTGTCGGTCAAGGCGATCGCCTCCTGCTTCGGGCTGCCGTTGTACCGCATCGACATGACCGAAGTGTTCTCTGGCCACTACGGCAAGCCGGAAGGGGCGTTCGCCGACGCCTGCCGGATGCTGGAGCAGATCGCCCCGGCCGTGGTCTGGTTCGACGAAATCGAGATGGGCATCACCTCGACCGAATCGGCCGGCGAACAGGGCCGTCTGTTCGCATTCTTCCTGACCTGGATGCAGGAGAAAACCAAGGGACTGTTCGTCGCCGCAACAGCCAACCGGATCGATCTGTTGCCCGCCGAAATGATCCGGAAGGGCCGTTTCGACGAGGTCTTTTTCGTCGACCTGCCGCTGGACGAAGAGCGCATCGAGATCTTCCGGATCCATCTGCAGCGCAGGGGCGTGGATCCCCAGCAGTTCCAGCTCGATCGTCTGACCCGCCTCACCAAAGGCTGGACGGGCGCGGAAGTCGAGCAATGCGTGGTATCGGCGCTGACCGCGGCGCATTTGCAGCACCGCCCGCCGAACGACGAGGACCTGCTGAGTGCGGCCGGCCGCGTCGTACCCTTGTCCAAGACCATGAAGGAACAGGTTGACCATATCCGCCAGTGGGCCTACGAACGGGCAGTCCGGGCCTCGCCCAGCGAATTCGCTCGGTAACCAGAACAGCCCAGACTGAGAATACGTCAACCGACACGGGACGCGAGCCGCCACCGCCGTTCGCAAAAGCTTGCGGGCCTCATGCGGCCGGACCCCACCACACTCCTGACCGGATCGGTGCTCCCTGACACAGCTGCGATGCGCGGATGACTGAGAACGCACGCGAAATCAAACGACAGGCTCACGCGATGGACAGCTCCATGGAGGGCATGGCCATCCTGGACGGCGAGACCTACATCTACATGAACCCCGCCCATGCGCGTATCTACGGCTTCGAAGTCGACGAACTGATCGGGCAGAGCTGGCGGCGACTCTACGACTCGGACGAAACCTCGCGTATCGAACGCGATATCTTCCCTCTGCTCGTCGAGCGCCAGCACTGGACCGGCGAGGTCAAGGGACGACTCAAGGACGGAAGATACCTGGATGTCGAACTCAATCTGACGATCATTCCTACCGGCGAACTGGTCTGCGCATGCCGCGACATCTCCGACCGGAAGCGCGCCGAGGCCGATCTTGCCCAAAAAAACGCTTTGTTGATGGCGATCCGGGACATCCAGTCGAGGTTCATGGTAGGAGACCAGCGCCATGAGGTGTTTCCTCAACTGCTTTCCGCGGCGCTGCGCTTCTCCGAAAGCGAGTTGGGGTTCGTCGGGGAAGTGCTGCGGGATGAGCAAGATCAGCCCTACCTTCACACGCAGGCCCTGTCCGACATTGCCTGGAACGACGAGAGCCGAGACCTCTACCGCCAACATGCCACGCAAGGCTTGCCCCTGCGTAAGCTGGACTCGCTATTCGGGCATGTCCTGGTCACGGGACAGCCTGTCATCGCCAACGATCCCGGCAACGACCCAAGGCGCGGTGGGCTTCCGGCAGGCCACCCCGGATTGCAGTGCTTCATGGGACTGCCAATCCACAGCGGCGGCGAACTCGTGGGCATGGTTGGCGTCGCCAACCGTCCCGGCGGTTACGACGCACGGCTGATCGAGTTCCTCGAACCGCTGCTGTCCAGCTATGGGAGCATCATGGTGGCCCGACGGGTGGACCAGCAGCGTCGGCAGGCGGAGCAGGACCTGAAGCTCAGTCGGGACGAACTGCGCGTGACCAACATCGAGTTGCAGAAAGCGTCTCGAATGAAGGATGAGTTCCTGGCCTCGATGAGCCACGAACTGCGGACCCCACTGACTGCAATACTCGGCCTGACCGAAGTGTTGCAGACCGAAACTGCTGCTGCTCTGAGCGAGACCCAGCTCCGCTATCTCGCCACCATCGAGGAAAGCGGCCGCCATCTTCACGATCTGATCAATGACATCCTCGACCTCGCCAGGGTCGCAGCCGGGCAGGTCGAATTGCAGGCTGACTGGTGTTCTTTGGAAGATCTATGCTCCAGCAGCATTGCCATGGTCCTGGATCAAGCCAACCGCAAGGAAATCGACATCCGACAGGCTATCGACACACCCGGGCTCGTGTTCCTGGCCGATGCCCGGCGCGTCAAGCAGGTGCTCGTGAACCTGTTGTCCAATGCCGTGAAATTTACTCCGAAGCGTGGCCGCATTGGCCTCGAAGTTCAGTCCCCTGTCGAGGAAGAAGTGCTGCGCATGGTCGTCTGGGACACGGGCATCGGCATCGCCCCGGAGCATTTCGACCGGCTCTTCGAACCGTTCACTCAGGTCGATGCCCGTCTGTCGCGTCAGTATGGCGGGACTGGGCTCGGTCTTTCCCTGGTCGCCAAGCTCGTCGAGTTGCATGGCGGCAGCGTGTCGGTACAGAGCCGCGTCGGAGAGGGCAGCCGCTTTGAAGTAACGCTACCGCTGACCCGTCTGTCGGACGCTTCAAACCACGCCCCTACACCGCCCACGCCACAACACGGCGTCAGCCGTCCGCAGAGCCTCCTGATCGCCGAGGACAACGACATCCTGCGCGGCCTGCTTGAGGATTACCTTAGCGCCCGCGGCTTCAGCGTCGTGAGCGCGGTG
The DNA here is from genome assembly GCF_054172105.1 of Methylolobus aquaticus. Lineage (NCBI taxonomy): Bacteria > Pseudomonadati > Pseudomonadota > Gammaproteobacteria > Methylococcales > Methylococcaceae > Methylolobus > Methylolobus aquaticus. The sequence continues at coordinate 326,789 of NZ_JBSYXP010000002.1, forward strand.
AACGGCCAGGAAGCCGTGGAATTGAACCGGACCCTGCAACCTCAGTTGATCCTCATGGACATCCAGATGCCGACCATGGACGGCCTGGAAGCCATCCGTCGCATTCGTCGGGAAGAAGCCCAGACGTCATCGAGGCGGCCGATCATCGCCCTGACGGCGCTGGCCATGCCTGGCGACGAAGAGCGTTGCCGACAGGCTGGAGCGGACGACTACATCATTAAGCCCTGCAGCCTGAGTCGCCTGTTCGAGATCGTAGCGCGGAGGCTGGATGTCTGACCAGCGGGTTTCCTCGAAGGCCCTCACGCCCACCCACGCCGGAAAGGCTAAACGAAGGGCTGCGACAACCGGGCCTCAATCACCTGGGCAGGGGCAGGCCGTCCGAAAAGGTATCCCTGAAAGCGGCGGCAACCGAGATCAGTGAGGAGCCGGTACTGCGCATCGGTCTCGACCCCTTCGGCAATGACGCTCATGCCAAGCATCGAGCACAGCTGAATGACGTTCGAAACGATGACGGCGTCGCAACTCTGCGCTTCGATCCCCTGCACGAAACCGCGGTCGATCTTTACTTCATCGAACGGCAGTCGCTTCAGATAGTTCAGGGACGAATAGCCGGAACCGAAATCATCCATCGCCAACCTGATGCCGAGACGCTTGAGTTGGTGCATCCGCCCCACGGCCTCGGCCGAATCCCTCATGACCAAGGTCTCCGTCAGCTCGAGTTCCAGCCGTTGGGCGTCGACGCCGTGCCGATCGAGGGTGTCCGCGACCGATTTAACGAAATCGCGCGCGTAGAACTGCCGCGCGCTGACATTGACGGCCATCCCCAGTTTTCCGGTCTTTTCATCGCCGGCCCAAGCCACCATCTGCCGACACGCCGACTCCAGAACCCAACCCCCGAGTTCGCAAATCATGTCGCTTTCCTCGGCGATCGGAATGAATTCGCCTGGAGCAACCAGACCGCGCTCCGGGTGACGCCAACGAATCAACGCCTCGGCAGCGATGACCTGCCGTCGGTCATCGACCTTGGGCTGATAGTACAACTCCAGTTCTCCAGCGGACATCGCCCGTCGGAGCCCAGTCTCGACTTGCAGGCGCGCCTTGAGTGCCTGCTGCATCGCAGGCAGGAAGAACCGATAGCGGTTGCGCCCCGCCCGTTTGGCCTCATACATCGCCGTGTCAGCTTCCTTCAGAACCACCTCATGGTCAGCCTGGTCCGCATGAAAGAGCGAAATACCGATACTCGCTGACAGATAGTGCTGCTCACTGTCGAGGGACAGGGGCTCGGAGATCGCCGTCAGGAGTTTCTCTGCGACCGCTTTGGCGCGGTCCGCTGCAGCGCCAGGAACGCCCTCAAGATCTTCTAGGATTACGATGAACTCGTCGCCGCCGATACGGGCAATCGTGTCGCTCTCGCGCAGGCAGTCCCTGAAACGCTGGGCAACCAGCGTCAGAACGCGATCACCCGTAGAATGCCCTTTTGTGTCATTCAGCGCCTTGAAGTTGTCGATATCGATGAACAACATCGCCCCCACCGTACCCAACCGTACACACCGAGTAACGGCTTCCTTCAAGCAGTCAGTCATGTGCCGCCGATTGGGCAGACCGGTCAATTCATCGAAGAAGGCGAGTTGATGAATTCGCGTCTCCGCCGCCCGGTAATCGCTGGCGTCGGAGAGGCAGAGGACATAGTTGCTGAGCCGCCCCGAGGGATCCGTTACCTTGGTGACGGTGATCCACGCCGGGTAACGATGCCCGCATTTATGGCGACTGAACCACTCCCCGTGCCAGGATGGACGGTCCCGAAGCCGCTGCGGGATCTCGTCCAGGATCCTGATCGACGGATCCGAAGCCGCCGCGAAATCCAGGACATCCGGGCGGCAGCCGATAATCTCTTGCGACGCGTAACCGGTGATTCGAGTAAAGGCCTCATTGACTCGAAGTATCCTGAGATCGGGATCGGTAATCGCAACGCCATCCAGCGCCTCGAATAGGCTGTCGGCGATGCGCAACGCGCGCTCGTTGGTCCTGCGGCCGGTAATGTTCCAGGCCATGCCAAAGGCCATTCGGGGCTTGAGATGCACATCGAAGCTGACATCCACCTTGAACTGTAGCCAGACCTCAGTTGACCCGCTTCTCAGGGGAAATTCATCCTCGAACGCAGCCCCGGACAGCGCCGATTGCCAGCCGCTGCGAAAGGCATCGCGATGATCCGGTCGAATCAGACTGACCAGAAAGTTCATCGACACCGGCATACCGATCGGGGTATCGATCATCCGGTACATATGCTCTGACCAAATCATTTCCCCGCGCCTGAAATCCAGTTGCCACGTGCCGATATCTGCCAGGACCTGCAATTGATCCAGCACGATGCTGGAGTCCAAGAGATGCTCGCGCAACTGTCGGGTCTGAGCGTTATCGTAGGTGACGCAGGCAATCACAGGGGAATCGCCAGCACCGCGCACGCCATGAAACCCGACCAGAGAGACCGTTCCATCCTGGCGCCGCAAGCGGTATTCGCATGCGCTTTCCGTATCATCGGCAAGCTTGGCCAGTGCCTGTTGGAGGCGCTCTCGATCCGACGGATGCGCCAGATCGAGCAGATTGCGCCGGAGCAGATCGTCTACGGGATAGCCAGTTACTGCAGCCCCGGCCGATGACACGCTCAGGAACTCGCCTTGGGGAGCATGGCATGAGAGCATCAGGCGTTGGGACCCGCATTCGCCATCGGTTGGTGACCATGAACCGTGCGTAAGCGTGCCCCGGAGGTCTTCATTGAAACTCAAGCGCCTGCCTCCCCAGCGTCGAACCGGTATACCAGAACCCCGGCATCGTCACGGGGATCACGCCAGAGCTGCAGTATGTGATCGCAGAATCCTTCGGGGTTGCGCTCCCATTCCGGCAGGATCGTTTCGATCTGCAGCATTTCGCTGACACCATCGCTGGCCAGGATGATCCAGTCCCGTTCCTCCAGGCCGATGGCGTGCACCGAGAGCTCCGCCGGCAGCCCCCCACCAACGACTCCGTAGTCCGCTGGCAGATGGATCGTGCGCCCACCCCGCAATAACCAGGCACGCGGATTGCCAACGCCGCAGTAGGTCAGGACTCCGCTCGAGATCCGCGCCACACCCAGGGCGGCACCCCGCAACGTCTGCAGGCTGCTATCAAGTTCTTGGAACAAGCCGCGCAAGGCGCAATCCACGTGAGCGGCGATCGTGTGTTCCGCCACGGCAGCCGCTCGAGCGGCTTCCGGGCCATGCCCGAGACCATCAATGATTGCCAACAGGGTTCCAGTGGGTGTGAGCCAGATGGCGCAGCGATCTCCACTGGGCTCGCCCACCTTCAGGGCCAAGGTTCGGAATGCGTGCGCCATGTGTTTCCCCCAGTGAGCCATTTCCGCACGACGATGAATGTGCCGCCCCCCGCCCGGGAAACGATGTCGAACGTATCCATGAGTCGTCGCACGCCGGGCAGTCCGCAACCCAGGGTTCCGGTGGTGCTGTAGCCTTCAGTCATGGCCAGTTCGATATCCCCAATGCCTGGTCCGTCGTCGGTGGCCGAAATCTCGATGCCTGTACGCGGCGCGTCGACCCAAGCGATCCGAATCCACCCTCCGTTGTCGGTATGCATCCAGAGGTTGTTCGCCAGCTCCGCCGCCACCGTCGCGATCCCGTTGACCGAGACCTCCGGGAATCCGAGTTCGGCACCTACCCGCCTCGCAACACCGATTACAGCGCCCACGTCGGATTCCGTTCGCACCGCCAAACAAAAGCTTTCAGGTGGCCTCATCGCAATCGCAAGCGCCGTCTGATGAACCCGATGCGAACGCAGGTGCCCTCGCCGGGCCGCGATTCCAAACTGAACGCGTCCGCGAGGCGCTTACTGCCGGGCAGCCCCTCACCGAGCCCGCCAGCGCTGGAATAGCCATCTCGCATGGCTTCTTCGATGTCGGCGATACCCGGTCCCTGGTCCACCACCTCGATCTCGATGCGGACAGCTCGTTCATCGGATACATCGCGAATGATGCATTCGCCCCCACCACCATGCTGCAGCGCGTTGCGCACGAGCTCTGACACTGCCGTGGCGATGCGGGTTTGGTCCATGGGTCCGAGTCCGAGTTGGATGGCCGAATCGCGCGCCGCCAGTCGAGCCCTGATCACATCTGCCTGGGTTTGGACGCTAATGTGCCGCGCCACGTTCGCAACCCTGCGTAGCCGGCGACTCGTCCTGAGCCATCAACGCGCTCAACCGCTCCAACGCCAGTTCCAGATTAAACGCTGTCGCCATCGGGGAGAGGTTCCGGCCCATCTCCACCAGCGTCAGCGCCACCGGCGGCTGGACGCCGCAGATTACGACCTGGGCCCCCATCAGGCCCAGCATGCGAGCCGTATCGTTGAGAACCCGCGCCATGAAGGAGTCGACAATATCGAGCGCCGAAACGTCGATGACGACACCGCGCGCCTCGTTCCGAGCCAGTGCCTCGGTCAGGTCACTCTGAAACATCAACACATCCTCGTCGGTCACGTCGGCATGAATCGGTACGATCAGCACATCGCGGTTGAGGCGCAGAATCGGCACCTTCATGGGCCATTCCGCCCTCGCGGGACGACCTCCTGACCGATCAGACTGAAGGCCAGCGCAACACCGAGCCGTAGCGAACCGACCGTCGGCACCCCGCTGAGATCGATCCCCAGCTTGACGATGGTCTGCGCCATGTGCGGTCCGATCCCGGTCAGAATGACGCTTGTTCCGAGCAGTCGAGCCCCGGCGACTGTCTTGAGCATCTGTCTTGCCACGCTGGTGTCCATGACCGGAACGCCGGTGATATCGATCAGTGTCACGCGTGCCGCGCTGCGGCCGATGGCGAACAGCAAACTCTCGGAAATCTGCAGTGCCCTCACCGAGTCGATCACGCCGACGAGGGGCAATAGCAGAACCGAATCCCACAGGCTGATTACCGGCGCCGACAGTTCGCGTATCGCAGAAGATTGACTGGCGATCGTCGCCTCGCGGGCATCGACGAAGCTGTCCACGAGGATGATCGTTCCACGGTCAAGTAATCGGCTGATCATCAGGGACGCCTCGGCCGCGAGTGCGCCCCGGCCGCTTCCCTGCTCCTGAATCACAGCGACCAGTGCTTCCTTGCCATCCAACAACAGTTGCACCGTTTCGGAGGGAGCGAAGCCACGTACGGCGCGGGTACGGCTAGCCTCGCGTAGCTGCGTCGCGAACGGGTCGGTGGGATTGGATTCGATATCGGTGTGGCCGGCCTCGATGATTCTGACCAGCGACTCGAGAAGACCGACGAGTTCCCTGTTCAGTTCGTCCTCAGGGATGCCATCGCGGCCGTGACCGCCGTCGAGTCGGTCATTCAGGCGTTGCCGCCAGATCGTAAGAATGCGATCTTGCCGACGTTCTAGGAGGTCGCAAAGGAAACTGTTGACGTGATCCATAGAGTCCCCGAACGCGGCAGTAACAGGCAGCCTCAAGAAGTGCCGCGTATACCCAGATTCCCTAGACGGACCAGCCTGTACCAGAAACGGATTAGCGACTCGGTTTCATACTAAGTTTCGCACTTCGCATTTTCAATCAGAGGAAGCCCAATAGGGGCATCAGGAGCGACTGCATTGGCTAACGTAAATCACCACATACAGTGACTAGTGGAATACCCTAATTTTATTTCAGGGGAAATACTACGCCTCACAGATAATGACTTAAGATCACCGCGGATAAACCTTGGACTAGCGGATTTGGTTTAGTCAGATCTGCCGTAGGCACAGGCGCATAACACCCGTAGAAGACGCCAGAATGGCTCTTTCTTGCGTGTTTTTCGTGGCTTCTGAGAACCCATTTCTGGGCTGGATACGGGAAGGACCGCGCCTTGGAACGAAGGGCGGACAGCGGGGTGGAGATCTCCGCGCCAGACAAACGATAGCGGGTTTCAGCCCGGTGTGATCAACCCAATGCGAATCGCATAGCGGGTTAGTGATGCGGTATCGAAGATCTCCAGGCGCCGCATCAGATGCGCTCGATGCGTTTCGACCGTCTTGTGGCTGATGGCCAATCGCACGGCGATCTCGCGAGTGGAATGGCCCTCGGCGATCAGTTGGAGAATCTCGCGCTGGCGGAGGGTGAGTCTCGGCGCAACCGCATCACTCTCCTCCGCGGACTGGTGACCACGGGCCATTCGGGTCAGGCCACCGACGACATGTTGCGAGATCATCGGGCTGAGGTAGGAGCCACCGCGAGCGAGTTGCCGAAGCGCCTCGCCGAGTTCGTCGACAGCGCAATCCTTCAGAACATACCCGGTGGCACCTGCTCCGAGCGCTTCCAGCACATAGTGCTCGGTCGCGTGCATGGACAAGATGATCACGCGCGTCTTGGGACACTCGCGCACGATATGCGCCGTCGCGTCCAAACCGTTCATGCCCGGCATCGTCAGATCGAGCACCGCAACCTCTGGCGCATGCTGTATTGCAAGCTGCAGGGCAGTGCGGCCGTCGTCTGCCTCGGCCACGACTTCATAGTCACCGAATTCCTCGATGAGGGCCTTGAGGCCAGCGCGAACCAGACGATGATCATCAGCGAGTAGAATGCGGATCTTGCTCATTTCTATAGTGTATCTCGTGCGTGATTATAGACGGCCCGTCGTTCGGCGGCGCGGATGCGCAACGTCGCCGCATTATACCGGGCCGTGAATAATACGGCTCAGTGAAAACGACTTCGGCTCTCTCGGTCAAGACAACGGTATCATCGCCTCAACCAGAGTGCCAACCCCGGGCGTGCTGGTAATCGAAAAGTTGCCGCCGAGCAGTTCTGCGCGCTCGCGCATACTAGAGATTCCAAAACCTGCCCCGCGCGCTGTCGTGGCCAGCATGCTCGGCGCAATGAAACCGCGGCCATCATCCTGTATGCGCAGAGTAATCTGCTGCCCCAAGCCGTTCAAACCAATCGCGATATGCTGGCTCTCACCGTGGCGCAAGGCATTATTGACGGCTTCCTGAACGATACGAAAACAAGCCGTTTCGACATCCGGCGACGGACGCTCTTCGAGACCGTCCAGCGCCACCTCGATCGATGCGCCACTGCGTTCGGCCTGACGGCTACAATACCAGTCCAGCGCGGCCTGCAGCCCGAAATCGTCGAGCATCGAGGGACGCAGCTCGAGCGCACGATTCCGTATGGCACCAATTGTCGTATCGACGATTTCCAGGCATTCAGCCAAGCGGGACGCCTGCTGTGCATCGTCGGTACCGCGCCCCAAGACCCTCAAATGCAACTTGAGCGCGCCGAGTTGCTGCCCGATCTCGTCATGCAACTCGCGCGCGAGCATGCGCCGCTCGAATTCCTGAGTTTCGAGCAGCTGCCGCGAGCGACCTTCCATGCGCTGCACCGTTGCCAGATAGGCGGCTCCCGCCGAGCGCTGCTGGTAGGCCTCGCGTTCAAGGGCAGCAAGATACTGCCGCTGTTCGGTCGTGTCGCGCACCACGAGTTGGATCATCGGCTCGGACATCGCAGGATATCGGACGCCATCGATGGCGACCGGAAAGCTGCCATCGTCACCGCGCTTCAGCATCGCCTCGACGTCCCGGAACCCCGTCGCGTCCTCGCGCAGGTCGTCGATACAGGCTTTCACCAGTCCGTCATGTCCGGGAACCAACAGTGCCATGAAATCGCGCCCCAGCAGATCCTCGACGCGAGACAGTCCCAGCAAGCCCGCAAGCGCAGGATTGGCGAACCGGATCCGCGCGTCGGCGTCTAGCAGCACGATTCCATGCGGCAGCATCTCGGCCAAGCGCAGGAACCGCTCTTTTTCTTCGATCAGTTTGCGATAACGATTCAGCCGGACGATCGTACGCACTCGCGCGCGCAATTCGGCGCGATCGAAAGGCTTCGACAGAAAGTCATCGGCGCCGGCGTTGATGCCTTCCAAGCGCGAGGCGGCATCATCGAGCGCCGTCAGCATCAGAATCGGGATCGGGGCGAGGTCCGGCGCCAAACGAATGCGGCGACACACCTCGTAACCGTTCATGCCCGGCATCATGACGTCCAGCAGGATGAGATCCGGTCGCAACTCTGTGGCAACCGTCAGTGCCTCCTCGCCACAGGTCGCAAATTCGAGCCGATAGGCGTCATCGGCAAGCACGGCTGCCAGCACCGCGCGCACCAGCGGTTCATCTTCGACTATCAGGATGCAGGCTTGTGTCATCGCGGCAGCGGGCTATCGGGAACGGAAGCGAAGCGGAGTCGAGCGATGCGACTCGGACTGACAGTTTAGGTCTACCTTGCCTTTTCGTCGCAGCCGGCACGCTTTCAGGAGCATCCGGATGCGTCGCCCATTAGATTTGAGCACGCCTGTGTGAGGTACCTTTCGGCGACGAAGATGCCCGTGCTAGCGGCCACCAGTTTCGCTGAACCCGGGAAGCCGGCACTCGCCACTCCGGGTGCTTCGCGTTCTCCGGCGGCGCCCGCCCCATTCCCGAGACTTCTCCCGGCGCATCTCGACACCGCGCCGAAGCGGCGCACGACCGGGTTGACTCAATGAAGCTCAATCGTCCTGGTCGGGCGCCGCCAACGGATGGTCAAGGCGGGAATCATCCCCTTTCAGGATACCCCGCGTGGCATGGGGACCGGTGAGCACGGCAGGGTCCGCGCTCTGGCTCGTGGATGATACCTTCTTGCGTTGCCGTTGGCGTGACGCCCGCCCGAGGGTTACAGCCATTTCACGATCAGCCAGAAAGCCATCAACCCGGCGAGCGTGATCAGCAACGGTACAGGATTCTTCAAGATCCCATTCAAGTCGTTTTGGTAGATGGCTACGGTTTCCTTGAACACCTTTTTGGTGTTCGAGGGTGCTTTCGATTCGGTTGACATGAGCACTCTCCAAAGAAGTGAATCGCATCGAAAAGTCGGGGCGCCACTAGCGTCGACTCCCCCGGCTCTCCTTCTGCTGCCTCGTTGGACCGGCCCGGTGGCAGCACGTTCCTTGGCGCCGGCCGAGACCGAAGCCGGTTCAGGGGCCACGACTCGCATCGTCCGCTGAAGCGAGCATTTCTTGAGACCCGAATCGAACGCCTAGGCAACGGACCTCACCCACAGCAGGCACCGCGTCGGACTGGAGCACGAGACGCTCCGGCAACATCTGGAACCGCGCAGCCCAAAGTGTCGCGCGACCAGGTTTCGGGATGTTCTGGGGTGGAGACGTTCGGCAGTGCCACGACGGCGGGAACTTGCCTGAGGGGCACCGTCCCCGCAGAATTCAAACTACGCTCTTCGGCTTTGCCGCCGTATTCCGCCACAAATCGCGCCCATGGGATCGAGCAGCCCGATCACGACCACCTTCGTCCTATACCTCGTCGCAATGATCGGCATCGGCGGCGCGGCCTGGCGCCACACCCACGACCTGTCGGACTATATCCTGGGCGGCCGGCGGCTGGGCCCATTCGTGACCGCCCTGAGCGCCGGCGCCTCGGACATGAGCGGCTGGCTCCTGATGGGCTTGCCGGGTGCCATTTTCGCCACAGGCCTGACCGAAGCATGGATAGGCGTCGGTCTGGCAGTAGGCGCGTGGGTCAACTGGTACCTGGTCGCGGCACGCCTGCGCGTCTACACGGAACTCACGCGCGATGCGCTAACCTTGCCGGACTATTTCACCTACCGGTTCGAGGACCCGACACGGCTACTTCGCGTCCTGGCTGCGGCCGTGATTCTGTTTTTCTTCACGATCTATTGTGCCTCCGGCATGGTCGCCGGAGCACGTCTGTTTCAGCAGGCTTTCACGCTCGACTACGGCACCGCGCTTTGGGCCAGTGCCGCTGCGACGATCGCCTATGTGTTTGTCGGCGGGTTCCTGGCGGTCAGCTGGACCGACACGGTTCAAGCTGCCCTGATGATCTTTGCGCTATTGCTCGCACCGGCGTTGGTCCTGGTCGAACTCGGCGGCATTCCCGCAGCATTCGCTGAGGTCGCGAAACTGGACGATCGGTACATCGACGTCTTCGGCGGGTCGACCGCGATCGGGGTCGTCTCGCTACTGGCCTGGGGCCTCGGCTACATGGGCCAGCCGCACATTCTGGCCCGCTTCATGGCCGCCGCAGAACCTGAAGGCATGGCGAGTGCGCGTCGCATCAGCATGACCTGGATGGTGCTGTGTCTGAGTGGCGCCATCGCCGCGGGCTTCTTCGGCATCGCCTACTTCGCTCGGCACCCGGATCTCGCAGCACCCGTAACCCAGAACCGGGAAGCCGTGTTCATGACGCTTGCGATGACCCTGTTCCAGCCATGGCTGGCCGGGCTCGCCCTGGCAGCAATCCTCGCCGCGATCATGAGCACCCTGTCCTGCCAGCTGCTGGTTTGCTCGTCCGCGCTGACCGAAGATCTTTATCGAGCCTTCGTTCGGCCCGGCGCCTCGCAGCGCGAACTGGTCTGGTTCGGACGCGCCATGGTGCTGGCAGTCGCCGCTCTGGCGATGGGCATTGCGTCCGATCCGGAAAGCCGCGTGCTCGGCTTGGTCGGCTATGCCTGGGCGGGCTTCGGCGCAGCCTTCGGCCCGGTCGTGTTGCTCTCGGTCACGTGGCCGCGTATGACGCGTCATGGCGCGCTGGCCGGCATGCTGGTGGGCGCCATCACCGTGGTGCTGTGGCACCACGGCCCGTGGTTCGGACTGCCTTCGGGCCCGGTCGCGGACCTGTACGAACTGGTGCCTGGGTTTCTGGCCGCGTCACTCGCGATCTGCTTCGTCAGCCGGATGGATCGGCAACCCTCGGCCACGATCGAAAAGAGCTTCCAGACGATGCGGGCGAGGCTGAAGTAACCGGAGCGAACGTCGCAAACCGATGGAAGCCGCTGCAACAATAGTCGAGCTGAACGCATCGGCCAGATCGAAACCTGTGTGTGTCGGCAAGCCCTGAATCATCGACTGGGTCCTTGAACCCAAGCCGCACCCGGAACCCGCCGACGCGCGCGAGAGACTACCCGATTGCGATGGGCAGAACGTCAAAGAGCCTCCCGTTACGTGGCTCGATGCCCCATCCGTGGTCGCGGCGCGTGTAAGCCTCTGACCGCTCCGCTACACTCCCGGCAACCAGCCCCCTCACATGGAGAGCGCCATGGTTCCGAGTCGAAGAGGAAATCCATTCGAGTCATTGATCCGCCTTCCGTGGTGGGTCAGCGTCCTCATCGCCGGGATCGTCTATGCCCTCCTAAAGTACGGCTTGCCATCCGCCGGCGGTAACAATCCGATCCTCGCGGGCCTGGCCGAAGCGCTCGCGCCGAACGCGCACTGGATCGCCCTCGTCTTCCTGCTGATGGCCCCGGCTTCATTCCTCCGTAGCTTCGAGCGGCGGAAGCTACTCGATCGCCAATCCGGAATCGAGTCGATGCGGGCCATGTCCTGGAAGGAGTTCGAGGTGCTCTGCGGCGAGGCCTTCCGGCGGAAGGGTTACCAAGTCGAGGAAACCGGTCTCGGCGGCGCCAACGGGGGTATCGATCTGATCCTCCACGGCCGGGAAGAACGCGTGTTGGTCCAGTGCAAGCGCTGGAAGACCTTCAAGGTGGGCGTGCGGGAGGTGCGCGAGCTCTTCGGGCTCCTGGCGGCCGATCCGGCGGACCGCGCAATCCTCATCACGTCCGGCGTGTACACGGCCGAGGCCCGGGCTTTCGCCAAGGGCAAGCCGCTGCAGTTGATCGATGGTCATGCGTTGCTGGAGCTGGTGCGTGCGGTTCAGGCGCATCAGGTAGCAGGGAAGCCGCCGGGGATCCAGAATGCGACCGAGGTTCGCCCCGTTGCCGTCGAGCCCCGGTCTGCCCGCGATGTGGCTCGCCGATGATTCTCCGCACCGCCCGGCGTGGCGATCCGGCCGGCACCTCGGTGTGGGCTTACTCGACCTATCCGCAATGCCAGGGTGTGATCCGGCGCACTTATCGCCTGCGCTGTCCTTTGTGCCGTCAAGACTTGATGAACACTTTACGACAGTGGCATTCGGAGGCTCTCGCCTCTTGCTCCCTGTTGGCAGCCGCGCTGCGGTATTCCGCCAGCCAGGCATCGACCGCGCGGCTCCAGTAAGGCCCGGTGTCATCGATAAGCCCGAGCGAAAGCAGACGAAGGGTACATGCCACCGGATCGCATCGAGATCGATAGCTAGACGATTGAACCCACGGCGATGGCGAACGATGCGGCGACCTCAGCTGTGGCCGGAGTTACGCGGCCAAACGGCTCAGAACACCAAAACCTTGTCCGGTTCAGAACCCTGCTCCTGGAGTCCGGAAAGCGCTTTCAGGAACTGCGCTCTCTTCTACTTGGTGTCGAACCCCAGCTTGAAGAGTGCCTGTCCCAACTCGCTCGCTTTGTAGCCACCCCCGGGCTGCTTCGTGCACAGCTTCCTGAGTTCGGCGATCACCGTCCGCACGACATCAACGGTCTGGGTGGGTGCTGACGGCGCCGTTACGCCTTGATCCGCAGTCGGGAGCGGACAGGACGACTTCGACACGGCCGGTTGCGTTGGTTATCCGACAACACGCCGACCTTCTCATGGAATAAGCCGCGAAGAACACCGCCTTGAGAGTCGGTGCGCAGAGCGAGCTTTATCTCCAGATGTCCGGCCGCTGCTAGCCACGCCAGAGCGCTGAGCCGGTCCTTGATCAATGCGTCTTCGACATCCATTAGATTGCGGACAATGATCGCTCGCAATGCAGCGACACGGTTGTCCGCCGCGGCCTGAAGAGCATCCACGTCCTCAGCGTCGAGGTAAGGAGACACAACCAGCTGCATCTTCCCGGAACGGGAGGCAAGACTCGCGATCCCACGCGCTGCCAGTGCCAAACCCGCGCTGGTGAAATAGCCGGCCGCGCGGCGGTAAAGAACCGACGCCTCCAGACAGGGGACGAGGCAGTCGCGCACAAGGTCATCCCTGCCAGTGCGATACGAAAGCTTGAGGGGAAGGTCGCGCAGCGTGCCCAAGGCTGAAATCCAGGCCTCGCCTAAGTCCTTGTGCTTAGACCGGATTGTAGCGCTCACAGAACGCGCTGAACAGGGTGCTCAGACCATGCGATCCGCGGGAGCCGAGAACAACCCCTGCCAGCCTCTCCCGCGCTCTGCGGATTTCATCCGAGACCGGATTTCGATGCGGCCATCCGCAGCAACCAAAAGGCGAGAAAGTACGGGCGTTTCAGCTGGAGGGACCTTCCCTGGATGGTGACCTGACGAGATTCATCCGTCAGCGACACGGGCTGAACCGGCGAACTTCCACGGAAGCTCGCTGAACACTTGGTCGTGCGAGTGAGTTCGAAGTGATCCGCAGGGGACACAAGGTGAACACGCGCGCAACTCACAACTTTGCAGCGCCTTTTAGCTTTACGATTTTGTGGCGCCCCGAACACGATTCGAACGTGTGGCCTTCCCCTTAGGAGGGGGACGCTCTATCCAACTGAGCTACCGGGGCACGGGAGATTGCGGGCAGTTGCCGAAGCTTGGTTCGTGCGGGTTAGCACTGCTGTCGGCGACGGGAAGTCTACCACTGCCCTGTTGCCTGCGCACCCGCCGCACTCTCGCGGCGGGCTCACACCTTCGAATCACGGAGCGAGTTCAGTTCCAGCGCCCTCCGATAGAAGGCATCGCGGGGAACGCCGGTGATCTTTGCCGCCAGGGCGCTCGCCGTTTTCACCGAGCATTCGTCCAATAGCACCCGCAGAATCCGCTCCTGTTCTGCATCCAGCCCGTCCCGCTGCTCGGTCGTCGTCGCTCCTTCGAGCAGTAACACGAATTCGCCCTTGAGCATATTCGGGTCAGCGAAAACCGTATCAGCCTCGCCCAAAGGGATCGAGACGATGGTCTCATGCAGCTTGGTCAGTTCCCTGGCGATCACGAGCGCGCGCGCGGGCTCGAACACGGCGTGCATGTCCGCGACGGTCTCGCGTACCCGATGGCTGGATTCATAAAAGGCCAGTGTGCGAGGATCATCGCGCAATGCCTCGAAGTGTTTGCGGCGCGCGCTGGAGGTGCGCGGCGGAAAACCCTCGTAGGCGAAACGATCGGTCGGCAGGCCGGAGACCGAAAGCGCCGCAATGAAAGCGCAGGGACCGGGCACGGGCACGATGGGAATTCCCCGGTGTCGCGCCGCGCGCACCAGCGGCAAACCCGGGTCATTGATCAGTGGAGTGCCTGCGTCGGACACGACGGCGATGGAGGTACCGGCTTCAAGCCGCAGGACCAGTTGGTCCGTGGCGCGGGTTTCATTGTGTTCGTGCAGCGACACCGTCGGCGTCGCGATGCCGTAGTGCGTCAGCAAGACGCGCGTCCGGCGTGTGTCCTCGGCGGCAATCAGTTGGACCTGACGCAAGGTCTCGACTGCCCGAAAGCTGAAATCCTCCAGATTGCCGATCGGCGTCGCCACTAGGTATAGTACGCCAATCTTTTGATTCTTCGTCGTTACCGGACTCTCGTCGTCGTTCATGTTGCTCCATTCACCACTTCCGTCGCGCCTTCTGCTGCTGGTTTTCGTGCTGAGCAGCACCCTCGCCGGATGCGCGCGCTTCCAGGAACGAAAGGCGACCGAGGACCCCTGGGTTCAATACGCCGAATCGCGCTTTTCCGCCGGAGACTACGCCGGCGCCGCCGAGATCTTCGAGAGCATGGCGGGGAAATCCAGCGCACCGGACCACTATCGGCTACGCGCCGCCGATGCGCATCTGCGCGCCGGGGAGAATGCCGCGGCGCAGGCGCTCATCACCAGCATCAATGCAAACCAGTTGGATGACGTCGATCAGGTTGACTTCCATCTTTTGGCCGCGCGACTGAATCTGAATGCCGGCCGGGCAACACAGGCGATGGGCGAGCTGAACCGGATCGCCAAAACCCCGCGCACCAAGGCTCAGGAGGTGCATTATCACTTACTGCGTGCGTCGGCGAACAATCAACTGGGTGACATGCTCGGCAGCGCGCGGGAACGCGTGGCCGTGGGGCCGATGCTGACGACCGCCGACGCAACCCAAAACAACAACGAAGCCATCTACGATGCGCTGAGCCGCCTGCCCGACAGTGTGCTGCAGAACCAGAGTCCGCCCGCACCCGACCGGCTCGGCGGCTGGATGCAATTGACCCACATTCTTCGCACCAGTCCCGCGGCCGAGTTGGGCGCCGATCTGGGCGCCTGGCGAAACCGCTACCCGCGCCATCCGGCTGATGGCCCCTTCCTCGACCGGGTACTGGAAGAAAGCGGCCGGCACGTCCAGATTCAGGCGGCCCCGTCGGTACGCGCCGAAGCGCCGTCGACGGCGACGGAAACCGCGAGCGCGCCCCGCAAAGCGGCGAGTCCGTTCATCGGCGTCATGATTCCGCTGAGCGGACCCTTTGCACCTGCCGGGGAAGCCATTCGCAGCGGGATGCTGGCCAGCTTCTACGCGGACGGCTCGCCCTCGAAACTGCCTTTGAAATTTGCCGACAGCGAGGCCTCCGGCGTCGAGCAACTCTATCGCAGCCTGGCCTCCCAGGGCGCCGCCGTCGGCGTCGGTCCGCTGATCAAGGAAGAGGTCGGCAAGCTGATCCGGGTTCCCGACCGCACTGTGCCGGTGCTGGCGCTGAATCAGGTCCAGGACGCGACGGCCGAGTCCGTGGTGCAATTCGGTTTGAGCCCGGAGCAGGAGGTCGAGCAGGCCGCCGGCGCAGCCTGGTTCGACGGGCGCCAGCGCGCCGTGCTCCTGGCTCCTGCGTCAGCCTTCGGCGAGCGCCTGTCCTCGCATTTTGCCCGCTATTGGCGAAGCCTGGGCGGCAAGCTGGTCGCGACCAAGACCTACAGTCCCAACGCCGGCGACTACTCCACGACCGCGGCCCAAGTCGCTCTGGCGGTGGGGGTGAGCCCCAATCCCGTAGACTCGGTCAGCGGCGAGGCGCTGAAGGCCGACTTCATTTTTCTGATCGCCAACCCGCACGACGCCCGGCTGATCAAGCCCCAGATCGATGCGCAGCGCCTGTCCGGCTTCCCGGTCTACGCCACCTCCCATGTCTTCAGCGGACGACCGGACGGACAGCAGGACCGCGACCTCGATGGCATCTACTTCTGCGACATCCCCTGGCTGCTTCACTCCTACGATACCGGACCGTTATCGTCGTCGGCACTGGCACCTGAAATCGCCAAGACCTCGCCGGAATTCGTGAAGCTGATCGCACTCGGCATCGACGCCTACCGCATGGCGAAGATGATCCCGACGATGACCCCAACCGACTCACATCTGTTTGACGGCGCCACCGGCCTGCTGACCCTGCAGAGCGGGAACTGGGTCCAGCGGCAGATGGAATGCGCGCAATTCGAGGGCGGGATGCCACAGGCCCGCGGCCTCGCGCCAATACTGAGACCCACCGCATCGAGCACGCCTTGACACCTCGAGCGCCAACCGGCGAACTCGCGCCCCATCTGCGAACAGGACAGCGGGCGGAGGAACAGGCCAGGGACTTCCTGGAACGGCAGGGCCTGCGCTTCCTTGAGCGCAACTTTCGGGCGCGCGTCGGGGAAATCGACTTGATCATGGATGACGCCGGCACACGCGTCTTCGTAGAGGTTCGCTTCCGACGCAACCGGCGCTACGGTGGCGCACTGGAAAGCGTGGACCGGAAAAAGCGGGCACGACTGCTCGCCACGGCACAGTGGTATCTCGGCTCGCACCGCACCACAGGACCAGCCCGTTTCGATGTCGTCGCGGTGGAGCCGGGCCCGAATGGGGACCCCTGTTTCGTTTGGATCAAGAACGCGCTGGAGGATGGCTGACGGGTGAGCATTCACGAACGAATCGCAAGCCACATCGCTGAAAGCGTCGCGACGCTGGAGTCGGTCGCCGAGCAACTGAGCGAATGCATCGAGGCGGCGGCGGTAACGATCACCGACTGTTTATTGAGCGACGGAAAGGTCCTCTGCTGCGGCAATGCCGGTTCCGCGGCACACTCCCAGCACTTTGCGAGCCTGATGCTCAACGGTTTCGAGCAGGAGCGACCGGGACTCCCGGCGATTGCGTTGAGTTCCGACACCTCGACGTTGACCGCCATCGCTCAGGACCATCGCTTCGAGGAAGTATTCGCCAAGCAGATCAGGGCACTCGGGCATGCCGGCGATGTCCTGATGCTGTTCACGATCTGCGGTTCGTCGCCGAACATCCTCGCCGCCGCCAACGCGGCACACGACCGCGACATGCGGGTCATTGCCCTGACCGGTCGTGACGGGGGCGCCCTATCGCCGCTGCTGGCCAGCACGGATGTCGAGCTCCGCATCCCATCCGATGCGGCAGCGCGCGTACAGGAAGCCCACCTGCTGATCACCCACTGCCTCTGCGATCTGATCGACCACCGACTCTTCGGGCACTAGCTCGCGGCGGCGACAGTGCCAACGGCGGGGAACACTCCGTCGTCGGGACGGGGGATGGCGCAGGTGCGACGGATCGTCCAAAATCGGGCGTACCGGCTCCGGAAAGGTCATTCTTCCGACATCCGGCCATCCCACTGAACCCGCGCCCAGACGCCACTCCCGGGCGCGCGCCACCACGCCATTAGCCAGCCTAACCACACGACATGATCGACTTGCGCAGCGACACCGTGACCCGCCCGACACCCGCCATGCGCAAAGCCATGTACGAGGCGGAAGTCGGGGATTCGGTCTATGGCGAGGACCCGACCGTACGAGCGCTCGAAGAGCGGACGGCTGAGATCCTCGGCAAGGAGGCAGCGTTGTTCATGCCCTCGGGGACCATGTCGAATCAGGTCGCGGTGCGTTGCCAGACCGAGCCCGGCGACGAAATCATCATGGATTACAAGACCCATGTGCACTACTACGAGGTCGGCGCCGCAGCCGCGCTGTCCGGGGTTTCGTGCCGCATGATCCACGGCAAACGCGGCATTTTCAGTGCCGCGGCGCTGGAATCGGCCATTCGTCCGCTCAACATCCACTACCCGGTCGCCAAGCTCGTCTGCATCGAAAACACCCATAACAAGGGTGGCGGCTCCATCTGGCCGCTCACGACGATCGCGGCCGTGGAACGCCATGCCCGTAAACATCGACTGCGCATGCACATGGATGGCGCCCGGTTATGGCATGCGGCCGTCGCGAGCGGCCACCCCGAGCGAGACTACGCGAACCATTTCGACACCGTGAGCGTGTGCTTCTCCAAGGGTTTGGGCGCGCCGATAGGCTCGGCGCTGGCCGGCGACCAGGAGACGATGCTCCGCGCGGAGCGATTCCGAAAACAGTTCGGAGGCGGCATGCGCCAAGCCGGCATCGTCGCAGCCGGAGCGCTCTACGCGCTGGAGCATCACCGCGAGCGTCTCGCTGAGGATCATGCCAATGCCCGAACACTGGCCGAAGGAATTGCGTCACTGCCCGGAATCGAGCTCGATCCGCACCTGGTGGAAACGAATGTCGTGAACTTCCGGGTGTTGAACCGACCCGCGCCACAGCTTTACGAAGACCTGAAGCGCCAAGGCATCCTGGTGTTTGCGACGTCGCAGGATACGATACGCGCCGTGACGCACTGCGACGTCAGTCGGCAGGACATCGAGACGGTGTTGAGCGTGCTAGCGCGGTCGGTCACGTGATTCCGCAAGGCGTAGCGCATTTCGCTCCCGGAGGGACCGGTTTCCGATGCACACCACTACCTGCATGCACTTGCCGCGCCCCACGCGTTCGGGGGAGCGACATTCGGGGCCGGTCCGCGCCAGCCTGTGCGATAGCCACTGTGATGCATTTTGCTTGGCGCATAAAAAAGTCCCGTCGAGGAGGAGGTGAAACTCGACGGGACTTCAGGGGCGCACCGAACCAAGGGAGCGGTGGCAACCAAACTGTGATTGGGATCTAGAATACCACCACAAACCTTAAGGTCAACTAAACGCCGTGTCTACCCAGGATAAATGATCGAACACGTTGACGCCCCACCCCATTCGCGCGACCGTGGAATTCGACATCGCGCCTGATCTAGGCGCGATACTTGGGCAAATCCTTGAACTGCATCAGCGCGGCCTTGACTTTGGCGGCATTGGGCTCATCCAAGTCGGTGTTGCCGTAGACCTTGTCCAGGAGGCCCTCTTCCACCATCGCTTGCTTAATCCATCGCTTGGCGAAGCGGTAGTTGTTGGGCACTGGTGCCGTCTCTCCCGTCAACGGATTTCGCAACAACGGGGACTGCCCGGGGTGCTCCGGAGAGGCCTCGGCCGGGACAGCGGCCGTCAGGGCTTCCGGCTTTTCAGGCACTGCCGGGTCGGGGACGACCGCAGGTTTCCGCATGGCCTGCTGCTGCAACTTTTCGTCGCGCGCGCGCGCCGCATCCACGGACAAGCACCCGCTGCTTGGCGGGTCGGTGTAGATCGCGTATCCGACCAGGCCGATCAGCGCAATCGTCACTACGGCTATCAACATTTCCATCACTACCCCCTGCGCGAGAGATGAACTCCGAGTGGTTACCCCGGGGCGGGCGAGCAGGGCCCGCCCCCTTCCCGTTCCGGCGCCACTATACCCGCATGTCACAGGACAGATACAGATGCAATTCCATAGGAGCCGGAACTGCGCGAGCGACGCCTGGCCGATGCAACGCTGCGGTTGCCGTACTGGCGGGTCTGCAAAATCGTCGCGGGAAGGCGCTTGCACTGCAAACGCAGCGGTACTAGACTCACAACAAAGTGTTGCGGATGGGCGCATTCCGCAACTACGAGTCGTCGGGCGTACAACAAAGAGGATACGTCATGGACTCCCAGATCCGCCGTCTGATCGCCTCTCACGGAGGCTACGCCTACGAAGTCGCGGGGCGCGTCGTCGCATTCTTCGACGACTCGCGGGGAAGCAGTGCATTCTGTGCGCTGTTGGCTCACCGCTCGGACATCACCGTCGAACGCTGTGGATGTCAGTTGTCGTTCCCGCTCTCCGCACGGCTCGCCAGTGACAGCGGTCGGACCTTGGAGCACCCGCCGGCTGCGCCCGTGGAACCCGCCCCAACTCCTCGCCGACGCGCAGTATGGTCACTCTTCCGCAGAGTCCCGGCGCGTCGTCCACCCAGCCAGGAATTTCCGACCGAAGCCATGGCGTACGGACAATTGAACGAACCGCACTTCACCGCCGCGCAGCTTTCAGCCCCCCCCAAACGCCCATAGAAAACACTGGTTGGGGCAAACACCCAACGGACTGGCGACATCCCGGGGCAAGGGCGCTCTCAGCCGGTCCGGAACGTGCCGGCCGTCCGGCCGGCGCCGCCAAACGAAGCTCTCGGCGACAGTCGCGTCCAATGCCCAGACCTAGTCTTGCGACAAGCCGGCCGCCAGCCCCCATTCCTCGATGCGTTGCCGGGCGGCGTCCACCTCGGCAGCGCTCATGCGCGCCAACAGGGACTGTCGGGCGCGTATGGCCGGCTCATAACCCTGGGTCGCGGCCAAGCCGGCCCACATCAGTGCCGAAACGTAGTCGCGGGGCACTCCCCGCCCTTCCTCGTACAGGGCACTCAGCCGGTACTGCGCTTCGACATTGCCCTGTGCTGCCGATTTTTCCAGCCACCAGGCAGCATCGCCATCGCTGCGGACCACACCTTGCCCCAGCGAATACATGAGCCCGAGGCTGAACTGTGCCTCCGCGTCACCCTGTTCGGCCGCGCGCCGATACCACAGGGCCGCCTCCGCGAAGTCCCTGGAGACGCCGAGCCCTTCACCGTATAGCCCGGCCAGATTGGTCTGACCCCAGGCGTCCCCCTGCTCGGCGGCCTGCCGGAACCACCGGGCGGCTTCCGTAAAGCTCTGTTCGACGCCGATGCCCTTGCGATACATGACGCCAAGATTGTTTTGGGCCAGCGCCTCACCCTGTTCGGCCGCCCGCCGGTACCACAACGCGGCTTGCGTGAAATCCTGAGGGACGCCGTTGCCTTCGTAGTACATGCCACCCAGGTTGAATTGCGCCGAAGGAATACCCTGTTCCGCAGCCCGGCGATACCACGCGGCCGCTTCGGCGTAGTCCTGGGCCACGCCCAACCCGTCATCGTAGAGCAGGCCGAGCTGGTATTGCGCCCGCGCCAATCCCTGTTCGGCCGCCTTGCGGTACCAGACCGCGGCCTGCTCCGTATCCTGCGGCACCCCTTTCCCGTTCTCGAAGAGCGAACCCAGGCTGTACTGAGCCTGGGCATACCCTCTCTCCGCGGCGTAGCGGTACCAGTTCGCGGCCGCCGCATCGTCCTGCGAGGTTGCCTCCCCCGTTTCGTATAGGTGGGCAAGGCGAAACGCCGCTTCTGAATCGCCGCGTTTGGCAGCCTCGAGCAGGCGCTTGAAGCGAAGCTTTGCCTCACTATCTTGTGTCCCTTGCACTCCGGCTCCGCGGGCGGGGACGGCGCCGCATGGCGGACACCAGGCTGCAGCCGGAAGTCCGGTCGCCAGCATCAGCGCCACGAACGGGCTTGTAATCCGCGACGTAGCGGCAGACCGACGCTGCGGTATACAAAGGGGAGATTTACGGAGCCTTGGCTCAACAGCCATAGTGCACGAGGGACGATCGGTTCGGGAAAACTGCAATTATGCAGCAAAAGACAGGCCAGCGCCTCGATGTTGCAACAGGCACCGCGGATAGAATGACCGCAAGACCCCGGGAGAGGCATTACCCGGCCTCAGTGGAACAGATTTTCGGCATTGAATCCCTGATTCTCGATCAGTGCACGCAGCTCTTTCAGGGTCTTGATCTGAACCTGCCGAACACCCTCCACGGTCAGTCCCACCGCTCGGGCGACCTCCTCCAGCGTTTCCGGCTCACCGCCGTGGAGGCCATAGCGGCGGCGAAGTATCTCCCGCTCTCGCGGCGGCAGACAGTCCAGCCATTCGTCCACTTTTCCTGCCACGCTCTCCTGCTGCAAGCGGTCAAGCAACGGCGGTTGCCCCGTGTCGCCGATCTCATCGATCAAGGCCAAGTCCGAGCTGCCCAGTACGGGACCATCGAGCGACGCGATCCTTTCATTGAGGTTCAACACACGTTCCACCTCCGCGATCGGCTTGTCCAGGAACCGCGCCACGTCCCTCGGTCGAGGAGGACGATCCATGCGGGCCGCTAGATGCCGAAAGGCCCGCAAGCAAACATTCAGTTCCTTGATGACATCCACCGGGAGACGGATCGTGCGGGTCTGCCGCATGATCGCGCGCTCGATATCCTGCCGGATCCACCAGGTCGCATAGGTGGAGAACCGGAAACCACGGTCGGCGTCGAATTTGCTCACCGCGTGCATCAGCCCCAGGTTGCCCTCTTCGATGAGATCCAGCAGGGGCAGGCCGCGGTTTAGATACCGGTGGGATATCTTGACGACAAGACGCAAGTTGCCTTCGACCATGATACGGAACGCCGTGTTGTCCCCTTGCCGGGCCAGCCGGCCAAAATGCCGCTCCTGAGCCGCGGTCAGCAGCCTTGATTTCGCCAGTTCCTGGAGATACATGCGGGTCGTGTCGTACCTGTCCCCCTTGCGTCCAGTCGGCGCGTCGCAAGTTCCATCCTTTGCCGCATCCTCGGCTGGCGCCAGTGGATCCCCAAAGCCCGAGCCCAGATCGTCATCGGGGCTGGCTTCCAGATCGCCCCCCAAAAAGCGGGATGGATTACCCAGATCATGCATGGCCATCGGACCAACTCCACGTGAAACGCCATAGCGGCAAACACGCCCCTAGGGCGCAGCCAGCGGATCGCATGGATCAGAAGGACCGCCGCCTGCGATCCGTGGCGGCGTCACACGCTTGATTGAAGTAAACCACCGCCCAAGACGGGTTTCCGGTGGTAACTGAAGCATAGGCGCGGCGATTCAGTGTCGCTCCGCACAACAGCTCGGTGAACGGGACATCACAGGCGCCGGGAAGTCCGCGCACCGTGCTGCCGGAAACGCCAAGTCCCCTGAGGCAGGGCAAGCGTCGCAAGATTCCACTGGACGAACCGACCTCTCCGGGTTTTCAATCCCTGCCCATCCGGCCTATGCCGGTGAATCACGCTGATGCCAAGACACAACAAGGACCAAGTCATGACTACACGAACCACCGCACTACTCGCTGCAGCTGCCGTCGCACTGGCCGGCTGCGTGACGCAAGCCACCTACGACAAAGAGGTGGGGATGTACGACACCGAGCGGCAACTGAACGCCCAGCTGGAAGCGGAAATCCAGGCCGATCAAGTGAAGATTCAGCGCCTGCAGGACCGCCTCAAGGTCACGGTCGAGGACGAGATCCTATTTCCCGAGGGAGGCTGGCAGCTGAACTCTAGAGGTAAGGCAACGCTCGACAAGATGCTGCCGGCGCTGAAGGATCTGAAAGATCATCGGATCGAAGTTGAAGGCTACACGGACAACGTCCCGATCGGGGGCCATTTGCGACACCACTTTCCGACGAACTGGGAACTGTCCGCGGCCCGTGCCGCCGAGGTGGCGAAATACCTTCAGAAGCAGGGCATAGACCCGAGCCTGCTGACCGCTGCCGGACACGGCGAGTACCAGCCGGTGGAATCGAACGACACCGCAGCGGGTAGACAGGCAAATCGCCGCATCGAGGTCGATCTGGTACCCGAATACCAGAAGCCGTAGGTCCGCGCCAAACCGCAATCGACCCAGCGGGTCCTCGGCGACGCGCCATGCGCGCTCGCCGGGGACGTGGCCCCACCGACCGGAATACGCGGAAGCTTCGCGCCCCGATAACCGCTGCGATCGCGGTCACCGTTGCAGGTGTGTCCAGACCAGGCCGGGACGCCTATTGCCCTGTTGCGTGGGCGTCCGCTGCCATCCCGATCACACCGCGCACAGCAAGCTTTCGCAACAGACCGGACCCGTAATCGAGTACCTCACGTGCGTCGGAATAGCCCAGTTCGCCGGCCAGTTGCTCGAGATAGACAGTCGCATGAAGGCCAGGCTCGTTGTCGATGGCTTGCAACAGGCGATAGGTCGCGGGATTAATTTCCAGGAAGCGCACCAGATCCTCGCGACTGCGATAAACCGTCAGGAAGGTTGGCTCGGGCGGCGCACAGACAGGCTGATAGTCCCTGCCAATCAGGTGCACCGGGAACTCGTACACCAGCGGCCAAGCGACCGGAGAAAGGATGATCCGGCATCCCAAGGGATCGGCCATGAGCTCGGCATGCTCCTCGGGCGGCTCTTCACCGGCTACCGACAAGGCCAGTTCAACCCATTCGTAATGCGCCATTTCCAGCAGGAACGGGGGATCCCCGGGCTGCATGCCGCGCACGTCCTGCAGGAACGACAGGAACTCGGCCGGAATACCCGAGAAATAGGGCGTGGTGCTCCGATGGCGCCGGACGAAGTCCCGGACCAACGATTCCCAGTCTTGCGGCGGCAAAAGCTCATGCAACACCGGGAAACCCGCCGCGACGAAACTCTCGAGATTGTGGAAAATCAGTTCCCGGTACAGCGACAGCCGTTCGGCGGGAACCCCGTCCGGCGGCGCCGTCTTCGCGGCACCTCTGACCGCGGCGGCAAAGGCGTACTGCAGCCGCTGAAAAGCCGGAAGTTCCTCAGGCATCGCAAGCCACGCGCGCATGCCTGACCTGGATCGAGCGGATGGTGTCCACCTCGCCGATCAATTCAGTCAAGGGCGGCAGATTGAAGTCGCGTTCGAGCAGCGTAGGAAACACGCCGAACCGACCATACGCTTCATCGAGCAGTGCCCACACCGGATCGATGACCGAGGCGCCATGGGTGTCGACGAGCAGGTCCGGCGCCTGCTGAAAGTGGCCGGCGACATGTGCATACTCGATGCGGTCCGCCGGTATCGCTGCCAGAAAAGCAGCCGCATCGTAGCCGTGATTGACGCTGTTGACGTAGATGTTGTTGACGTCCAACAAGAGGCCGCAGTCGGCCTCCCTCAGGACCGCGTTCAGAAAATCGGACTCCTCCATATCTTGTCCCGGCGCGGCGTAATACGAGACGTTCTCGATCGCGATGCGTTGACCGAGTATGTCCTGCACACGGCGGATACGCTCGGCGACATGGACGACGGCTTCCTCGGTGAAAGGAATCGGCAGCAGGTCGTAGAGCAGTCCGTCGTCACCGCAATAGCTCAGGTGCTCGCTGTATCGCCGAATACCGTGCTGTCGAAGAAACCCTTTCAGCGCTTGCAGCAACTCCAGATCGAGCGGGGCCGGCCCGCCCAGGGACAATGAAAGCCCGTGTGCGACGAAGGGGTAGCGCTCGGTCAGGGCGCGGAATCCTTTGCCCAGAGACCCACCCACTCCGATCCAGTTTTCCGGAGCAATTTCAAGGAAATCGACCGCGGGCGACATACCTGCCAGATCTGCGGCAAAGCTGCGACGCAACCCGAGACCGGCGCCGCGAATGCCGGGCGGCACCACTCTGCGGGGACGAGCGTCAGCGCGCGCCGCCTCATCACCCGCGACGGTTAGCTGCGCAAAGGCGGGATTACGGGCCGCCGACACTGCCCGATGCCTCGTCAGCCGCATACAGATCCCGGAGCCGCTCCCGCGGCCCGCGCATGATTTCATCGGTCTGTTCAGCCGCCGACCGCGCCTTCTCGCGGATGGCATCGCGGTATCGGTAGATCAGGTAGCCGACAGCGATGCCGGTACCGAGAACGATCCAGGGATGTCTGCTGATTGGGAACATCGTAGCCGCCTGTTGACTGGGAATTCCGAAAATCCGGAGGGAGGTTGATCGCGTATCCGGGAAACCCGAAGGGACATTATGGCCCCCGGTACGTGCCGCCGCGGCGCCTTCCCGTGTGCCAAAGATACGATCCCGTGGCAAGCACGCGCAAGCGCACGGTGAGCGATCCGGCTAAAGCGCTGCCCGAGCCGAGTGGTGCGCACGCACGACAACCCAACCCGCCAGCGGACGCGCAGACCTGGATCGGCTGTGCGAAAATCGCGGCTTGACGCCTACAAGAGGCCCTGAAGCACTCTTTTGACTATGTCCCCTACCCCATCCGACACCTCAGCCGGCGCTGTAAGCCCGCCCGCAGAACGTAGTTCGCGACCCACTGCTTCGCAGCGTCAGAGCGCGCTCGGACCCCGCCTGGCATGGACCCTGATCGGCGCCCTGGGCGTCGGATTGATCGTCTATCTCGACGGTTACCTGGAACATGTCAAGGGGTTGCCGACACTGAGCCGAGACATGAGTTTTGGCCTCTTGTTCATCGTCGGCCTGTTCACCGGGTTTCATTGCGTCGGCATGTGTGGCGCACTGGTGCTGAGCTACACGGCGAAGCTGGCCAGCGGCGGACGCCCGTCTTACATGATTCATCTGCTGTACGGTACTGGCAAGACGCTGTCGTATACCGCCATCGGTGCCGCCTTCGGCTTGCTGGGCTCCGTCGTCGCCTTCACGCCGCTGCTCCGCGGGGTGATTGGCATCGCCGCCGGGATTTTCCTGCTGCTGTTCGGGCTCGGCATGCTGGACGTTTTGCCCGGGCTCAAGGAGTTCCGCTTCCGCACCCCTCCCTTCCTGCTGCGCTTCATCGGCGCCCAGTCCCGAAAATACGGACACCCCTTCATCATCGGTCTGCTGAATGGCCTGATGATCCTGTGCGGCCCGCTGCAAGCGATGTACATCATGGCCGCGGGCAGCGGCAGTGCCTCGCGCGGCGCGGGCATGCTGTTTTTCTTCGGGCTCGGGACCCTGCCGATGATGATGGGTTTCGGGATTTTCGCCGGCCTGATCTCACGGCAGATGACGCCGAAGCTGATCCGCGCCTCGGCCGTGATCGTCGTCGCCCTCGGTGCCGTCATGCTGAATCGCGGCCTGAAGATGACGGGCAGCGAACTGGATCTGGCCTCGCTGCACAACCGCACCCTGAGAACGATCGCGCTGGAATGGAATCACTGGCAGCAAAAGGCTCAACTGGCCAACATCGAATTGCCGGCGCTGCCAGTACCCGAGGAACTCGTCCGCGACTCGGGCATGTCGGCCATGGAAGTCCATACCGTACTGAATGCGGGCGCCGCAACGCCGGACGAGTACCGGCTGCATCTCGGTATGCCGGTGCGCTGGATCATCGACGTGCGGGAACAAACCGCGGACAGCGCCCGATTGTTGATACCCGAGTGGTCATTGGACGTGGCGTTGCATCCGGGCCAGCAGACGGTCAATTTCACGCCGCAGCAACTCGGCATCGTGAACTGGACCAGTTCGGGAGGAGCCCCGGTGGCGCGGTTCCTGGTCGAGGATCCACGCACCAGCCTGATGCATGTGCACTAAGCTCCAGTCCTCGGAGGCTACCCTGCCCTCGTCGCGCGGCAGATCCGGGAACCCCGCATCGAAACCCATCCATGGCAGCCCTGACGTCGGTATTCATCATTGACCCGATCGAACGCTTGTCGCCGCCGACGGATACCTCGCTGGCGCTCATGCGCGAAAGCGAGCGGCGCGGACATCGCGTGTTCTTTACGACGCTGGACGGACTGCAACTCGACAATGATCGCGTCACGCTGAAAGTCCGGCCGGCGGCGTTCACGCCGGCTGAGGCCCTGTTCGAGGCCGGGGAAGAACACGAGCTGGCCGGGTCCGACTGCGACATCGTCTACATGCGCAAGGATCCGCCAGTCGACACGGCCTACATCCATGCAACCTGGATCCTCGAACGACTGCCTCCGCTGGTACTCCAGATCAATCCGGCCCCAGCCTTGCGGAACCAGTGCGAGAAGCTGATTCCGCTGCACCTTCCCGGACTCCTGCCACCGACGCTGATGACCCGTGACGCAGCCGCGCTGGATGCCTTTCTGGCACGGATGAGCCACATCGTCGTGAAGCCCCTCGACGACTGCAGCGGACGCGGCGTGATCACGCTGCAGCGCGACGATCCCCGGCGGCAGGAACGGCTGGAGCAAGCAACGGTCGGCGGACAGCGCTTCGTGCAGGCACAGCGTTACCTGCCCGAGATCGCAGAAGGCGACAAACGCGTGCTGCTGCTCGGCGGAGACGTGCTAGGCTGGGTCAGGCGCGTGCCGGCCGACGGAGACTTCCGCTCCAATGTCAACGCCGGAGGCCATTGCGAGGCGTGTGATCTGGTCGAATCCGACCATGCCATCTGCGCTCTAATCGGCAACTGGCTGCGGCAACACGGCATCCATTTCGCGGGCGTCGACATCGTCGGACGGCATGTGCTGGAGGTCAACATCACCAGCCCCTCCTGCCTGCGCGAAATGAACGCGCTATCCGGACAGCGTCTCGAGAAATCCGTCGTCGCTTACGCCGAGGCACAGTGGCAGTCTCTCGGCTCACGCCGGGCCTGAAGGCTCGGCGGGCGACCCGGGTCAGGCGCAGATCAGGCATCGCGCTCACGATCCCTGTCGCATCAGTACCCGCACGCCCGCCTCGAAGTTCTCAACCTCGAGGCTGTCAATGCGGCCCGACCTATCGGCCCGGAACGTCACGGCAGCCCTGCCGACAGCGTTCTCTCCCGCGGGCTCGTAGGAAAACTGGTCCCCGCGCCAATGCGTCAACCGGAAGCTCATCGGTTTGGGGCCGATCACCATGGTCAATTGGCCGGCATCTACCACGACGCGAGCCTCACCGTAATAGGCGTTGGCATAGCGGCCCGCGTAAACCTGCAACTGCCGGGCAGGCCCCGGGGTCACCGGTTGCGGCTGACCGGCGAGGGCGCTCGGGTTACGGTAGAAACCCGCAAAGGCATGCGTCCAGAACGCGTCCAACCAATCGCGCTGCACGGCCCCCGTCTCGACCAGGTCCATGAAGCTGGCGTTGAGCGCTTCGGGCAGGCCGATCGGCATGCCGTTGGTGAGCGTGACGATCCCGAGGTTTTCCGAAGGCAACAAGGTCACCTGGGTCGCGGCGCCGAGCGCAAACCCCCCCGAGTGACTCAGCCGGACGCGTCCTGCCCCGTCAATGGCAACGCCAAAACCGTAGCCGTAGGACGAAGAACGGTTCACCGGCGGGGCCGGCGGATCGGACCGGATCTGCGGCGCCAGGGCTTCCAGCAGCGCGGCACGCGCGACGATTTCCTTGCCACCGAAAGTGCCCAGCCCAAGCACCATTTGCATCCAGCGAGCCATGTCGCGGACGTTCGAACTGGCGCCGCCCGCCGGACTCTGCGCGTCGGGTTGGCGCGCGGCGCGGGCGACCCAAGCGCCCCCCTCCCGGACATGGCCGACGGCCTTGTTGCGGCGAGCCGCATAAACGGCAAAGTCCGAGCTGGTCGATGTCATCGCCAACGGCCGATAGATCAGTTCTTCCGACAATCGCGCCCACGGCATCCGGTAGGCAGCGGCAACGGCCTCGGCAGCCGCTGTCAGACCAAAATTGGTGTAGGCATACACCGCCCGAAATGGCGCCAATGGCAGATGGCGCAGTCGGTTCAGGATCGCCAGACGACCATACCCGAGGTCTTCCAACGTATCCCCGGCATGGTCCGGCAAACCGCTGCGATGCGCATAGAGATCGCCGACCGTCACCCACCGGGTGACGGAAGGATCGCTCAATCGGAACCCGGGCCATGCCTGAGCAACCGGCGTATCCCATCCGATCCCGCCACGACCCACGGCGGCGGCAACCACGGTCGCGCCGAGCGGCTTCGATACCGATGCCAACTGGAATACCGTGTCCGCGTCGACCGCTGCGGGAGATCCAACCCGCCGGCGGCCGAAACCTCGAGCGTAAAGCAGACGGTCGCCATGAACCACCGCCACCGCCATGCCCGGCACGCCGGTGGCGTTGCGTAACGACTCCGCAAGACCATCGAGCCTGGCGACGGCCTGATCGACCCGTCCTGCCGGAATCTCGACGACGGACCACTGCGGCGGCGGAATGACAACCCCCGGTGTCGCGGCGGGCTGCCTCATCCCACTACCGAACGCGCCGGCAACCAGAACCGTCGCAATGACCCAACGGGCATAGTCGGAAATCGCGGTACCGCGGGGTCGGAAGAACCTGTCGGACATCGGAACCGGCACCTCGAGCGGCCGGGGACGGAAACAGTCGCAAAGCTGCGCGCCGTGCTCCGGGTTGTCAATCAATCAATCCACCCGAACCGCATCGACGCAACACAGGACAACAGCCGAGCGTATCATTACATAGGCATTTGGGCTTATGCCCACAGTCGGATTTATTCCCGGCGAGAGGTACGACGCGATGAGTCAAGGGCACCATCGCTCGCGACATAGACTTCGACCCGATATTGAACTGCGACCTGCACCCCCGTTCGCCAGTATGAAGCAGACCCCGTCGTTTCCCATCTGGTCCCTGCTCGGCGCACTGCTCGCCGTACTCGTCATTCTGACCAGTGGGCCAGCCTGGTTTCGCTATCAGGAACTGTCGCTACGCGAGCGCGCCAACCATGAATTGGAAGTGATCGCCCGCCTCAAGGCGGAACAGATCGCAAACTGGCGCAAGGAGCGGCTGAGCGATGCGGCCGTGATCACCGAGAGCCGGCTTTTCGAGCAGTTCTCGGCCGAATGGCTTAGGGAATCGCCTCCGGAGCGACGCAGCGAAAGCATGGAACGCTTGCGGCCGTTTACCCGGCATTATGGTTATATCGACGTGCTGGTGCTGGATGCTCAGGGCAAGGTCAGGCTCAGTCTGTCCGGTCGCGAGCACAGGCTCGCACGCGAAACGCGGGAGGCCCTGGATGACGCGTGGCACCGCCGCGGTGCTGCCTTGAGCGAGTTGCATGGCGGTCCCGACAACCGGGTGGAGATCGACGCTGTCGCCCCGCTGCTGGATCGCACCGGACGAACGCCGCTGGGCGCCATCGTACTCCGCAGCGATGCCCGCGATTTTCTGTTTCCAGCGCTACAAACCTGGCCGCTTGCAAGCCCCAGCGCCGAGACCGAACTCGTGCGCAGGGACGGGCAGGACGCGGTCTTCCTGAACCCGCTCCGGCACCGCGCGGATACCGCGCTGACGCTTCGCATTCCCTTGTCCATGACCGATGTCCCGGCAGTCCGTGCCGTTCTGGGGCACGAGGGGGTATTCGTAGGCAAGGACTATCGAGGAACCCAGGTTGTCGCCGTCCTGACGAAGGTTCCCGACTCTGACTGGTTCCTGGTGTCCAAGGTCGACTGGGCCGAAGTCTTCGCCCACTGGCAGCACATGGCCCGATTGCTCGTCGGATACATCGCATTGGCCATCGTCGCCGTCATCGTCCTTTTCGGTCTGTTCTGGCAACGGAATGCCAAAGCCCATTACCAAACCTTGTTCAAGACCCAGGAGAACCTGAACCGCCACTCCCTCGTCGACACGGCGCTCGCGGAGCTTTCCGCCGAATTGCTGGCACCCGATGTCACCATCGAACAGATCGCACCCCTGGTGCTCAGCCATGCGCAGCGCCTCACCGGCAGCGAGCACGGCTTCGTCGCCTCGATCGACCCCGACACCGGGGATCACGTCGCCCATACCCTGACCGCGATGATGGGCAAGGAGTGCCGTATCGATGTGCCGGATCAGCGGGTCGTCTTCCCGGTCAATCCTGATGGCTCGTATACCGGCTTGTGGGGACAGGCGTTGAACACGCGTCAGCCGTTCTTCACGAACACGCCTCCCCGGCATCCGGCCTCCCGTGGCGTGCCGCAGGGTCACGTGCCACTGCAGCGTTATCTAGCGGTGCCGGCCGTCGTCGGCGATACCGTGCTCGGACAGATCGCCCTGGCGAATGCGCCGAACGACTATTCGGAGGAGTCGGTCGCGGTGCTGCGTCGCCTGACGGCTTTATACGGCCTGTTCCTGCAGCAATGGCGAACGCGGAGCGCGTTGGCTGAAAGCGAACGCCGCTTCCGGGGGCTGATCGAGAATGCGAGCGACGTTATGGCCGAAATGGATCCTGAAGGGCGTCTCAGCTATCTGTCGCCGAACTGGGCCGAACTGATGGGCGAAGCAACTGCCGAGGCGCTCGGCAAAACATTCGAGACCTATCTGCAGCCCGAGGATGTCTTGGCCTGGCAGGAATTTCTCGTTCGGTTAAAGCGCTCGGTGACTGACGCACTCGACGTGGATTGTCGCGCCAGACTTCCGGATGGCTCCATCCGGTGGCTCTCCGTCAAGGGCTCGGCCGTGTTCGGCCCGGGCGATGGCGCACGCGGTTTCCTCCTCATCATCCGTGACATCACCCATCGCAAAGCGCAGGAACAGGCCCTGTCAGCCAGCGAGGAGCGTCTTCGGCTGGCCCTCGACGCCGCTCAAGTGGGCGTGTTCGACTGGAATATGGCGCATGGCGGAATCGCCTGGTCGCGCCGCCACGAGCAACTTTGGGGCTTCGGCCCGACAGAGTTCGACGGCACCTACGAGATGTTTGCGCAACGCCTCCACCCCGACGACCTCCCAGCCTTGAATGCCGAAGTCGCCCGTTGCGTCACCAGCCGCGACTTGTTCGCACAAGAGTTCCGTGTCGTCTGGCCCGACGGGAGCGTCCACTGGATCGCCGGCTCCGGACAGTTCGAGTTCGACGCGGCCGGAAAAGCCTTGCGGATGCGTGGGGTGGTGCTGGACGTCACCGCACGCAAGGAAGCCGAACAGGCCCAGCGGGAAAGCGAGGCAAGCTTTCGCAACCTGTTCGAACAGTCCGTCGACGGTATTCTGCTGCTGACACCCGATCACCGCTTCCTGGACGCGAATCCGGCGGCGCTGGCCATGCTCGGTTACGGCTACGAGGAACTATCGCGGCTCCGCCTCCCTGATATCCTCGCTGACGATGAACATGCACGACTCGACCAAGAGGTACCGCTCATGATGCATGGGAGTCCCCATCGGGGCATCTGGCGGCACCGGCGCAAGAATGGCTCGCTGTTTCCCGCCGAGGTGACGGCGCGGGTATTGTCGGAACAACGCTATTTCGCCGTATTGAGGGATCTGACCGGGCGGTTGGCCGCCGAAGCGGAGCTGGCCCGGCACCGGGAACATCTGGAAGAACGTGTGGCCGAACGGACTGCCGAACTCGCTCAGGCCCACCTGCAAGCCGAAGCGGCCAATCGCGCCAAGTCGGTCTTTCTTGCCAACATGAGTCATGAAATTCGAACGCCACTAAACGCGATACTTGGGCTGACGCATCTGCTGCGGCGTTCGGACGCGACGCCAGCCCAGATCGAACGCCTCGACAAGGTCGACAGCGCCGGCCGACATCTGCTGTCCATCGTGAACGACATCCTCGATCTTTCCAAGATCGAGGCCGGGAAACTCCAACTCGAACACAGCAACATCGCCCTGGGCAGCTTGCTGGATCAAGTGCGCTCGCTGATCAGCGACGCTGCCCAGGCCAAAGGACTCACCGTCACCGTCGAGGCCGACCCGGCGCAACTCTGGTTGCGGGGCGATCCCACACGCTTGCGCCAGGCCTTGCTGAACTATGCGGGCAACGCCGTGAAGTTCACCGAACGGGGTGCGATCACCCTGCGGGCACGCGTACTGGAGCAAACCGCCGATGAGTGGCTGGTGCGCTTCGAGGTCGCGGACACCGGGGTCGGCATCGCACCGCATGCGCTGGCACGCGTGTTTCAGGCCTTCGAACAAGCGGACACCTCCACCACCCGCGAACATGGCGGCACCGGGCTGGGACTGGCGATCACTCAGCGGCTGGCACAGCTCATGGGTGGCACGGTTGGAGCCGAGAGTACGCCTGGAATAGGCAGCACATTCTGGTTCACTGCGCGCCTGCAGCGCGGTCACGGTGCGGTGGACACCGCACCCGGCGTCGCCATGACGGAGCCCGAGACCCTGCTGCGGCGCCCCTACCCGCGCGCCCATATCCTCTTGGTCGAAGACAACGCCATCAACCGTGAGGTCGCGCTGGAACTACTGCACGGCGTCGGCTTACAGGTCGACAGTGCGACCGACGGTTGCGAAGCCCTGGCCAAGGTTCAGGCCCAAGCCTTCGATCTGATCCTGATGGATATCCAGATGCCGAACATGGATGGGCTGGAGGCCACCCGGGCGATACGCGCCCTGCCCGAAGGGAAAGACGTCCCGATCCTGGCGATTACGGCCAACGCCTTCGAGGAGGATCATCGCGCCTGCGAAGCCGCGGGCATGAATGATTTCATTGCCAAACCGGTCGAGCCCGGCGCGCTCTACGCAGCGCTGGTGAAATGGCTGCCGCCGAAGCCGCGCCAACCCTTGCTCTCGGGCAAGGAACCGCACGCAACGGGCACACCGCTTCTCCAGACGCCACTGCAGTCGACCCTGGCCTCCCTGGCGAACACGCCAGGCCTCGATCTGGCGCGCGGACTGGGCGTGCTGCGGGGCAACGCCGAGAAGTACCTGGATTTACTCGTCCGTTTCGTCGCAGCACACACGGACGACATGGCTCGGCTCACCGCCAGCCTGGACGCCGGCGACCCGGTCGCCGCGCGGCGCATCGCTCACACCTTGAAGGGCACGGCGGCTACGCTGGGAGCAGAAAGCCTGTCCGCGATGGCGCGGCGGGT
The DNA here is from genome assembly GCF_054172105.1 of Methylolobus aquaticus. Taxonomy (NCBI): domain Bacteria; kingdom Pseudomonadati; phylum Pseudomonadota; class Gammaproteobacteria; order Methylococcales; family Methylococcaceae; genus Methylolobus; species Methylolobus aquaticus. The sequence goes on from NZ_JBSYXP010000002.1 coordinate 361,141, forward strand.
GGAAGAAACCCTCGCCGTCGAGGGCGCAACGAACTCCCACAGCGACGACCTGCACCGCGCCATACTCGCGGTGACGGGCGAGTTTGAGATCCTTTCAGACGCTCTGCCCGTACAGCGGGCCGTCGGTGCGGAACCGGCGGACGATTCGGCGCCGACCGACTCGCCGGAGCTTCGGGACACACTCGATGAACTGGAGAAGCGGCTGGAACAGAGCGACGTTAGCGCCATCAATCTGTTTCGCCAGCGCGCCGGGATAATCCGTACAAGCTTCGGACCGCACTGTACCCAGCTGGAACGGCAAATTCTGGCCTTCGACTTTGAAACAGCGCGGCACACCCTGCGCACGCTGCGACAAACGCAAGACCTGGCCTAGCGCCGGGCTGGCGCTGCGCTTCCGGTCGTTTCAGGAGGAAGTCGTCTTCGTTTGCCGTCGAGTCAACTCCACATAGCGATCCATGCTGTGGTCGGTCAGCGAATCGAGGCCCAGGATACGGATGTCCTTGGCCGATCCCTTCAACTTCGACCGCATTCGCAGCCACCACGACAGCTCCAGAATGAGATCGCCCTCGGCTGCAAAGCGCGCTTCCCGATCTCCATGCCAGTATTTCAGCAGGATGCCGGGAGCCGGTACCTGAGGCACGATGTCCTTGTTGTTAATGAAGCGGACGATACGCCCCGGCATCGCCAGCCGAAGAAACTTGATGAACTCGCGGTCGCCGACGCGCGGCTGTCCAAACGTGTAGAGTCCTTGCACCGGCATCCGGGCATTGAAGCGAAGCTGGTTAGTCGCAAGCGTCGCGAGCGCGCCCCCGAGGCTGTGGCCGGTGATCCAGATCGGCACCTGTCCATCGTAGTGCTCTTCCAGGGCCTGCTCGATCTGTGGCCAGACGGCAGCGAGCCCCGCCGCAAAGCCCTTGTGGATCTTGCCAACGCCGCTCGGAGCCGGCACCGCGATCGCAATCAGATCGGTGAACCAGTCCTTGATCTGGGTGACCTCGGTACCACGGAACGCAATCAGCAGCGCCTTGTCGCTGCGACACACATACCCCTGGGTGTCCACCGGCATCGGCAACCCGTTCTCATCGTTGTGCTCGGTCGCATGCAGGAAACGAAACCGGTCGAAACCCCATTGGCGCACCACGGTCTGGATGGTCTTCTCGTCCTCGTAGGCGAGATTCGAAGCGGCCGCAAGCCATGCTGCGTTGTTTGGGTGGTAGCCCTGCGCGCTCGCATCGAACGGCGCCGCCGCCGGGTCATACCGATAGTCGGAACTCATGTCACTCTCTCTGTGGTAGGAAGCACGAAAACAGATCGGACGCGGCCCGTCGGCCCGCACTTGATCGTCCGGGCACCAGGGCACGCGCTGCAGCGCGGATTATAAGTCGACGCGGCTGCTGGAGTTCGGACGGCTCAGGATTCGCCTTCGTCGGCCAGCGCCAGAGCCGCAGCAGAAACTTCCCGTTCGGCCTCCAGCCAGTCCTCGGTTGCCCATCCTGGCTCGAAGCTGCGCTGCTCCGCCCTGAAATACGCGCGTAAGGCAATGGCTTCCCTGAGCCCGTCAGCACTGATCGCCGGCCTTGCATGGCCCATTTCATCACGGCCTGCCGAGTGAAACGTGGGCGTCTTGAGATCGAGCCGGCCGCCCAGCGCAGCGGCTCGCGCCGCGGCATCAGCGGCGATGGCTTCAGCCCGGCCGGCCGCCAGTTCCAGCGTCCTCTGAGCCCTTTCCTCGGCCACGCGGCGGGCCCGTTCTTCAGGATGCGTCGGCATGTTCATCGTCCCGTGGCGAAAGGAGGTTTCCCGCTATTCTGCCGCGAAAGCGGGGACATCAACGCGGCCGCGATGAAACGCAGCATTCGATCTTCGCAGCGCTGACCGCGGTCGGCCCGGCAACCCGCGCCTGCAGTTCATCGGCTCATTCGGCCCCCGGTGGTGTTGCCGAACCGCATTGCGGCAATGTCGCCCCCCGGGTTCATCAGAGCGCGATCACCTGCAAATCGAGCACATCATGGCTACCCGCCGCGATGCGGCCGCAGAGATCGGGCGGGGGCACACCGTCGAGATTGATTCGGGCCACAGCGGCCTCGGCGCCTTCGAACACGATGTTCTCGGTTTCCTGCACGTTGAGATCCGCCTCGCGCAGCAGCGCAAAGACATGCGCGAGCACGCCGGGACGATCGCGGTGGCGGACCACAAGGCGGTGCGTCGCGGGAGTCCGCCGGGCCAGATTCACCACATTGGGCACCTTGCCCGTCTCCTTGTAACTGCGGACGATACGCACGGTCTCTTGGGCGATGGCTTCCTGAGCCTGATCCGTCGAAGCGCCGATATGGTGAGTGCCATACACACCGGGTAGCCCGACCAGCGGGTCCGAGAAGGCGCCGGTGGCGCCCGGCGGCTCGGCCGCGAACACATCCAGCGCCACCCGCAAACCTCGGTCGCGCACGGCTGTCGCCAGCGCCGCGGCATCCACGAGTTCGGCCCGGGCGGTGTTGACGAAAAAGGCGCCGGGTTTCAGCCGGGCCAGCAGTTCGGCATCGACGAGATTCCGGGTATCCGGCGCGAGCGCCAGATGCAGGCTCAAAATGTCCGCAGCGGCCGCCACATCCCCCGGGGTGGGTGCAAGATCTATCCGGATCGCGCGCAGAGCCGCTCCGAGGCCCAGCTCACCCGCTTCGATCTCGTTCAACGGTCGCTGCCGGCCGTCAAAGCGACGGCTCCAAAGCACGACATCGAGGCCGAAAGCGGCCGCACGCCGCACCATTTCCCGCGCAATGTTGCCGCTGCCCAGCAGACCGAGTGTGCGGCCGCACAGCCCCTGGGCCTTCGAGTACTCCTTCTTGTTCCACTGGCCAGCACGCAGATCGGCCACGTTGTCGGGGATTCGTCGATCGAGCGCGAGGATCAGTCCGAAGGCGAGTTCAGCGACGGCAATCGCGTTGCGTCCCGGGCAATTCGACACATAGATGCCGCGCCGCGACGCGCCGGCGACATCGATCGTGTTGTAGCCGGCCCCGGCGCGAACGATCAGGGCCAGCCGTCCCGCGTCAAGCATCGGCGCGGTCACCTGGGTACTGCGCACGATCAGCACGTCAGCTTGAGAGGCTGCAATGGCCTGCACGAGCCCGTCGCCGGACAGCTCAGGCTCGAACAAAACCTCGCATCCGGCTGCCTTCAGGCCGTCGAGACCGCTCCGCTCGAATTTGTCGGCAACGAGAACCTTCATGGCGACCTCCAGGCTTTTGGACAAAGGCATTCGGGAATTCGGGAGAAGCGGCCGGCGTCACGATGGTGGCAGCGACTGGCAGATGCCTCGGTCCTGCAAGGCGACTATCCGCTTAAGCCCACGGCGATCGGCCAACGACCCGAAGCCGGGCGGCCGCACAGTCTCGCCGGCGACGCGGGCATGACAACACTCTATCCCAGGTCTGACCGTTTGACACGGGTCCCCACGAAGGGGGACCGTCACATTCGCGTCATCCGGGGCCGATACCCTTTCATGGCCGGCACTGACCCGAGGTATTGCCTAGTCTGCCTGGTCTTCGCGCTCGGGCCGACGCTTCATTTGGAACCATCGGATGCAACACGACTATTCCACACTGTCCCCCGCCGACGCACTGCGCCGGATATTTCGGGATCAAGTCGACAACATCACGGATTGCGGTCACGCCCTGAGCCAGGTGTTTTTGCACCTGCCCGAACCGGAAACCTACATCGCCGAGGTGAAGCGGCTGGAGGAAATCGGCGACCGGCTGACAGCAGCGGCGTATCAGGCGTTGCAGGCCGAGCCCTACTCCGAACTCACCCACATCACCGAGCAGTTCGTCCGGCATTTGGACGACATTGCGGACGGGATCAACGACACCGCACGGAGTATCGACATCTGTCGGCCCAAGCGCGCCGAGCCCGCCGGGCACGAGCTGCTCGCGACGCTATTGTCGATGATCACGCGGCTGCACGAGGAGGTGGCGCTATACCCCGAGAACACGCTGGATCGACTGCGTACCTGTCGCGAGACGCTGAAGCGGCTGGAAGAAACCGCCGATACGCTGTACCACGAATGGCGGAAGACGCAGCGACGGCTGAGTTCGCTGCCCCTGGTCGACGAAAACAACTGGACCGAGATCCTGGGGACGCTCGAACAGACTACCGACGCGGCCTATCACGCGGTGCTGTCACTCGAACACATCGCGAAGCGCCGACTAAGATCAGCCGGCTGAGTAACGCTAGGCTGCCGGACCGATCCGTCGCGACCGTGTGTGGGGAGCGGATCTATGCGGCAGGCACCCGTCGCTACCGGCATTCCGGGACGGGCAACGATCGGGCCCTGCTAGCGCAGTTGCTCACAATAGGAACGGTCCGCAGCACACGTTTGCTTGTAGGGGCTTCCGCTGACACACTGCCAGCGCGCCTTTTCCAGGGCGGCCTCCTGGGAAGCGGCTATGCCAAAGAAGACATTTCCATTGCTGTCGCGGGCACCGCACTTCCAATCCCCAGCGAGCCAGGGAGACACACCCAGGCCGTCGGCGCAGCCCATCAGTGTGGTGGCGCCCAGGAATACCAGGGCCAGGCGTCTCATCGCCAGTTGCCGCCGCACCGCGATGATCGCGCACATCGCCCGCTCACGCTGGCGTCGGTCGCGCCCCTGCGTCCGGGCGCCGTCAGGACTCGCGGGCCAAACGCTCCACATTTTTTTCGAGACGCTTCAGTCGTGCCCAGATATCGTGCAGCTTGGGCACGACGGCCATGTTCTTGAGATAGTGCTGCAGCGGCTGCGTCGGCCCGCCGGCATACATCCCCGGCTCCTTGATGCTGTTATTGACGCCGGCCCGGTGCAACAGCACGCAGTCGTCCGCGACGACGACGTGGTCGAGCACCCCGGTCTGACCGGTCGCGATCACGCGTTTGCCGAACTTGCTCGAGCCGGAGATCCCGGTATGCGCGCAAATGATACAGTCCTCACCGATTTCCACGTTGTGGCCCAGGTGGCAAAGCGCGTCGATTACGGCACCGCTCTTGATCACCGTGGCACCATAGGTGGCCCGATCGATCGTGGTATTCGCGCCGATCACGACGCGATCCTCGATGATCACGCAACCGGTATGGGGAATACGATGATTGTGCCGATGCTGATCCTGAGCAAAGCCAAAACCCTCCGACCCGATGACGCAGCCCGGCTTCAGGATGCAATCAGCGCCGATGCGGCATTGATAACCAATGAAACAACCGGGGTGCAGCACGGTATTGCGGCCGATCACGGCGTCGCGCTCGATCACGACGTTCGCCATGACGACAGCGCCCGAACCGAGTTCGACGCCAGCCCCGATGACCGCGCCGGGGCCCACCAGCACATCATCCGGGACGTGTACGCTGTCATGCACGATCGCGGCAGGATGGCGGCGCGGCCACTCGCTCGCGCGCACGTCTCGGTCGTCGAAAGCCTGTTTGATCAGCGCGATCGCAAGCCGCACGTTGGGCGAGATGAGCACTGCAAGTTCATCGCTGTCGATGCGCTCGGCACAGGCATCGGTAGTGATGACCGCGGCAGGCCGCTGGGCGGCGACGATCGGCAGGTATTTGGGATGGTCGACGAAGACCAGGTGCCCCGGACCACAAAGCTCGACCGGCGCAATGGCCGCTATCGTCACGTCAGGACCAATCTGGCGGGTCAGCAAGCCATCCGCCTGAAAACGGCGAAAAATCTCGGACGTGTTGATGTTCATGTGGATCCTGCCTGTTCCAAGTTCAGTCATGGACGACGACGTCACAGCTGCCCGCGAAGACCGGCGCTGCCGGGCTTGAGTCCAGGGAGGCTGCTCCCGCCGTTTGCGCTTAGTCCCTGAATAACCGCGCGAGTTCGAGCCCCGGGTCCGGCGCCGCCATAAACGCTTCCCCGATCAGGAAGGCATGGACGCCGTGCGCACGCATCAACTGGACGTCCTCGCACGCGAAGATCCCGCTCTCCGTCACGACCAGCCGGTCGCCGGGGATCGCCTCCAGCAGTTCCAGCGTGGTTGCGAGCGACGTTTCGAAGGTGCGGAGGTTCCGGTTATTGACGCCGATCATCGGCAGCGGCAATGCCAATGCTCGCTCGAGTTCTTCCGCATCGTGCACCTCGACGAGGACATCTAGCCCCCAGGTGGCTGCTGTCGCCGCCAGATCGGCCAACTGTGCGTCGTCGAGCGCCGCGACGATCAACAGGATGCAGTCGGCGCCCAGCGCACGCGCCTCGATGATCTGATACGGATCGACCGTGAAATCCTTGCGCAACACGGGCAGTGCGCAGGCGGCGCGGGCTTCGCGCAGATAGTCGTCGCCGCCCTGGAAGAAATCGCGGTCGGTCAGTACAGATAGGCAGGTCGCACCATGAGTCGCGTAGCTGCGCGCGATCTCGGGCGGTCGAAAGTCCTCACGGATGATGCCGCGGCTTGGCGATGCCTTCTTGATTTCGGCGATCACCGCGGCGTGGCCTTCAGCTACCCGCCCCGCGAGCGCGCGGTAGAATCCCCTCGGCGGATCGGCCGCAGCCGCCAGCCGTTCCAGTTCGGGCAGAGCGACCGCCCTGCGGCGTTCGGCGATTTCCTCGCGCTTGCGTGCGAGGATCTTCTTGAGGACGTCGGGCGAATCCTTCATGCGCTGCCGCCGATGGACTGAGTGAATTCGATCAAGGCTTGCAGCTTGTTGCGGGCCGAGCCCTCGTCGATGACGACCTCGGCGCGGCGCACACCCTCGGCCAGGGTGGCGACCAGATCGGCGGCGTAGATGGCCGCCCCGGCATTCAGGGCCACGATATCGCGGGCGGGTCCGGTCTTGCCTTCGAGCACCCCGCGAATGATTTCGAGACTTCCTGCCACGGTGTTGACGGCGAGCTTCTTCAGGCTGGCACGCTTGAAGCCGAAATCCTCCGGCGCAATGGTGTAGGTCGAAACTTCGTCGTTCTTCAACTCGGCGATTCGCGTCGGCGCGCCGATGCTGATCTCGTCGAGCCCGTCCTCTGCATGCACCACGAGCACATGTTTGCTGCCGAGCTTTTTCAGGACTTCGGCCAGCGGCTGAACCCAGTCCGGGGAATAGACGCCGATCAACTGGTGTGCGGCACCGGCAGGATTGGTCAGAGGTCCGAGGAGGTTGAAAATCGTCCGCACACCCAGTTCCTTGCGCGGTGCGATCGCATATTTCATGGCGCCATGATGGCGTTGCGCGAACAGGAAACCGACGCCGATCTGATCGATACAGCGCTTCACCTGCTCCGGTGTAAGGTCCAGCCTGACTCCGGCGGCCTCCAGCACGTCGGCGCTGCCGGACCGACTCGACACCGAGCGGCTACCATGCTTGGCGACCTTGCCGCCGGCGGCCGCGACGACGAAGGCCGACGTCGTCGAGATATTGAAGGTCTTGCTGGCGTCACCGCCCGTGCCGCACGTGTCGATGACGTGGGCGCCCCGCACCGGCACCTTAGTGGCGACCTCGCGCAGGACCTGCGCCGCAGCCGCGACCTCGTCGACACTCTCCCCCTTGGCCCGCAGCGCGATCAGGAACGCACCGATCTGGGCGGGCGTCGCCCCACCGCTCATAATGGTTCGCATCACGCTGCGCATCTGGGATCCGCTGAGATCCCGGCCGTCGAGCAAGGCCTGCAGCACCTGTGGCATGTCCATTCGCGGTATCCGACGCTAGAGGGCCAGGAAGTTACGGAGCAGTTCGTGACCGTATTCGGTCATGATCGATTCCGGGTGGAACTGCACCCCTTCGATCGCAAGTTCACGGTGGCGGACGCCCATGATTTCGTCGATGCCCCCGTCCTCGGTCTCGGTCCAGGCCGTCACCTCGAGGCAGTCGGGCAGGCTCTCCTGAGCGATCACCAGCGAATGGTAGCGGGTCGCCCGAAACGGATTGTCCAGGCCACGAAACACACCGACGTCGCGATGACGGACCATCGAGCACTTGCCGTGCATGATGGACTTGGCATGCACGATCTCGCCACCGAAGGCGTAGCCTATGCTCTGATGGCCCAGACAGACCCCGAGTATCGGCAGCCGGCCCGCATAGCGCCGGATCGCCTCCACCGAGATGCCGGCTTCGCGCGGCGTACAGGGGCCGGGCGAGACCACGATCCGATCCGGAGCGAGGGCATCGATCCCCTCCACCGCGATCTGATCATTGCGCACCACGTCGACTTCAGCCCCCAGTTCCGCCAGATATTGCACCAGGTTGTAGGTGAACGAGTCGTAGTTGTCGATCATCAGGACGCGGTTGCTCATGGGCTGGCATCCCGTTCCAGGCCCGCTTCGACCATCGCCACCGCGCGGAATATCGCCCTGCCTTTGTTCATGGTCTCTTCCCACTCGTTCGCAGGGATCGAATCGTGCACGATTCCGGCGCCGGCCTGAATGTGCAGCGTAGCGTCCTTGATCACCGCGGTGCGGATCGCAATCGCCGTGTCGAGATTTCCGGACCACCCGACATAGCCGACGGCGCCCGAATAGACACCGCGCTTGACCGGTTCCAGTTCGGCAATAATCTCCATGGCGCGGATCTTCGGCGCACCGCTGACGGTGCCGGCGGGAAAGGTGGCCGACAGCACGTCGAAGGCGTCCTTGCCGGCGCCTAGCCGTGCGGTCACGTTCGACACGATGTGCATGACATGGGAATAGCGCTCGATAATCATGCGATCGGTCACCTGAACCGTTCCGGTCTCGGCCACGCGCCCGGCATCGTTCCGACCCAGGTCGATCAGCATCAGATGCTCGGCGATTTCCTTCGGGTCGGCCAGCAAATCGGCTTCGAGCGCGAGATCCTCTTCCGCCGTAACCCCGCGTTTGCGCGTGCCGGCGATCGGCCGCACCGTCACGACACCGTCCTCGACGCGAACCAGAATCTCGGGCGAGGATCCGACGACGTGAAATTCCCCGAGATTCAGATGGTACATGTATGGGGAGGGGTTCAGGCAGCGCAGCGCGCGGTACAGGTCGAGCGGCGCGCTGGCAAACGGGATCGACAGGCGCTGCGACAACACCACCTGCATCACGTCACCTTCGACGATGTAATCCTTGACCCGACGAACCGCGCTCTCGAAGCCCTCGCGGGTGAAACCGGACACGAAGTCGGCTTCGTCCACCGCGCGCCCGGCCGAGCGGGACGGCCTTCGGGCCACCCGCCGGTCCTGCAGCGCGGCAACCAGCTCCGCGAGACGGCCCATGGCCTGCTGGTAGGCGTCCGGCTCCGCCGGGTCGGCCTGCGTCAACAACAGCAGCTTGCCGCTGAGATTGTCGAAGATCAGCAGGTCCTCGGAGACCATCAGCAGAATGTCCGGCGCTCCGATCGGATCCGGCTTGTCGTTCCGCAGCCTCGGTTCGACGTATTGCACGGTCTCGTAGCCGAAATAGCCGACCAGTCCGCCGGTGAAACGCGGCAGTCCCGGGACCACGGGAACGCGGTAACGCGCCGCAAATGCTTCGATCCACAGCAGCGGATTGTCGGCGTTCAGGCGTTCGACGGTGACGCCGTCACGCTGCACGGTGATGTCATGGCCGTGTACGGAAACCACCGTCCGACAGGGCAGACCGATGATCGAGTAGCGCCCCCATTGTTCCCCGCCGTGCACCGATTCGAACAAATACGAATACGGCGCGTCGGCAAGCTTCAGGTAGGCGCTCAGCGGGGTATCGAGGTCGGCCAGGACCTGACGACAAACGGGGATGCGGTTGTAGCCCTGGTCGGCGTACTGCTGGAAGGCTTCGGGGGTCATCAGAGGGGATTTCCTGAGTCAGCGCGGCGGAAGAACGGCGGCGCCGTTCCTGTGCGGCTGCCGGCAGGACGCCGGCTGCGGATCACGTCCGGCTGCGCCATCGTCCCCCATGACATTGCGCCGACCGGGACCTCATCGGCACCCAACCGGCGCGATTCCGGCTCCCGTCCGGAGGGTTCGCGTGAGAACCCAGGGCACCGCGGGACAGCGTGCCGCCATTCAGCCCGCAGCGCACCATGGATCCCGGTTCACGCATCAGCCGCGCGCCTTGGCCAGCTCGCTGCGCAGGCTGCCGACGATCGTGTCGTAATGGTTTGGATCGGACGCCTTGGCCGCCCCAAAAATGGCCGACCCGGCGACGAAGGTATCCGCACCGGCCGCGGCGACTTCGCGGATGTTGTCGGCCTTGACGCCACCATCGATCTCCAACCGGATGTCACGACCGCTGCGGTCGATGCGCTCCCTTACGGCCCGCAGCTTGTCGAGCACGTAGGGAATGAACGATTGCCCGCCGAAGCCCGGGTTGACCGACATCAGCAGGATCATGTCGACCTTTTCCATCACGTAGTCGAGATACTCCAGTGGCGTGGCCGGATTGAAGACCAGGCCCGACTTGCAGCCCGAATCGCGAACGAGTTGCAGGCTGCGATCGACATGCTCCGACGCCTCGGGGTGGAAGGTGATGTAGGTGGCGCCGGCCTTCGCAAAGTCCGGGATGATCCGGTCCACCGGCTTCACCATCAGATGGACGTCGATGGGCGCGGTAACCCCGTGTTTGCGGAGCGCCTCGCATACCAGCGGCCCGATGGTCAGGTTGGGCACGTAATGGTTGTCCATCACGTCGAAATGCACGATGTCCGCGCCGGCCTTCAGCACATTGTCCACTTCCTCACCGAGTCGGGCGAAATCGGCGGACAGTATCGACGGGGCGATCCAAAAGTCTTTCATGGTCGTTTCCTGCAGGCGTTACGATCGGCGAACTTTAACCGATTCGATCATGCCTTGTCAGCTTTCGGGACCCCGCCGACGGCAGCCATCCGGTCAGGACGATGGCTCCTCTTCCACCTTGCCGCCGCAGGCCTGGAAACACGCGCGATAGGCTTCGTCGCAAGACTCTCCGCGGGGGAGCTGACAGGGTCGGGGAGTATTGCAGCTGAACTGCGACCCCGGCGCCGGGCCCAGAGAACTGTTGCGGCACCGCGTGTAGATCGACATATCCTCGCGGTACTGCGTCTGGCAAACCTCGAACTCGTTCTGTAGGCTTTCATTGCAGGACTTCCGCTGCTCGTCGCATTTGGCTACGCAGGCTTCGCCGGCGGCCCCGGGCGGCGGCACGAGCTTGTAGCGAACCGTTTCCGACGCGCATCCGGCCAATGCCAGCGCCAGCAGCCCGCACGACAGGAACGCGCCGGCTCGGATACCCCGCGGGCTTCGATTGCGGCGACAGTCACCGCGCCACCGCGCGGCGGTGGGTGGCATTTCGCCAAGCTGTTCAGAATAGTGTCGTCCGTCGGCCTTCATGCGCTTCATCCTCGGCGTGATCGAAAGAACGGGTGCGGAGTGAGTCGGCCGTAATACTACCGCTAAAACACCGGTTCGAAACGGGGCGCGAGCGATACGCCTCGTCGCCGGCCACCGGGAAGCGGCGCGTAGGCCGTGGCACCCCGTCGGATCGTAAACCTCGACAGCATACACGGAGTCAATTGGGCGGCAACGGAACATGCCGCCTCCGCCGGCGCTCGAACAGGGTTTGACGCCCGGCGCACCGGACCCGGCCACCGCAGTCCGGCGATGCCCGGTGACTGAGGTCAAGACACAGGGCAAGCATGAAACTCACGACGCAGGACCACCGCCGCGACAGCGCCGAACTGACCTATCTGTACCCCGTGCTGTCGCGGCGGTCCGGCGGCGTCTCGATCGGGATCAATCTGAACCCCAACAACGCCTGCAACTGGCAATGCCGCTATTGCCAGGTGCCCGACCTGGTCCGCGGCGCCGCGCCCGAGATCGATCTGGATCGCCTGCGAGACGAACTGTCGACTCTGCTCGGCGCGATTACGGCGGGGACGTTTTTCAACCGCTTCGACGTGCCGGACGAGTGCCGCCGCGTCTGCGACATCGCCATCTCCGGCAACGGCGAACCGACCAGCGCGCGTGCCTTGCCGGCGATAATCGACCTCATCGGCTCAGCGGCTCACGCGGCGGGCCTGTTGGGGCACATCAAGCTGGTACTGATCACCAACGGCAGCCTGATCCGGCGACCGCATGTTCGCGCCGGTCTCGCCCGCTGGTCAACGCTGGGCGGCGAGGTCTGGTTCAAGATCGACAGCGCGACGCCGGCCGGCTTGCAACGGATCAATCGCGTCGCGCGCTCTCCGGTTGCTATGGCGCTGGATCTGGAGACCTGCGCAGCGCTCTGCCCGACCTGGATCCAGACCTGTCTGTTCCAACTGGACGGCGAAGCACCGAGCGGGGTCGAGCGGCAAGCCTACCTCGACTTCCTGGCGGCCCGCCTGCAAGCCGGCGTACCGTTGCTGGGCGTAATGTTGTACGGTCTCGCCCGCCCATCCCTGCAGGCCGAAGCGTCACGGCTGTCGCCCTTGTCGGCGGAATGGATGGAGAGCTTCGCCGGGCGTATCCGCCAACTGGGGCTGACAGTCAGCGTCCATCCCTGAGCCACAGCCTGCAACCGCACCCATGAACCGCAGCCACGATCCCGTCTCCTGTGCGTTCCACGACGAACTGGAACTGCGCGCCTTGCGCAGGCGGTCGTGCCGAATGGTCTATCGGGACGAGCACAACCTGGAGATCAGCGTCGACACCATCGTCACCGACCTGCTGACGCGTGACGGCCGCGAGTTTGCCGTGATCGCCGATGGCGCGGTCATCCCACTGGATCGCATCGTCAGCGTTGACGGCCTCCGTCCCTGAGCGTAAGCGCGATCACGGCACCGCGAGCGCGGCGCACACGTAGCATACAGCCGCCATGAGCAGTAACGTGGATTGGCCGAACTCCATCGCGACAACGATGCCGAGGACCGGTGCGACGGCTGCCGCACCGCGGTTGATACCGAAGGCCCATGGCACCAGTTGCGCCCCGTCGTGGGTCAGGCGCTTCATGCCCAGGGGAAGCATGAGGCCCATGCAGAGCGCGGGGGGAACGATGACGACGAGGACCATCAGCAGCTTGAAGGCCAGATGCAAGCCTTCGGAAGGCGCGAGCAGCGGCTCGCCGAACTGGTAGTAGAGCATGCTGCAGGTGACGAGCCCGCCTGCGGCCAGCAGCGCACGACCACGGGCAGTGCGCCGCGGAATGTGGGCTGTCAGCCGGCTACCGATCCCGGCGAACACCAGGAAGCCGGCCACGATCACCGGCACCGCATACACCCGATGCGCCAGGTACAGTGTGAGTCGCTCCAGATAGACGAGGGTATTCAGAACGACTCCCATCCCGATCATCGAAAAATACGCCGCGACCTTGAACAAGCGTGCGCGAGTTGGCTGCTCCGGCTGCCGACGTAGCGAACCGAGCGGCAGCGCCGCCAACACGACCGCGGCGATCAGCGCCAGACACAGGGCCAGCAGGTGCAGGGGATAGGTCATATCAAGCGCGGTCGGCGCCCCGGCGCCCCTGGTCGACTGCAGCCGGGATAGCAGCGGCCAGCGGAAAAAATCGAAGAAATAGGGCCGATCGTCGGTCGCAGGCTCGACGCGATAGGCATAGTTCCGCAGGAATTCGTCGCGTTGTGGGCCTACCAGGGCCAGCACCGGCGGCCTCGGTGCCCCCCCTGGCCTGCCCTGGCTACCGTCCGCCTGGCCCGCCCCATCCCGCGGAAGATACCCTTCGTCGAAACCGCGCTCGCGGTCGAACCGGCGGATGCGCTCCAGTTCATCTCGGGCAAACTCCCCGTTCTTGAGCACCAGTGTGGTCACTTGCCAGCTGCGGACCCACACCAGCCGGTGCGGCGGCGCCGGCACCTCGAGACGCTCGAGCGCGGCGAGCGCCGTGGCAAACAGCTTGACGCCGTCCCGCGGCGGTTGTCGCCCAGTGCCGGTTACGGCCAGAAGGCCGCCCGGCTCGAGGCGGCGCAAGTAGTCGACCAGCGCGTCGACCGTGTAGGCGAAGTCACCATCCAGGCCGCGGACGGCGCCGACGGCCACCGCCGGGGCCTGTTCCAGCGGCAACTGGATCAGGTTCCAGCGCGCGTCGGCGCCGCGGATGAAAGCGCGTGCGTCGGCGATGTGCAATACGACGCGCGGATCGCTGAAGAGATGACCGGCGAAGGGGCCGAAATCGTCTCGCACCAGTCCGGACAGTTGTGGATTCGGCTCTACGGCATCTACGCGCGCCGCGTGGTGCTCCAGTGCCTGCCGCACGAATGATCCGCCGCCGGCGCCGAGCACCAGAACGGTCGGTCGGGGCGCCAACAGGTGGTAGGGCAGCGCCGATGGCAAGCGATCGAGATACGCCGTTCGCTGCGGCGGATCACCGGCGCGATCGATGACGCCCCGGAATTCGCCATCGGCCAGCACGACCAATTGTTCGGGCAAGGCTACCCGACTCGTCAGGGCGAGGCCGGGCGCATAGCGCGGCGGAATCTGCTCGTTCCGTACGATTTGCAATCGACCCAGCGGACTGTCACGTCGCGCCGCTTCGCGGGCCCCCATCGCTCCCAGCCAGCGCGCCGCATCCTTCCCCGCGCCGTGGAACGGTTCGAGATCCACCCGGACCAGCAAAACCGCCAAGGCCAGGCTGCCCAGCGTCAATGCAGACCACAACCAGCGCGGCCGCTCCCCGGCGGCCAACAAAGCGAGCCAGCCAACGGCAGCGCCCACCAGCGCCACCCCGACCATCGCCTCACCGGGGGACAGCAGAAACAGGGCTGCAGTGATCGCGATGCCGCCCATACCCGCCCCGATCAGGTTGGCCGCGTAGACGCCGGCGATTCCCGCGGGGAAACGGACCATGACCAACACGAGGCAATTGGTGGCAAAAAAAAGCGGGAGCCCCAGGATGGCGCCCGCGAGCATCAGGGGCAACCAGCCGGAAACGCCGGACAGGAGGTCGAGCGGATCGAACATGACCGCAGCCGCGGTCGAGGCGCAGGCGACGACACTCAGCGCGAAGGCCAGGGCATTGACGGCGCACAGGCATGCGGGAGCGTTGTTCTCAGGCAGGCGCAGAGCGCTCAGGACCGTCCCGCTCACTGCCCCCCCAAGGGCAGCCAGCGTCAGCAAGGTCGCAGTCAGGGCCGGCCATAGACTGATCGCGAGCAGACGCGCCAAAACGAGTTCATAACCCAGCGCCGCGCCGCCGATGCCCCAGACGGCCAGCGGCAGCAGGCTCGAAGGCCAGGATCGCATCACGAATTCAGCGAGCCCCGGTCAGTGGCACGAATGCAACCGGGAGAATCTCCTCGACGGCAATCCGCCCGTTCGGCTGCTTGGTCACCAACATCAGTGACTGCACTGCGAAGGCTTCACCGACGGGAATCACAAGCCGCCCACCGGGCTTCAGTTGCGCCAGCAAAGGCGGTGGGATGCTGGAGGGGGCCGCGGTAACGATAACCGCGTCGAAGGGTGCGTGCTCGGACCAACCCTGGTAGCCATCGCCGATGCGCGGTGTCACGCGCGAGTACCCCAGCCGAGACAAGGTCTCGGCAGCCCGGCGGCCCAGTTCCGGATCGATTTCGATCGTATAGACGCGATCGACCAACTCGGCCAGCACGGCCGCCTGGTATCCGGAGCCGGTGCCGATTTCGAGCACGCGGTCGCCCGGCTTGAGCCGCAGCAAATCGGTCATCAGCGCCACGATGAAAGGCTGCGAGATTGTCTGCCCGCCACCAATGGGCAACGGCCGATTCTCGTAAGCGCGGGACTTGAGCGGATCCGGCACGAACTCGTGACGCGGAACCCGACCCACGGCTGCCAGCACGCGTTCATCGAACGCGGGTGACCCGAGCTCGCCGGCCAGTTGCGAGCGCTGCGTTCGCAGTTCGTCGATCAGTCGAGCGCGCGCTTCCGTCGGAGTGGTCGCCGCGTTGGCGAGACCGCCGCACAACGCTGCCAGGCAAGGCAGGGCGCGCATCAGGATCGCTAGAGAAGACATTGGGAATGGCCTATCGTGCTCATGGAGACAGCGACCAGTGGCTGACCGGGACTCGGGCGGCGACGACCCGGGCTCCGGTCATCCATATGAGCCCTATCGAAGCGATCCTCCTGGTGGCCCGTTAGTCGCATCGGGATTCTTGCATGAGATGCCTCCTCAGATCATCCAGCGCGGCAGCCGCGGCCTGCATCTGCCGACGCTCGGCGGTGCCGGCAAGCGTCAAGGCACGCACCGAACTCCCGAGCGGACCAGCCAGACCGATCGCCACCGTCGCGGGTGGAGGCAAGCGCTCGACGCTGTCCGGGGTGGGCGATCCCAGAATCGCGAGGGCGTAATCGGCTCCACACCGGGAGCGCAGCCATCCGGCCAGGCTGACGGCATCGACCTGTGGATCGGAAAACCGCTCGCCGGGTTCCGCACCGAGCAGTCGAAACAGCGGCTCGGACCGCGGTGCGACTGCCGAGTGCAGCAAACAGCCTTGACCCCGACACAGCCAGGCAAGCTGCCCTGCGGTGAACGTTTCGGCAGTCGCGAGTGTCGCGCCTCGCGCGGCGAGACATTTGCCGACGACCGCGGCCAGTGAGCCTTCCGCCGCCTCGACATCGCCTATCGCGAACACGCCGTCCCCGATCAGAGCTGCAGCACGCGCCACCAGGGCTTCGGATTCCTGCGCGGGAAAATCCCAGGGGAACGACAGCTTCACTTCGTTCTGATAGACCCCGGCGCGGAAGCCGAGACGCACTCCCGGCGGCAGACCCAGCGGCTCAAGTTTCTGTTGCAGCGCCGACTCGCCGAGACCGAAGGTGCGCAGTACCGCCACCCGGGGCGGCTGCAAGCGGTAACTTTCGATAATCCGGGCCTCGACACCATGGGTGAACATCGCCTGCATCTCGCTCGGCACCCCCGGAAGAAAAACGAACAGGCAGCGTTCCTGCTGTACGAGAAACCCCGGCGCCGTGCCCCAATGATTGTCCAGCCGATGCGAACCCGAGGGCAGCCAGGCCTGCTTGCGATTGACCTCGGCCATCGTGTGTCCGCGACGGGCGAAATAGGCTTCGACTTGCTCCAAGGCCACCGGATCGAGCGCCAGCGGGCGGTCGAAAGCCGTAGCGACAGCGGCGGCCGTCAAGTCGTCGACGGTCGGGCCCAGCCCCCCGGTCCCGATACACAGGTCCGAGCGGCCCGCAATCACGCGCAATTGCTCGACCATCGGCTCCAGCCGGTCGCCGACCGCGCTGTGGTGGATCACGTCGAAGCCCAGTCGTGTGACCGCGCGGGCCAGCCAGGCCGCATTCGTATCGGCAATCTGGCCGGTCAGTACCTCGTCCCCCTGCGAAAAGATCTCGGCTACGGCATTGCTCACGGTGCTGGGTACCAGTTGACTCATGACGTCGACCGCTAGTTTAACGTCGGCGGCCGACTCCGCGCTGCCTGGACCTGCCTTAACCGCCGTAAACGGGGCGCCCGTCCGGAGCCCACGCCGGAAGCTCGAAGGCACGCGGCTTCCCGCGAAGGGCGGATTGGCGGTAATATTCGGCGCACTGATTGGCCTATCCGGGAAAAGCTGCCGATGTTGCCGAAAGAACTGGGTCGACGCGTTCGATTGTCCGCTCTGGCCGCGTGCGCCACGCTGGGCGCAAGCGCCGCTGCGGGCGCCACCAGCCCGTCGAGTTTCGACGTCAAGAACGTCGCCGAACTCGTGGCCTTATGCAGCACGCCGGCCAGCACCCCGACTTACCGGGAAGCGATCCATTTTTGTCATGGCTACGTGGTGGGAGCCTATCACTACTACGAAGGTCTCGCCGTATCACCGATGTACCAGCCGCTGTTCTGCCCGGACAGCACACAACAGCCTCGGGAACAGTTCATCGCCGACTTCATCGCATGGAGCAAGGCACACCCCGAATACGACAAGGACCGCGCCGTGCACATTCTGTTCAAATACATGATCGAAAAATGGCCATGTACGCGCGAGGTGCCCTGATGGCCGGGCTCCAGATCAAGCCCGCACTGCCGCTGCTGGCCGCAATGGTACTGGCGGGATGCGCTACCAAGCCGGCACCGCCACCCGCTGCGGCTGCGGCCCGGGCACCGGCGGGCGCCATCGCCGGGCAGGCGCCACTGGGAGCCGGCACGGGCGCCACCGGGATCCTCGACGAAAATTACCTCTACGATCAGCACCAGAAGGCGCAGCAGCAAACCGCTAAAACCGCTTCCGGCAGCGCGGGGAAGGCGCCTCTCCCGCCGTGGTCCTCCGGACCGTGACGCTGCGGCTGATCCGGCACTCGACGATCCTGAACGACCGGCGCCACGCGGGATTTCCCGCCACCCGATCTTTGTCCCAGCATTGACGTACAGAACCCTTGGATCGATGAACCGCCTGCTGTCCACCAAACCGATCCCTGTCGACGAGCGTTTGATCGTCGCACTCGATTTACCCACCTGCGAGGCCGCGTTGGAACTGGTGGACCGGCTTGGCGATGCCGTTCGTTTCTACAAGGTCGGGCTGGAACTGCTGATGACCGGCGACTACTTCGGGCTGGTGGAGCGGTTGAAGTCGCTCGGCAAGCGCGTTTTCGTGGACCTGAAGTTCTTTGACGTGCCGGAAACCGTTGGCCGGGCCGTCCGCGTGCTCAGCGGCAAGGGCGTCGATTTCGCGACCGTCCATGGCAATGACGCGATCCTGGAAGCGGCCGTCCGCAACAAGGGCGCCCTGAAGATTCTTGCCGTAACCGTATTGACGAGCCTCGATCGCGGCGACCTGGACGACCTGGGCTTTGCCTGTGACATCGAATCCCTGGTCTTGTCACGAGCGCGGCGGGCACTGGAGCTGGGCTGCGACGGGGTCATCTCTTCCGGCCTGGAGGTCCCCAAGCTGCGGGATGGCGTCGATCAAAAACTGATCGTCGTGTCCCCCGGCATCCGCCCGGTCGACAATCGTCCGGCCGACGACCAGAAGCGCGTCGTCACGGTCGAGCAGGCCTTCCTGAACGGTGCCGACTATATCGTGGTCGGCCGGCCAATTCGCGATGCCGCCGACCCGCGCGAGGCCGCGCGGTCGATTCAGTCACAGATCGCGCCGTTGTTCGAGCGGCCCGCAACGGTTTGAACCGCACCCGCATCGCTATGCCGGGCGGCCCCGACCGCTAACGGCGTCATTTCGCTTTCTCTGATGCCTCTTCCGTCCGCGCCAAAGGCTGCGACCCATGCACGAACTAGCCAACGCGTTTAGTACCTCCTATCTGGTGGCCCTGTTGATGGGGCTGTTCAGCTCGCTGCACTGCCTCGGCATGTGCGGCTCCATCATCGGCTCGTTGACGCTGAGCCTGCGGCAGGAGATTCGCGAGCAGAAATCCACGCTGATGCCCTTCGTGTTGAGTTACAACCTGGGACGCATCAGCAGCTACGCCATCGGCGGATTACTGGCCGGGATGCTGCATCACGTGCTGACGCTGCCCTTCGGCGAAGGTCATGGCCATCGTCTGCTGCAGATCCTGTCCGCCGTCGTCATGGCCGCTGCGGGCCTGCATATCGCAGGCTGGTTTCAGCGATTTGCCTATATCGAGAAGTTCGGCGCACATTTCTGGAAGCGCATCGAACCCTACGGACGCCGTGTGATTCCGGTCGAGACACTGGGACAGGCCTATCTCTTCGGGCTGGTTTGGGGCTGGCTCCCGTGCGGTCTGGTTTATACCGCGCTGGCACTGGCAGCGACCTCCGACAGCGTGTTGCGCAGCACCTTGACAATGCTCGCCTTTGGCGTCGGCACTTTGCCTGCGGTGTTCGGGGTCGGTATAATGACCAGTCTGCTAGTGCGGCTATCAAGAATGAATAAATTTCGCCAGGTGACGGGTCTAATCCTCATCGCCCTGGCGCTGCTGGCAGCTTTCCCATGGCTGAATCCCATGGTGATGCACGGTATTCATTGAAGAGGTGAGGTTATGTTCGAGGCTTTGATCGGGCAATCGCCCAATTTCGAGGCTATGTTGCGCAGTGCGCGCATGGTAGCCGCCACGGATGTAACCGTCCTGATCGTCGGGGAAACCGGCACCGGCAAGGAAGTTCTGGCCAGTGCGCTGCGCCAACAGAGCCCACGGTCGGACGAGGCCTTCGTTACGCTGAACTGTGCCGCCCTGCCGGAAGCCCTGGCTGAATCGGAACTGTTCGGGCATCGCAAGGGTTCGTTTACCGGCGCCGTCGCGCATCAGGTCGGGCGACTGCCGGCGGCGCACGGGGGAACACTGTTCCTCGACGAAGTCGACTCGCTGGCGATTCCGCTGCAGGCGAAATTGCTACGCTTCCTTGAATCGGGCGAGATTCAGCCGGTCGGCGACACGACCTCGCAGCGCGTCGATGTCCGTGTGATCGCGGCCACGAATGCCGACCTGCACGCGAGAATCGGTCGCGGCGAGTTCCGCAAGGATCTCTACTACCGCCTCAACGTGGTGCCCCTCGAAATTCCACCACTGCGTGAGCGCGTCGGCGACATCCAGTTGCTGTTGAACCACTTCATGAACATGTTCGCCCAGGAACATCGCCTGCCGGTGGCAACCTTCAGTCGCTCGGCGATGGGCCGGTTGTGCAGCTATCCATGGCCCGGCAACGTGCGCGAACTTCGCAATGTCTGCGAACGCCTGTCGATCCTGATGGCCGGCCGCGTGATCGAGGAGAACAACCTGCCCGGGGAAATCTCTCATCGTATGCCGGAGAACAAGCCGCTGTTCTCCCTGCCGGAGTTCGGTATCGAACTGGAGCAACTGGAAGTCGATCTGATCAAGCAGGCGCTCCATCGCACCAATGGGAACCGCAGTCGCTCTGCCCGGCTGCTGGGCATCTCGCGCGACACCCTTCTCTATCGCATGCAAAAGCACGGGATCACCTGACATTTCAAACGCCGGCGTCCACCGGTACGCTGCTCCCAACTTCGCGACTTGGTCGGCCACTCGCGCCGGACCCTTCATCCCGCCGGCCTGGCGGACTCGGAGCGGCCATGGCAGGCCGAACCCGACCCGTGCGGCCTGACCCTGCTGCCGCAGGCCGGCATGTTCGACGTCCGGCATTGCCAATGCCGACTTCTTGCTTAAGGCCGGCTGCACGTCCGCCACGACGGCGCGACTCGAACGATCTCTTGCAACTGGCGGCACGCCCGCCACGCGCTTTTGGTCAGGCTGGTTTACTCGATCCGCAATCGGGATCAGCGTTGCAGCCCATCGGCCGTTCGCCAACTCCATCGATGATCACCTGCCGCCGCGCGATGCGTTCAGCCTTCACCCCCGTGCGGCATCGCCGCAGGATCCTCAGCATGTTTCCGCAATCGCGTCCCGAGCGTTACCACGGTACGATCAGGCTTGGGGTTACAACCGCTAATCAACATGGGGGAACTTGATGACGACGAATTGCATTAACGACCAGCCTCTTGGGGACAGCAGGGCCAATCCGCACGCGGCTTGCCACCGTGGCTCGACCGACGCCCCTGACCGCCACCCGCAACGACGACGGATCGGAGCCTGACGCATGAGTGACCGTCGCCTCTTTGATGACTCTCCTGCGACGAACGCTCTGAACGCGTATCGGGATGTCGCCCGGGGTCACCGCACCAAGATCGTCGCGACGATCGGTCCGGCCAGCAGTTCCCCTGACGTGCTGCGCAAGATGATGCGGGCCGGTATGGCCGCCGCCCGATTGAACTTCTCCCACGGCAGCTACGAGGACCATGCGCGAATGATCGCGTTGCTGAGGTCGGTCGCGGCCGAGATGGACACGCCCATCACTTTGCTGCAGGACCTCCAGGGTCCCAAGATCCGCGTTGCGCAACTGCCGCTGGGCGAGGTTCAGCTCACCGGCGGGCAGATGGTCACGCTGGTGCCCGCGTCCGAATTCGACGGTGCGCCCGGGTGCATCCCGATCGACTACGAACTGCTCGCTGAAGACGCTTCGCCCGGCGAACAGGTACTGCTCGATGACGGGCTGCTGGAACTGCGCGTACGCGGGATCCGCGAACGCCGGGTCGAGTGCGAGGTCGTCGAGGGCGGACTGCTGAAAAGCCGCAAGGGAGTCAACTTCCCGGGCCTGGACCTGCAGTTGCCGGCCATGACCGACAAGGACGAGCGCGACCTGGCTTTCGGCCTGTCGCAGGGCGTCGACTGGGTTTCGTTGAGCTTCGTGCGCAAGCCGGAAGATGTGCTGGCGCTGAAAGCCTTGCTGGCAACCCTCGGCTACGCGGACACGCCGGTCATCGCCAAAATCGAAAAACCGCAGGCCATCGAAAAGCTCGAGGCCATCGTCGCGGTCAGTGACGGCATCATGGTGGCGCGCGGTGATCTCGGCGTCGAGATGAGCCCGGAGCGCGTGCCCATGCTACAGAAGCGCATCATCCGGATGTGTAATCTGCGCAGCATCCCGGCCATTACGGCCACGCAGATGCTGGACAGCATGATCCGCAATCCACGACCCACGCGGGCCGAGGCAAGCGACGTCGCCAACGCGATCGTCGACGGTACCGACGCCGTGATGCTGTCGGGCGAATCCGCCGTCGGCGAGTATCCCGTGCGGGCCGTCGAAATGCTGGCCCGAATCGCGTGCGACGTCGAAAAGGAAGTCGAGTTCGCCTGCCTGCCGCCGTCGGACACCGACGAGACGCATGCTCTCAGCGAGGCCCTGAAAGCCATCGACAAGACGATGCGGCTACGCCTGATCGTAGCCTTTACCAGCAGCGGATATACGGCCCTGCTGGCCTCGAAGGAACGTCCGTCGGTACCGGTGGTGGCGCTGACCCCCAATCGCGGCACCTACCACCGACTGAATCTGATCTGGGGCGTGATTCCGCTGCTGATCGACCATCAGGTCGAGACCTTCGAGGATCTGGTACAGCAGGGTGAGCTCAACCTGCTGGAACGGGGCATGATTGCGCCGGGCGACAAGATCCTGATCATGGGCGGCATCCCTTCGCAGCATGCCAAGGGCACGAACTTCCTCAAGATCCATACCGTGGGTTCGGACCAACCCGGCCCCGATGACTGAGCTGACGGCCACCCGCCGGCATCGTAGCGGCCGGGCTGCTCCGGACCGGCGGTATGAATCGACCTGACCGAAAGGTACTGTCACCCGTCAGCCAGTACGGAGGTGAGCATGTGGAGCCCAAAACCTGGAGCACGGCAGCGCGATGGCGGTCTGTTCGCCCTGCTGGCCGTCGGGATGGCAGTGATTACCTTCACCGGATTCGCGCGGACCTACTACCTGGGCCGGTGGTTCGACGCGCCGCCGCTGAATGCGCTGGTTCATTGGCATGGCCTGCTGTTCACAGCCTGGATCGCCGTATTCGCCTTTCAGGTCGGATCGATCCGCATGCGGCGACTGAACTGGCACCGGACCACCGGCGTTGCCGGTGCGGTGCTCGCTGTGCTCATGGTGGTGATCGGCAGTATCACCGCGGTGGTCTCAGCGCGACACGGTCATTCGCCGAGCGCCGCCATCCCAGCCCTTTCCTTCCTGGCGATTCCCCTGTTCAACATCGCGACGTTCGCGATCCTGATCGGCTACGCCCTGTGGCTGCGTCGCGATGGCCCGACCCACAAACGTCTCATGGCCCTGGCCACGATCGCCATCATGGCGCCCGCCTTCGCGCGTTTTCCATTTGAGTTCATCCAGGCCGGTGGTCCGCCGGTATTCTTTGGATTGACCGACTCGTTGGTCATCGCCGGCATGCTGCATGATCTCCGAGCCCACGGCCGAGTCCCGAGTGTCTGGCTGAAGGGAGGCGCCCTACTGCTCGGTTTGCAGATCACGAGCCTGGCCGTCGCCGGCACGACGGCGTGGCTGAGTTTTGCCGGCTGGCTCACGCGCTAGGGCGAGCGGACCGTCCCGGCAGGAAAGGATTGTCGCCCGGCGCCCCCTCCAGAGTGGCGCATTCCCGCCAAGCCCTCGTCGCATGCTCTGCTTCAATGGGGCAGACTCGACTGCGGCCGAACAGCCCTGTGGCGGGATGGTAGGATTGAGTCTTTAGCCTGTCGATGGATGGCGGAGTGTGAGAGCGGGAAGCAAATCGAACGGGATCGATGGAACCATCGAGGACCAGACCTGGCGGAATCGGACTCTCCGCGCTGAGCAGCCAACAATGCCATGAGACTGGCCAAACGACTCGCGCTGCTCGGATTGCTTCTCGGCATCCTGGCCGCACTCGGCTACGCCTGGAGCACGCATCGGCGCGAGCCGGAGGCGGCGCTGGTGCTGTACGGCAACGTCGACATCCGGGATGTCGAGATGGCATTCCGCCAATCCGGGCGCCTCGCCCGACTCACCGTCGAAGAGGGCGACCGGGTGGAGCCTGGCGACCTGCTGGGCGAGCTCGATGCCCAACCCTTTCAGGAAGCGCTTGCCGTCGCCGAGGCCCAGGCGCGCCAGGCGTCCGCGGAACTACAGAAGCTGCGCCGGGGGTACCGCGCCCAGGAGGTGGCCGAAAGCACGCAGTCGGTACGGCAGGCAGAAGCCGCGCTGGCCTTCGCGGAGGGCGAACTGAAGCGGCAGAGCGCCGTCGTAAACTCCGGCGCCACGACGCGGCACGCGCACGACCAGGCCCGCTCGGCGCGGGATCAGGCCGCCGCGCAACTCGCGGCAGCGAAAGCAGCCCTGGGCCTGAAACGGGAGGGCTATCGCCACGAAGACATCGCTGCGGCGGAAGCCCGACTCGGGGGCGCTGAAGCGGCCGTCGCCCAGGCCCGGACTGCCCTGGCCGACACCCGTCTGTTCTCCCCTGCTGCAGCCACCGTGCTGACGCGGGTACGCGAGCCCGGCAGCATGGTCAACGCAGCGGCGCCTGTCTACACGCTCTCGCTGCGCGCTCCCGTCTATGTCCGCGCCTACGTCGGTGAACGGCAGCTCGGCCAGGTCGTTCCCGGCACTTCGGTCACCGTTCGCTCCGACTCGTCGGATAAGACCTACCAGGGCCGGGTCGGCTTCGTGTCGCCGCGTGCCGAATTCACCCCGAAGTCCGTCGAGACGACCGAACTCCGCACTGACCTGGTCTACCGTCTGCGCATCGTCGTGGCCGACCCTGACGACGCGCTACGCCAGGGCATGCCGGTGACGATTCAGCTCGGCAACGCCACCCCACGACACTGACGTGAGCGTGACCGCCGCATCGCCCGAGGCCGCGCACACCGCCGCAATCGAGATCATCGGGCTGACCAAGCGCTTCGGTGCGGTCGATGCACTGCGCGATCTGATGGCCCGGATCGAGGCAGGGCGCCTGACCGGCCTGGTGGGTCCCGACGGGGCCGGCAAGACGACCCTGATGCGGCTGATGGCGGGCTTGATGCGACCGAGCGCCGGCACCATCCGGGTGCTGGGCCACGATACCGTACGGGACGCCGGGCGCATCCCCGCGCTGACCGGTTACATGCCCCAGCGCTTCGGGCTCTACGAGGACCTGACGGTCATCGAAAACCTGCGGCTTTACGCGCGGCTGCGAGCGCTCGAGGGGGCCGACCTGACCGCGCGCTTCGACCGGCTGCTCACCTTCACGCGGCTCGGGCCGTTCACCGCGCGACTGGCGGGACAGCTCTCGGGCGGCATGAAACAAAAGCTCGGCCTGGCCTGCGCGCTGATGGCCGAACCCAGGGTGCTGCTGCTCGACGAGCCTGGGGTCGGGGTCGATCCGGTCAGCCGCCAGGACCTGTGGCGCATGGTCAACGCATTGACGGCGGACGGCGTCGCCGTCGTATGGGCCACGGCCTATCTCGACGAGGCCGAGCGTTGCGACACGGTGATCCTGCTGAACGCAGGGCAAGTCCAGTTCTCCGGCCCACCCGACGAGTTGACCGCGACCCTCGCCGACCGCAGTTTCCGCCTGCCGCAGCCACGGCCGGACCGGCGCCTGGTGCTCTCGCGCGCACTGGATCTGCCATCGGTCTGCGATGGCGTGATCCAGGGCGAGGCCGTGCGCGTGGTGCTGCGCCAGGGCGCCGACCGCTCGGAAATCGATACGTTTGCAGAATCCGTCGGGACTGCGGCCGTTACGGTTCCGCCGCGCTTCGAGGACGGCTTCGTCGACCTGCTCGGCGGTGGTCCGGGCGGGACTTCCGTGCTGGCCGAGCGCATGGCACCGGTCAGCCTCGCCGGCGAACTCGCGGTCGAGTGTCGCGCGCTCACCCGCCGCTTCGGGGAGTTTACCGCCACCGACCGGGTCAGCTTCCAGGTCGCGAAGGGCGAGATTTTCGGCTTGCTCGGCCCCAATGGCGCCGGCAAGTCGACGACGTTTAAGATGCTGTGCGGCTTGCTGAAGCCGACGGCTGGCGAAGCGCTGGTGACCGGTTTGAATGTTCGCACGGCCGCCAGCGCAGCCAAGAGTCGCTTGGGTTACATGGCCCAGAAATTCTCGCTCTATGGCCTCTTGTCGGTGCGGCAGAACCTGGAGTTTTCGGCGGGGGTCTACGGCCTGGACGGCGCAGAGAAACGGACCCGGATCGAGGAGATGATCGAGATCTTCCATCTTCAGGCCTATCTGAAGTCGTCGCCGGACGAGCTTCCGCTGGGCTACAGGCAGCGGCTGGCCCTGGCTTGCGCCGTCATGCACGAACCCCCGGTGCTGTTTCTCGACGAGCCGACGTCGGGCGTCGATCCCATCACGCGGCGGGAGTTCTGGACCCATATCAACGGGATGGTGCGCAAGGGAGTGACCGTGCTGGTAACCACGCACTTCATGGACGAGGCCGAATACTGCGACCGCGTCGCGCTGATGTATCGGGCCCGGGTGATCGCGCTGGACGCGCCCGACGCGCTGAAGCGCCAGGCCGTGACCCGCGATCGCGAGCTGCCGTCCATGGAGGAGGCCTTCATCCACCTGATCGAAGCCATCGATGCCGCCGACACCGCGCTGGCTGCGCAGGAAGTCGCATGAAGCTGGGGCTTATCGGATACGGACCGAATGTCGGACGGGTCGCAGCATTGGCCTGGAAGGAGTCGCTGCAGATCGTCCGCGACCCCTCGGTGATCCTGGTCGCCTTCGTGCTCCCGGTCGTGCTGTTGCTGCTGTTCGCCTATGCGGTCTCGCTGGACATCAAGCAGGTGCGGATCGGCGTCGTCGCGGAGTCCGACGGCGTCGAAGCCCAATCGCTGGCCGCCGCCTTCGCCGCGACGCGGTACTTCGCCGTGCGCCCGGCGCGCGACCGTCGGGAAGTGACTGGCGAACTCGTTGCCGGTCGCTTGCGCGGCTTCGTTGTGATTCCGCAGGATTTCGAGCAACGGCTCGCGGCCCGGCTACCAAGCCCTCTGGTCCAGGTCGTGACCGACGGCACCCAGCCCAACACGGCCAACTTCGTCGCGACCTATGCCGGCGGCGTGCTGGCCGGCTGGGAGGCCTCGCGACCCTCGGCGCGGACCGCCAACGTCTCGCTCACGCCGCGCTTCTGGTTCAACCCCGAGATCGAGAGCCGACGGTTCCTGGTACCCGGAGCCATCGCGGTCGTCATGACCATCATCGGCACCCTGCTGACCGCGCTGGTAGTCGCACGCGAGTGGGAACGCGGCACGATGGAGGCGATCCTGTCGACACCGGCATCCGTCGGCGAAATCATCGCCGGCAAACTGCTGCCGTATTT
This sequence comes from Methylolobus aquaticus, assembly GCF_054172105.1. Classification (NCBI taxonomy): domain Bacteria; kingdom Pseudomonadati; phylum Pseudomonadota; class Gammaproteobacteria; order Methylococcales; family Methylococcaceae; genus Methylolobus; species Methylolobus aquaticus. Next base: position 388,592 of record NZ_JBSYXP010000002.1, read on the forward strand.
CGTGCTCGGGCTCGTCGCCACCGCCTTCTCCACGATCCTGGCCGTGACCGTGTTCGGCGTGCCGTTGCGCGGCTCCTGGCTGAGCCTGACCGCGCTGTCCGCCGCCTTCCTGTTTCCGGCGCTGGCGCAGGGACTGCTGATTTCCACGCTGGCCAGGAATCAGTTCGTCGCCTCGCAACTGGCGCTGTTCTCCGGATTCCTGCCGGCCTTCCTGTTGTCCGGCTTCCTGTTCGAGATCGAATCCATGCCGGCGCCGATCCGCGCGCTGACCTACGTGATCCCGGCGCGCTATTTCGTCTCGTCATTGCAGACGATCTTCCTGGCCGGCGACGTCTGGACCCTGTTGCTGCGCAATGCGGCGGCGATGATCGTCGTCGGGCTGGCGTTGTTCGTCCTGGTGCGGCTCAAGACACACAAGCGTCTGGATGCCTGAAGCATGAGTTGGCCATCACCACGGATACGGGCGCAGATCGTCAAGGAATTGCTGAGCGTCTGGCGCGACCCGAAAAGCCGTTTCCTGCTGATCGGACCGCCGATCTTCCAACTGCTGATCTTCTCTTTTGCCGCAACGCTGGAGTTGCGGAACGTCGCTGTCGCGGTCTGCAACCGCGACAACGGACGATGGGGTCATGAACTGGTGTCGCGACTCGGCGCCGCCGGCTTCGTGCGCCACCTGCGCCCCGCGCACAGTGCAGCGGAGCTCCGGGACATGCTCGACCGCCGCCTGGTCCTCGCGACCATCGACATCCCGGAGAACTTCTCGCGCGACCTGGGCGCGCTGCGGCCCGCAAGCATACAGGTGGTCCTGGATGGTCGCCGCGCCAACAGCGCGCAGATCCTGCTCGGTTACCTGAACGCCCTGGTGGGCGGGCTGAATGCCGACCGGATGAGCCCGCCGGCAGGTAACGACTCACGCCTCCCCCTCGAGGGAGCGGGCGGGGAGGTCGAGACTCGCCGTGAATCCGTCCCTGGAGGCTCGACTGCGGGTTCCCTCCCGCAGACGGTCTCGCCCTCCCCGCTCGCTCCCACTTCCCAGCAAAGCGGGGGGGAATGGTTACCGCCGGCAGCGGACCGCGACGGCCTCGCGATACGGCACTGGTTCAACCCCAACCTGATCTACCGCTGGTTCATCGTGCCCAGCCTCGGTGGCGTGTTGGTAATGTTCGCGACCCTGCTCGTCACCGCGCTGTCCATCGCTCGCGAGCGGGAACTGGGCACCTTCGATCAGTTGCTGGTTTCGCCGTGCACACCGACCGAGATCGTCCTGACCAAGCTCGTTCCCGCCTTGCTGATCGGCACGGTGATGGGACTGGTCATGGCCGCGGCAGGCGTATTCGGGTTCGGTGTGCCCTTCACCGGCTCGTTCCCGCTGCTTTTCTGCAGCCTGCTGCTGTTCATCGTTTCGATCGTGGGGATCGGACTGATGATTTCGTCGATCTGCAGCACGCAGCAGCAGGCCATCCTCGGAACCTTCGCGATGGGTGTGCCGGCGGTGCTGATGTCGGGCTTCGCCACGCCCGTCGAGAACATGCCGCAGCTGCTGCAAGGTATCGCACAGATCATCCCGCTGACCCATTACCTGATCATCCTGCAGGGCAGTTTCCTGAAGGCGCTGCCGGCGTCCGAGATCCTGGCTCATGCGTGGCCCATGGCGGCGATTGCCGCGGTGACGCTGTCCGCCGCGACGGTGTTCGTGCGGAGCAAGCTGCAATGAGCACGGGGAAACGGGTCGCGCTCGGTGTGCTGCTGGGTCTGTCAGGCTGCATGGTGGGTCCCGATTACCGCACGCCCGCACAGTCCCTGCCCGATCGCTGGACCGCGGCGCGGGATCCGGCCGCCGACCTGAAACCGGTCTCTCGAGCGGCGTTGAAGACCTGGTGGACGAGCTTCCACGACCCGCAGCTCGACCAGCTGATGACCCAGGCACTTGCCCGGAACCTCGATCTGAAAATGGCCTTCAGCCGGATCGAGCAGGCCCGCGCCGAGCGCCGCGCCAACCGCGCCGACCTGTTCCCGAAGGTTTCTGCCAATGCCGTCGGTGCCCGCGTCGACAACCTGCTGCCCTTCGGACCGTCGGGGTCGCGGCCGTTCAATTACTTCCTGACGGGCTTCGATGCGATCTGGGAGATCGACCTGTTCGGCCGGCTCCGGCGGCGGCTGGAAGCGGCCGATGCCCAGACCGATGCTGCGATCGAGGACCATGCCCAGGCCTGGGCGCTGCTGGCCGCGGAACTCGCCCGCACCTACACCGACTACCGCAATCTGCAGACTCAGCAGCGTATCACGGTGGCCAGCCTGGACTCGCAGCGACAGACTCTGGCGCTGACCGAGCAACTCTTCCGCGAGGGTCTCGGCACGCACCTCGATGTGGCGCGCGCCGGGGCCCAGCTCGATGCCACGCAGGCCCGGATCCCCCAACTGGAAGGACAATTGGCCGCAGCGGAGTACCGACTGGAAATCCTGACCGGCGCCCAGCCCGGCGCGCTCCGTTCGCAACTCCGCGAGCCCCGGCCGGTCCCCGGCTCCGACGTGCGCGCACTTCTGACGAAACCGGCTGACACCATGCGCTACCGGCCCGATGTGCGCGCCGCCGAACGCCATCTCGCCGCCGCCACCGCGCTGCAGGGCGCAGCGTTAGGCGAGCTGTTCCCGAAGATCTCGGTCGCGGCCTTTCTGGGGATGCAGAACTCCGACCTGGAAAACCTGTTCCGATCGTCCTCGTTCGCCTGGGCCAGCGGCACAGCCATCACCCAGCCCATCTTCAATTTCGGCCGCATCCGCGCCGGCATCGATCTGGCCGACGCCCGGCAGCAGGAGGCCTATTTCAAATACGAAAAGACCGTCCTCACCGCCCTGCACGAAACCGAAACGGCGATGAAGCAGTTCCTGACCGAAGCGCAGCGGAGGGAAGGCCTCGCGCGCTCGGTCAGCCAGCTCAAGCTCGCCCGGGATCAGGCGACGCTGCGCTACCGGGAAGGACTGGCGACCTACCTGGAGGTGCTCGATGCCGAGCGCTCCGTGCTGGCCGAAGAACTGGCGCTCGCGCAGTCGCAGGCCCAGACCACGACGAACCTGATCGCACTGTACAAGGCCCTGGGCGGCGCCGGGCAACTGGACGTGAAACCCGTAGAGGAACCGATCAGGCCGTGGGGTTGAGCCATCGCGGCGCATATCCGCGCCTCAAGCATCGGCGTCATGCGCGGGAGTGAGAGGGGAATCCAGTCTGCCCCTGCGGAGTAACCAGATGGGGATCGGCCCATTCTGAGCGGCGGCCGCAACAACCGGTTGGGTTGGCACATGACAAGGGCGAAGGCGTCGCTGACTGTCTGGAGCAGAGGGGAACTGCTCGTTCAAGGATGACGGCTTTTGGCCAGAGTCGCTCAGTATTTGCACGGATTTACGGGCGTGGGAGGGCCGTGGAGAATCGCCGTGTCGGCATTCCGTTCTGCGGCCCATTACCGACTGACGGGCCCCCTCCGCTTCTGTTCGAAAGCTTCAGCCCCAGTCGCGCGGCTGACTGAGGCAGCCGCGGATGCGGAGAGAGGGCCCTCACTGCCATCTCGACGACCGCTGGGCCAAGATCGGCGAGGTCTCGCCGAAGGAGACGAATCGCTCAGTCGCACACGAGCTCTTCGTAAACGTTCTCGTAGACGTTCCTGGCGACGGTCTGCTGCGGATCGGATCCGGGAAGGCTGGGAAGCTGATATGTCACCTTGACGGGGTAGATCGTCACATTGGGGGGCACACCCGCCGCCTTCTCCGGAGCGGTCGAGACATAACAGGCTGGTGAAAAACTCCGAAGGCGTTGTGTGGCGGGGGCTCCGGCGTTCTGGACGGGGTAAAATACGGTATCTAC